>JANMAY010000040.1:0-25042 GCA_031360095.1 Gemmatimonadaceae bacterium
CTACAAAGCCAGTCGAAGGAGCTGCAGTCGCAGCAGGACGAGCTCAAGCGCTCCAACTCGGAGCTCGAAGCACAGGCGAAGACGCTCCGTCAGTCCGAGGAGCTGCTCAAGGAACAGCAGGAAGAGCTGCAGCAGGTCAACGAGGAGCTCGAAGAAAAGGCCTCGCTGCTCGCGGAGCAGAACCAGAAGGTCGAGCAGAAGAATCGCGAGGTCGAAGGCGCGCGACTGGCGCTGGAGGAGAAGGCCGAGGAGCTCGCCCTCAGCTCGAAGTACAAGAGCGAGTTCCTGGCGAACATGAGCCACGAGCTGCGCACGCCACTCAACTCGCTGCTCATCCTCGCCAGGCTGCTCAGCGACAACAAGGACAAGAATCTCACTCCGAAGCAGGTGGAGTTCTCGCAGACCATCTACTCGTCGGGCACGGATCTCCTCAACCTCATCAACGACATTCTGGATCTGACGAAGGTGGAGGCGGGCAAGATGGAGGTGAATCCGACGAACGTCACCATCGAGGAGGTCAAGTCGTTCACCAAGCGCACGTTCGACCCTGTGGCGCACCAGAAGGGTCTGCAATTCAAGATCGACATTCAGTCCGAAGTACCGCCGGCGATCTTCACCGACGGGCAGCGGCTGCAGCAGGTCATCAAGAACCTGCTGTCCAACGCCTTCAAGTTCACGGAGCGTGGCGGTGTCACGCTCACGATGCGCCGTGCGGAGAAGGGCAAGCGATTCGCCAGCCGTATTCTCGATCAGGCGGAGACGGTCATCGCATTTGCCGTGTCCGACACGGGCATCGGCATCGCGAAGGACAAGCAGCAACTGATCTTCGAGGCGTTCCAGCAGGCCGACGGCACCACGAGCCGCAAATTCGGCGGGACGGGGCTCGGCCTCTCCATCAGCCGCGAGATCGCGCGTCTGCTCGGCGGCGAGATTCGTGTGGAGAGCACGACCGGAAGCGGGAGCACATTCACCCTCTTCCTTCCGCAGCGGTACGTGGAGCCCGATGCTCCAAAGGGCGGTGAGGAATCGTCGTCTCGCCGCCGCGATCGGGGTGACGACTGGGGCACGGACGGAGGAAAAGTGCGCACGGGTCCGCGGGGACGCGCGTCAGCGCCGACGTACCCGCGCCAGCGAAGCACGGCCGAATCCGGAGGATGGGAAGAGTCGGGCGGGGCAACCGCAGTCGCCGCCCCGTCCGACCCGATCACCGAGAACGTCGTCGTGTCACGCGATGCACTGCCGAAGCCCGATGGCTTCGACGACGATCGTGACGACATCAGTCCCGACGATCGTGTGCTGCTCGTCATCGAGAACGACCCGACGTTCTGCAAGATTCTGCTCGACATGGCGCGCGAAAAGGGCTTCAAGGGCCTGTGCGCGCTCGATGGCGAAGCGGGGCTCAAGCTCGCGCACGCCTTCGAGCCGGACGCCATCACGCTCGACATCGACATGCCGGGCATGGACGGCTGGGGCGTGCTCGACCGGCTCAAGCACCATCCGGAAACGCGCCACATCCCCGTGCACATCATCACCGGCATTCGCGAGCGGCAGCAGGGACTCAAGTCGGGCGCGCTCGCCTATCTGGAAAAGCCGGTCACGAAGGAAGCGCTCGACGAATCGTTCGCGAAGATCACGAGCTTCATCGATTCATCGGTGAAGCGGCTGCTCGTGGTGGAAGACGACGAGACGCAGCGGGAGGCGATGATCGAGCTCATTCAGCACGAGGACGTGGAGATCACCGCCGTCGCAACGGCCGAGGATGCGTTGCGCGAGCTGTCCACCGGCCACTTCGATTGTATGGTCCTCGACCTTGGCCTCAAGGACATGAACGGGTTCGAGCTGCTGGAGACGGTGAAGGCCAATCCCGCGATGTGGGAGCTGCCAATCATCATCTACACGGGCAAGGATCTCTCGGCCGCGGAGGACACGAAGCTCCGCAAGTTCGCGGAAACGATCATTGTGAAGGACGTGAAGTCGCCCGAGCGCCTGCTCGACGAGACCGCGCTGTTCCTCCACCGCGTGGAGGCGAAGCTGCCGGAGCAGAAGCGCCGCATGCTGGAGCGGCTGCACAACACCGATGCGGTGTTCTCCGACAAGCGCGTGCTCATCGTGGACGATGACGTCCGCAACATTATATCGCTGACGAGCATGCTGGAGGATCACGGCATGTCTCGTTCGCGGAGACTGGCAAGGATGCGATCGCGATGCTGAAGGAGCGCCAGGACTTCGACCTCGTGCTGATGGACATCATGATGCCGGAGTTGGACGGCTACGAGACGACGCGGGCGATCCGGCAGATTCCGGAGCTCAAGTCGATGCCGATCATCGCGCTGACGGCAAAGGCGATGAAGGGTGATCGGGAAAAGACGATCGCGGCCGGCGCGTCGGACTACATCACCAAGCCCGTGGATACCGAGCAGCTCCTCAGTCTGATGCGTGTATGGCTGTACCGGTGACGGGCGGGGAGTCCCTCGCGGGACCCCCCTTCGACTATGCGGCCGACCTGGAGCGGATCGAAATCGAGCTGCTCCTGGAAGGCGTGTACCGTCACTACGGATTTGATTTTCGCTCGTATGCGTACGCGTCCATCCGTCGCCGGCTGTGGAAGCGTGTGGAGGGGGAGGGGTTGCGCACGATCTCCGATTTGCAGGCACGCATTCTTCACGACGCGGAGGCGATGGAGCGGCTGCTGCTCGATCTCTCGGTCAACGTCACGGCCATGTTCCGCGACCCGAGCTTCTATCGGGAATTTCGCGAACGCGTGATCCCGCTGCTCCGGACGTACCCCTTCATCCGCATCTGGCACGCCGGCTGCTCCACCGGCGAGGAAGTGTTCTCGATGGCGATCCTCCTCGAGGAGGAGGGGTTGTACGACCGTGCGCGGCTCTACGCGACCGACATCAACGACGTCGTGTTGCAACGCGCGAAGCAGGGGATCTTTCCGCTCGATCGCATGCAGGAATACACGGACAACTACATCAAGGCCGGCGGGACCAAATCGTTCTCGGAGTACTACACGGCGAAGTATGACGGCGCGCTCTTCTCCCCGTCGCTCACTCGCAACGTCGTGTTCTCGCAGCACAATCTCGTAACGGACCGCTCGTTCAGCGAGTTCCACGTAATCTTCTGCCGAAACGTCCTGATCTACTTCGACAAAAAGCTTCAGAACCGCGTCCACACGCTGTTCTACGATTCACTGGTCACGTTCGGCATGCTGGCGCTTGGCAGCAAGGAGTCTCTCAAGTTCTCCCAGTACGAGCCGTGCTACGAGAAGCTCAGCGCGACGGAAAAGCTGTACCGGAAGGTGCATTGATGGTCAATGCGACTGGTGTCGGGTATGACCTTGTGGTCGTCGGAACGTCCTGGGGGGGACTGGCCGCGTTGCGGACTCTCGTCGCGGGGCTTCCGAAGACCTTCAACATGGCCGTGACGCTCGTGCAGCATCGGCACAAGGATTCCGATCATCTGTTGCGCACGCTGTTGCAGGAACGTTCGGCGCTGGAAGTGTGTGAGGTCGAGGACAAGATGCCGCTGCAACACGGCAAGATTTACGTTGCGCCGCCGGACTATCACACACTCGTGGAGCGGGGGCATTTCTCACTGAGCACGGAGGCGCCGGTGCGGTACAGCCGACCGTCCATCGACGTCACCTTCTTCTCTGCGGCGGACAGCTACGGCCACCGCACAGTGGGGATCGTGCTCACGGGAGCGAACGGGGATGGCAGCGAAGGACTACGGCGCATCTCGGACCGCGGCGGCATGGCATTGATCCAGGATCCGGCAACCGCCGAGAGTCCGCTCATGCCCACATCGGCAGTCCGTGCGGTACCACGCGCGCGCGTGATGCCCATTGGCGACTTGGTGAAGTTCGTGTCCGTCCTGCCCGCGGGCGCACCAGAGCGCGACGAGCAGTGAGCATCGACGCGACGAACGAGAGGAGCATCGCCCCCTCCAATCCGGTGAGCGCGCCGCTCGCGGGGCTCGACGGCCCACTCGCACCCGTCGAGATTCTCATCGTCGACGACCGGCCGGAAAACCTGCTGGCGCTCGAGGCCATTCTCGAGCCGCTCGGTCAGATTCTCGTGCGCGCCGGCTCCGGCGACGAGGCGCTCCGGAAGCTGCTGAGCCACGACGTGGCGATGATTCTCCTCGACGTGCAGATGCCTGGCATCAACGGATTCGAGACGGCGCGGCTCATCAAGTCCCGCGAGCGCACGAAATACATCCCGATCATCTTCCTCACGGCGATCAGCAAGGACGAAGAGTACATCTTCGAGGGGTACTCGGTGGGCGCGGTCGACTACATGTCGAAACCGTTCCAGCCGGACATTCTCCGCTCGAAGGTGAACGTGTTCGTGGACCTGTACCAGAAGCAGCGGCAGCTCGCCGCGCAGCAGACACAATTGGTGGAGAGTGAGCGCCGCGAGCTCGAGGTGAAGCACATGCGCGAGATCTACGAGTCCGAGGCGCGCTTCTCGGAGATCGTGGGCTCCGCGATGGATGCCATCATCACGTTCGACGGCGATGGCAACGTCATGCTCTTCAATGCCGCGGCCGAGCGCATGTTCTGCGCACAGGCGCCGCGCGCCATCGGCAACGACGTACGGCGCTTCTTCAAGGAAGAAATCCGCCAGGAAACGCTCGAAGGCATCGCGAAACGCTCCCTGGGTGCGACCGACGAGAACTGCAGCACGGACGATCCGGTGCTCGAGCACGTGATCGCGTTCACCGGTGTGCGCACGACGGGCGAGACCTTCCCGGCGGAGGCCACGGCGAGCAGTCTCGATATGCAGGGGAAGCGCACCTTCACGCTGATCGTCCGCGACATCTCCGAACGGAAGCGCGCCGAGCTGAAGCTCCAGGCGCAGGCAGAGTCGCTTGCCAAGGCAATGACCGAGCTCAAAGCGCTCAACGACGAGCTGGCCGAGCGTCAGATGGAGCTCGAGCGCGCGATGGCCGCACGCAGCCGGTTTTACGCGTCGATGAGCCACGAGCTGCGCACGCCGATCAACGCGGTGCTCGGCTACAGCACGCTGCTCCTCGAGAACATCTACGGTCCGCTCAACGAAAAGCAGGCCGAGGGCATCACGCGCACACACAAGGCCGCAAAGCATCTGCTCGAGCTGGTCAACGACGTGCTCGACCTCTCGAAGATCGAAGCCGGCAAGATCGATCTCCGGCTCCAGCCGGTCTCCTTCCCATCGCTCGTCGAAGATTTGTTCATCACCGTGCGTCCGCTCGCGGATCAATTCGGATCGGCGCTCGCGCTAGAGCACAACGGCGCGAGCGCGAAGGTAGTGAGCGATCCGCGCCGCGTGCGCCAGATTCTCCTCAACCTGCTCTCCAACGCGATCAAGTTCGGCCGCGGCAAACCGATTCGCGTGCGCTCGCTTCCGCAGGACGATGGTGGGATCATTCTCGAAGTGATCGACGAGGGCGAGGGGATTGCCGCGGCCGATCGGGAGAAGATCTTCGACGAGTTCGTGCAGCTCGGCAAAAACCAGCTCACGGAAGGCACGGGACTCGGCTTGCCCATCTCACGGCGGCTCGCCGAGATGCTACAGGGCGAGCTTCAGATCGAATCGGAGATGGGCGTGGGAAGCACGTTCCGCCTCGTTCTTCCGGCAACGGCAGATGTTCCTGGCGCGCGCGTTACGAAATCGATGGAGCTGGATTCGATCCCGGGAGCGACGGACCAGAATGGCAGCGGACCCGACGTGGCGGCGAAAGAGACCAAACCCACTGAGGTAAAGCAGTAGTCCCGATCAGAACTCGAAGCCCAGCGCGAGGTTGAGATGATTGTTTCTCACATCACCCGCCGCGTAGGTCGTGGAGATCTGCCGCACCTCGGCGCCAATGAACAACGGGCCTGAGGGACGCAGGATCGTGTAACCCGCGCAGGATCGATTGCGCAGACGTCCGCCGACCGCGACGTCGACCTTGCGAGGCTGATCCACTCCACATCCCGCTCCCACGCGAAGCAGTGGATGCGGATCGACGTTGAGCTGAACCCATCCCCCCTCGTCGTGCAGCGGCTCGGTGCCTGTTCGCGTGAGGTTCTGCGACACCCCGCCGCCGCCGAGACCGCGGAGGCCGCGCCCGACGTACCCCTCGGCGCGGATCTCTGCATATGGAAAGGCGAGGCGCGCGTCGCACGCCACGGCGTTAGTGCGAACTCCAGTTGCGCCGGGGATCTGCACAGTCCCGAGGTGTCCGCCACATCCCAGCTCGCTCGTGCGGTCGTCCTCCCCCACGCGCAGGCGGACGCGTCCCTCGACCGCGGGAATGCCGGAGCGCTCCGCCGGATCGGCGTCGGTGTCGAACACACCGACCGGGTCGCCGGTGATCGACGACTGGACGGCACCCTGCAGGGCGATACGGACAGGTCCGCCCGCCTCGACCGTCGCGCGCACCTGCGGTAGCCAGAGCCAGAGGTTGCCCGCCGTTACGAACCCCGGCGTTCCGATCGCTGCAGGACTCACGGGATTGAGGCCGGCGATCAGCGGCGTCTCTTGACCGATCATCAGCTCACCATGCGTCCAGCGGACCGTTCCCCGCGCCGTCCGAATGCGCAGCAGCGGAAACGTCCGGCCACCGCTGCTGGGCTGCTGTCCTCCATAGAAATCGACGTCGATATCGCCGATAAAGCTTCCGCCCATGACGTCGCGTGCCGTGAGGACGGCGCCAATCGTCGTTTGCCGGATCGCCATGCCGAGCGCGGATATCGGGAGTGGCGACGTAGAGTCTGGCCGAACGAACTGCGGGTTGTCCTGGTTGTTGACGCGGCGTTCGTTGCGGAACGTGTGCACGAGCACGCGGCCGGTGAGCTCCAGCTGCATCCGGCTGCGCGTGATCACGCCCGAGGCGGCCTGCTCGCCAATCTGCTGCTGCAGAAGGGCGATGGCTTCTTCGGCACGCTTGAGCCGGGCCGCCAGCGAATCCGCACCGGCGATGCTCGCCGAATCGCGGCTGGCTGCCGCGGGGGCTCCCTGGGCTGCGAGGGGAGCACCAGTTGCTGCGGCGAGCGATCCAATCGCGGCGATCCGGAGTAATAGGTGGGGCGCGGTGCTTGACGCTCTGGCACGTGCCGCCACACTCTTGACGCGCGACAGCGCGCGGGTTGCAGTCATGACGCTCTTCGTCGGAGAGGGAAGAATGATCGGTTTATGCGGTTCGCTTCGTCGATCGGCGCTTCTGATGCTGTTCGCGGTGCCGGCCGTGTTGGCACAGGGAAGTGTCACGGGTCAGATAAGTCTGCTCGAGCGTCCCGGTGAACAATCCGAAGATCTCGCCGACGTCATCGTCTGGCTCGAGCCAACGGGTGTCACCAAGGTGCGTGCGGCCGCCACGACGGCGACGATCCAGCTTCAGGGGCGGCAATTCTCCCCGCGCGTGCGGGCGGTGTCGGAGGGGAGCACGGTCGAATTTCCCAACCAGGATTCCTTCAGTCACAACGTGTTTTCGAAGGCGGCCGCCGGCGCGTTCGACACGGGCGTGTTCGCGCGCGGCCGCACCCGCGACCAATTCTTCAAGGAAGCTGGCGTCTTTCCCATCTATTGCAATATCCATCCACGCATGACGGGTTACGTCGTCGTGCTCAAATCCGGGTATTTCGCGCAGGCCGGCGACGACGGCCGTTTCGCGATCGCCGGTGTTGCGGCGGGTACGTATACCATGAAAGTCTGGCACGACCGGGCGACGGAGCTGTTGTCGCGACCCCTTGTGGTACCGGCGGCAGGTTCGCAGGTGGGGCGAGTGGAGCTCGATGCGCGCGGCTATCGCTTCGTGCAGCACAAGAACAAGTTCGGGCAGGAATATTCGAACGCGAAGGGGGACAGGTACTGACAGCGTGCGGAGTGCGGAGTGCGGCGTACGGCGGCACGTGAGGGGTGCGGCGCGCGGAGGGGCACGTCTCACGAACGCCGCTCGCCTCACGACGCCGATCGCCTCGCGACTCCGCTCGCCCACGACCACGCATCACGCCGTACGGCGTACGATCACGCCGCACTCCGCTCCCCGCACTCCGCACGCGGTAGCATGAACCTGTACTCATAAGCAATTGCCCCGGCTCGGCCTCTCCCTCAAGATTTTCCTCGGCACCGCGGCGGTCGTCACCGCTCTGCTTCTCGTCACCCTCATCGTGACGTCCGCATCAGCGCGAACCTCGGCGGAGCGCACGATCGAACGCGGGCTTTCCGAAACGAACGCCCGCATCGCCGAGCAGCTGAAGGCGCGACAGGCGGCGCTCGCTGGCAAGGTGCGGGTGTTCGCGGAGAACCGCGACGTGATGCAGGTGATCGCGAGCGACAGCGCCGGAAGTGACGCGCTCGATCAGGCCGGCGCACTCGTCGAGACGAGTGGAGCAAAGTGGGTGCAGATTACCGACTCGATCGGCGTGCTCAAGGCCAAGAGCGATGAAAAGGCAGCGCCGCCTCGCGACCTCTCCAGGTCACCGCTGGTGTCTGGCGCGCTCGAAGGCAAGACGATGAGTGGATTCGGTGTCAGCGGCGACACCGCCCTGATTCAGCTCGTCGCGGTACCGCTGCTCAAGGATCTCACGGATTCCCTGAGCGTCGTCGGTGTGATCATGGCGGCACAACCGGTGAGCGATTCGCTCGCGAGCGCCATCGGTTCGGCGACGGGAAGCGAAGTCGCGTTCTACGTGCTGGACAGCCTGGAGAAGCCACGCATTGCGGGCGCCACCATCCCGGCGTCTGATCGCGCACCGCTCCAGCGCGAAATCGCCGAGCGAATGATGCGCGACTCCACGCCCGCGGCGGCGGCGGACAGCACGCGCCTCACCGATGCTGTCTCGCGGCTCAAGGGCATCGTGGGGCAAACGAGCGCGCGCTCGGATCTTTCCATTGGCGGCAGCGCGTTCGTGGGTCAGGGCACTCCGCTGCTCAGCGCCGGCGGAAGCCAGGTTGGCGGATTCCTAGCCATGCGCTCGCTCGATGCCGAGCTCGCGGGCTTTCACGCATTGCGTCGCACGCTGCTCATCACCGCCGCGGCGGGACTGCTCCTCGCCTTTCTTCTCTCCGGCGCGATTACGCGGCAGATCGTTCGCCCGGTCACGGCCCTCGTTGCGGCAACGCGTCGCGCGGCCGATGGCGACTACGCAGCAGAGATACCAGCCGGCGGTGCCGACGAAATCGGCACGCTCGCCGACGCGGTGCGACGACTGCTCGGCGACCTCCGCGACAAGCAGGCGCTCGTCGACTATCTCGGCGGAGGTCGCGCGGCCGCGATGCGCACCGCGACAATCTTGCGCGACACGGATGCCACCGCGCCGATGCCGGGTGCTGTCCGCTCCGGCGAGGGGCTCAGGCCCGGACAGTCGCTCGGCGTTCGCTATGACATCAAGGCGATGCTCGGAGCCGGCGGGATGGGCGTGGTATACCGCGCCGTCGATCGGGAGCTGCAGGAAGTCGTCGCGATCAAGACGCTGAAGCCTGAGATGATCGCATCGGACGACACCGCGCTCGAGCGGTTCAAGAGTGAGATTCGCCTGGCGCGGAAGATCTCGCACCGCAACGTCGTCCGCACCCACGATCTCGGCGAAGCGAATGGGCTGTACTTCATCACGATGGAGTTCGTGGAGGGGACGTCGCTCAAGGATCTGATTCGATTCCGCGGGCGCCTTCCCGTGCACGTTCTGCTGCCGATTGCGAAGCAGCTGTGCCGAGCACTCGAAGTGGCGCACGAAGCAGGCGTGATTCACCGTGACATCAAGCCGCAGAACATGGTCGTGGAGCCGGATGGGACGTTGAAGGTGATGGACTTCGGCATCGCGCGACTCGCGGCACGTGCTCCCACCGCGGGTCTCACGCAGGCGGGGATGGTCATTGGGACCCCTGAGTACATGGCCCCCGAGCAGCTGCTCGGGGACGAGCTCGATGTGCGTGCGGACATCTACTCGGCGGGCGTGGTGTTGTACGAGGGGCTCAGCGGGCGATTACCGTTCGAGGCGCCCAATCCCATGGCGCTGATCGCCCGCGTGCTGGAGGAGACGCCGCCGACGCCGATGTCGCTTCACAGCGACATTCCTCCAGCCTTCAGCGCGCTGGTGATGCGCGCGATGGCACGCGACCGCGAGCAGCGGCCCGCGAGCGCCGAGGTGCTGCACGATGCGTTGGAACAGCTCGGGTAAGATTTCTGGAAGCGGGACACAAGCGGGCCTTTTCGGGGTATATTGCAGGATGCGAGTGTTGTGTATCAGTCGTCATGAATTTCTGAGCGAGCATCTCTGCCGCTACTTCAGTGGTCTGGGAGCGGTGTGCGAAGGTGCCGTCGGAAGCGCCGCCGCTGATTCCGCGGCAGCGCACTTCGAGCCCCATCTCATTATTGCCGAGAGTGAGCTGCTCAACCTGCAGGTGCTCGACGAATGGTCGCAGGCGCGATCGCTGCGCGAGGTGCCTGTGCTGGCGGTGAGCCTCACGCGCCGCGCGGAGGAGCACGTCTCGGCCGAGTTGTGCGGGGTGGCGGGAGTGATTTATTTGCCGAAGCTGACGCACGCGCAGGCGAAGACGCTGTTGGCCGTGATCCAGAAACCGCGCGGGGTCGCTCTGCCTGTGGGTGTGGGAATGGCGCCGTCGCACCACCACGTCCCCGCGATCTAAAAACGGAGCTATGACACGTGTGCGGACGCAATAGCGGCACGTGAACACGTTCGAAGCTCGGACTTCGAGCCGCGATAGCTCCGCGGCACTTCCGCCATCGGTTCGCAACGTGGCGCAGCTGCTCGACGCGCTCGACGTGGGCGTACTCGCGCTGACGGGCGATCTGTGCGTCGCCTATGCGAACGCGCGGTGGGAGGAGTGGGTCGGGCGGCCTCTCGTGCCCGGAACATCGCTTCGCACGCTGCTCGAGCGCGATCTCGGCGACGTGCAGGACGAGCTGCGTGCGGTGCTGCATGACGGGGCGGAGCGCACCCTGCAGATGACCCTGCGCCCCGGGTTCGCCGATGCCTCGACGCGCACGGTGTACTGCCGGGTGCGAGCCGCGGCCGATGGACTGATCGTGGAAGCGCGGCCGGACGACGACGGTGACAGCATCGCGATGCACGACATCGCGCACCGTCTCGCCGAAGTCAGCGACATGGCGGAAGTGCTGCGCACACTCTGCGACATCGCGACGCGTCAGTGCGCGGCAACCGGGGCGGCCGTGATGCGCGTCATCGAATCACAGGGAGAAGTGGTCGCGGCGGCAGGCGATCTCCTGCCCGCACGCGGGCGCTGCTTCGAGCTCGAGGGATCGCTGCTGTCGCAAGCCGTGACCGAGCGGGCGATGGTGCGCGAAGCGAACTATCGCGATTCGGGACGCCCGCTGATGCGCGCGGTTCCGGAGCTCGCGCTGGGCCCAATGATCCTCGCTCCGCTGCATGCGCACGGCGAAACACTCGGCGTGATCTGTGTCGCGCGGGGCGTGAATGGACATCCTTTCCGCGAACGGGAGATCGAGCGTCTCGACATGCTGGCTGACCATGCGGCGTTGGCCGTGCATAAGTCGCAGCTGCTCATGCAGGCGCAAAGCGCCGACCGTGCGAAGGGCCGATTCCTCGCGACCATGAGTCACGAGCTGCGCACGCCGCTCACGGCGCTCGCCGGATACAACGAGCTGCTCGCCGATCAGGTAATTGGGCCGCTGAGCGATTCGCAGCTCGACATCGTCGAGCGCATGCGATCGGTGACGACGCACCTTTCGGCGATGATCGAAGAGATTCTCGCGTTCACGAGCCTGGAAGAGGGCCGCGAGACGGTCCGCTCCACGGACTTTCTGGCGGAGGATCTGGTGCGTGCGGCGATGGCGGTGGTGGAGCCGCTGGCGCAACACAAGAAGCTGCAGCTCAAGATGACACTGCCGAAGACGCCGGTGCGCATGTCCAGCGACATCGACAAGGCACGCCAGATTCTCGTCAACCTGTTGGGCAATGCAGTGAAGTTCACCGATTCCGGAAGTATCTCGGTGACCTTGAGCCAGCGGGCAAGCGCGGTGCGATTCGACGTGCAGGATACGGGGCTGGGCATTGCCGATGCGGAGCTGTCGCGGTTGTTCCGGCCATTTGCGCAGGTGGACAGCGGCCTGACGCGGCGGCATGGGGGCACGGGGCTCGGGCTGTACATCTCCAGGCGGCTGGCGACGCTGCTGGGTGGGCACATCGAGGTGAACAGCGTGCCCGGCGAAGGGTCCGTATTCAGCGTGGTGCTGCCGGTGGAGAAGCGATAAGACGCTTTTCGGCGCGCTTCGCTACGCTCGCTTTTCGGCGCACTTCGCGGCTGCGCCGCTCGTTTTTCTGCTGAAAAGCGAGGAACCGCAGGCTCCAATGCGCGCCGAAAAGCGAAGCCCGCTAAATTACGGCGCATGGCATCCTTTCCCCCCACCACAACCGTCTTCAACGACGCCTACATCGCCGAAGCCTACGACGCCTACCGACAAAACCCGTCGTCGGTAGATGAGTCGTGGCGGCAGTTCTTTCGTACCGCGGAATCGCTGAGTGGAAGCGCCGGGAGCACAGCGGCCGATCCTCGCCTCCTTCGAAAGACGGCGGCGGCGGGATCGCTGACCGAGGCCATTCGCGAGTACGGACATCTCGCCGTCCAGCTCGACCCGCTCGGCACGCCGCCCCCGGGCGCCCCCGAGCTCACGCCCGAGTTCCACGGCGTCACCGAAGCCGAGCTCGCGGACGTACCGGCGAGCGCCCTGGGGTTCAGTGAAGGCACGGCGGCGGACGTAGTTCGACGTCTGCGCGAGGTGTACTGCGGCTGCATCGCGCTCGAGTACACGCACCTCGGCAGCGAGGTCGAGCGGGCGTGGTTCAAGCAGGTGATGGAAGAAGGTACGCTCACCCGCCCCTTCACCCCCGCTGAAAAGGTCGCGGTGCTGCGCCGCCTGACCGAGGTCGATGGCCTCGAGCGGTTTCTTGGCCGAGCCTACGTGGGCTTCAAGCGATTTTCCATCGAGGGAACCGACGTCCTCGTTCCGATGCTCGACGAGGCCATCAGCCGTGGCGCCGAAGGTGGGGCGCGGCAGGTCGTGCTGGGGATGGCGCATCGCGGCCGCATCAACGTGCTTGTCCACGTGATGGGGATGTCGTACCTGGAGATGTTCGGCGAGTTCGAGGGCCATCAAGGCGACGCGAGCGCATACAGCAGCACGGGCGACGTGAAGTATCACCTCGGCTTTCACGCCGAACGCGTCGTTGGCGATGCCACGGTCTCGCTCGAGCTCGTGCCGAATCCGAGTCATCTCGAGGTCGTGAACCCGATCATGTCGGGCATCGCGCGCGCGAATCAGCGCGAGAGCGCCGCGCCCGGCACTCGCAACGAACGGCTCGTCCTGCCCATCTGCATCCACGGCGACGCGGCATTTCCCGGCGAAGGCGTGGTGCCCGAAACGTTCAACCTCTCGCGGCTGCGCGGCTATCGCGTGGGTGGAACGCTTCACCTCATTGTGAACAATCAGGTCGGCTTCACCACCGATCCCATCGACGCGCGCTCCACGCGCTATGCGAGTGACCCCGCCAAGGGATTCGAAGTGCCGGTGCTGCACGTCAACGCGGACGACGCCGAGGCGTGTCTTTCCGCGATGCGTCTCGCGGTGTCGTATCGTGATCAGTTCGCGAAGGATGTGTTGATCGACCTGGTGGGCTACCGGCGCTGGGGACACAACGAAACCGACGAGCCGGCGTTCACGCAGCCGAAGCTGTACGAGCTGGTTCGCGCGCATCCCACGCCGCGTGAAGTATGGGCAGCGCGACTGGTGCGCGAGGGCGTGCTCACCGACGCGGACGTCAAGGCGCTCGACACCGAGATCGGGGATCGGCTCGCGACGTTCTACAAGGAGATGAAGAGCGCGGTCAAGCCTGAAGAGGACAGCGGGCGCCGCGCGGACAAGGAGACGACGCACGAGGCGGCAAGCGATCCGAACACCGCAGTCGCGACACACGTTCTCGAATCGCTCAACACCCGTCTGCTCACGTGGCCGCAGGGATTCAAGGTGCATTCGCGGCTCGCGAAAACGCTCGAGCGCCGTCGCGACGCGCTGCACAAAGGCGCCATCGACTGGGGGCACGCGGAGTCGCTCGCATTTGGGTCGCTGCTGCTGGACGGCATCGGTGTTCGGCTCAGCGGGCAGGATGCGGAACGCGGCACCTTCGCGCACCGCAATGCGGTGCTGCATGACGAAGCAACGGGCGCCACCTACACACCGCTCGCGGATCTGCCGCACGCAAAGGCTGCGTTCGAGATCTTCAACAGCCCGCTCTCCGAAACGGCGGTGATGGGCTTCGAGTACGGGTTCAGCACGGCGACGGAACGTGACATCGTCCTCTGGGAAGCACAGTACGGTGATTTCGTGAACGTCGCGCAGCCCATCATCGACCAGTTCATCGCGAGCGACCGCGCCAAGTGGGGCCAGCGCAGCGGATTGGTGCTGCTGCTACCGCACGGATACGAAGGTGGTGGGCCCGAGCACTCGAGCGCTCGCCTGGAGCGGTTTCTTCAGCTCTGCGCGGAGAGCAACATGTGCGTCGCGTATCCGAGCACGCCGGCGCAGTACTTCCATATTCTGCGGCGTCAGGCGATGCGGTCCGAGCGGCAGCCGCTCATCCTCATGCAGCCCAAGAGCCTCCTGCGTCTTCCGGCGGCGGCCGCGCGGCTCGAGGAGCTGTCGGCGGGAGGCTTCACGCCGGTGATCGACGACGCCGTCGCGTCCGGGCGCACGAGTGAGGTGCGGCGGCTCGTCCTCTGTACGGCGAAGATGTACTACGACCTGCTCGGCGCGAAGGGCGAGACGGCTGAGATTGCGCTGGTGCGCGTCGACGAGCTGTATCCGTGGCCCGGAGAAGCCGTGGCGCAGGTGGTGGACAGGTATCCCAATCTCGAGGATGTGGTGTGGGCGCAGGAAGAGCCCAAGAACATGGGTGCCTGGACGTTCGTGGCGCCGCAGCTTCGGGTGGCGACGGGGAACATGCTGACCATCCGCTACATCGGCCGGCCCGAACGCGCGAGCCCTGCCGAGGGTTATTCGAAGGCGCACGAGGTGGAGCAGAAGCGAATCGTCAGCGACGTGCTGACGCTGCCGGTTCCGGCAAAGCGAAAGACAACCAAGGTGTGACGCTCTGATGACGCGACGGATTCATATTCTGTTGTTTTGCCTTCTGCTCGCCGCGCCGCGCTTCCTGTCAGGACAGGAGCGCGGCGCAACCGCGTTGGGCGAAGCCATCGCAGGTCTGGACGTGACCACCCGTGTGCTGGTCATCGGCGCCCACCCGGACGACGAGGACACACAGCTCATCACGTGGCTCGCGCGGGGCAGGCAGGTCGAGACGGGATATCTCTCACTCACGCGCGGCGACGGCGGGCAGAACCTGATCGGCAACGAGCTCGGCGTGCTGCTCGGGATGATTCGCACGGAGGAGCTGCTGGCGGCGCGGCGGCTCGACGGCGGGCGTCAGTTCTTCACGCGCGCGTACGACTTCGGATTCTCGAAGACGGCGGACGAGACGTACAAGCACTGGCCCAAGGATTCGATCCTGCGCGACGTCGTGACCGTGGTGCGCGCGTTCCGGCCGCAGATCATCGTCGCGGTCTTTTCCGGTACGCCGCGCGACGGGCATGGACATCATCAGGTGTCGGCGATTCTCGCCCGCGAGGTGTATGATGCCGCGGCGGATACCGTCGCATGGCCGCGTTCGCGCACACTGGGCATCGGTCCGTGGACGCCGCTCAAGTTCTATCGTGCGTCGCGCTTCACTCCCACGGAAGCGACGCTGACGTTCAATGTCGGAGAGCTGAGCCCGTTCCGCGGGCAGTCGTATGCGGAGATTGCGTCGCAGAGCCGCTCGCAGCATTTGTCGCAGGGGTTCGGCGTGCTCCAGCGGCGGGGGACGTCGCTCGACTACTTGAAGCTCGAGGCGTCGCGCGTGAGCGAGCCACTCAAGCGGGAGACGTCGCCGCTCCAGGACATTGCGTCGGACTGGACGCGATTCCGCGCAGTGGCGTTGCCCTCGAGCGCGGGAGGTGCACGGGCGGCGCTCGACTCGGTGCCTACTGCGATCGCCGCGGTGCGCGCCATCGAGAATCTTGCCGCGCCCGATGCGATGGTCACGCCGCTGTCGCGCGTCGTTGATCTGCTCACGCGAGTGCGCGACAAGCTGCCGTGTGTGCGGGGTGGTGTGGCAGCAGGATGCTCTGGGGCGCTTGGCGATTTGGCGATCTCGCTCGAGACGGGAGAATCGCGCGCGAAGGCGGCGCTGCTCGCGGCGGCTGGTGTGCTAGTGGAGGCGACGGCGCCGCGCGAGCTGCTTGCAGTGGGGGACACGTTGCCGGTGACGATCTCCGTCTACAATCAGGGACGCCGGGACGTGACACTGGAGGGCGCATCCGCGTGGACGCTCGATGGCTTCGGCCCGCGCCCCGCGGGCACATCCTCGGTGATTGCGCCCGACAGCACGGGTCGAGTGACGGTGCCAGTCACGGCGACGAGCGTCGCGGTTCCGTGGTGGCTTGCGCAGGGGCGTTCCGGTGACGTTTTCGTCGTCCCGCCGCTGGGCACGCCGGCCGCCGAGCATCTCGCGATCGGTGAGGACCGTGTTGCCGACACGCATTCGCGGGCGTGGCTGCGGATCGCGGGAGTGCCGGTCGTCGTCGATGCGGGAGCGATCGTCTATCGCTTCGCTGATCCGGCGCGTGGCGAACTCCGTCGTCCGGTTGCGGCGGTGCCCGCGGTGAGCGTGCTCTTCGACGGGGAAGTGGAATACGCCCGAGCCAACGTTCCGTTCGCGAGGACCTACAATGTGCGGCTCCACTCCAACTCCGCTACACCGCGCAGCGTCACGTTCACGCTGACGGCGCCGCTCGGCGAGGTGAAAGTCGATACGGTTGTCCGGCGCGTTGCGCTCGCGCCGTTCGGAGATGCGCTCATCACCGTTCCGCTCCGTGGTCTGCTTCCCACGGGCCCGCATACCATCAGTGCCAAGGCGGAAACGGGCAGTGAGCGCTTCATTGCCGGATACGTTCCGATCCGCTACGAGCACATTCGGCCCCTGCGATACTACCGCGCGGCGAGCGTCCACCTGGAAGCGGTTCGCGCGACGCTCCCTCCGCGCATCAATGTGGCGTACATCCGCGGCGTGGGCGACAACGTCGCCACGATGCTGGGTCAACTCGGAATGCACGTAACGATGCTCGCCCCCGACGAGCTTGCCGAGCGGGACCTATCCAGCTTTGGATCGGTGGTCGTGGGTCCGCGCGCATTCGCGACGAGTGACGTGCTGGTGGCGAACGCGGGCAAACTCCAGGACTTCGCCCGCGCCGGAGGCACGGTGGTCGTGCAATACGGGCAACAGGAAATTCAGACGCCCGGCATTCTCCCATTTCCGGTTACGCTCGAGCGTCCTCCGCAGCGCGTCACGGAGGAGCGCGCGCCCGTGCTCGTGCTCGATTCGCGCGCGAGCATACTCACCAAACCGAATCGCATTGCGCTCGACGACTTTGACCGCTGGGTGCAAGAACGCTCGCTGTACATGCCGACCACGGCGGATCCGCGCTATCACAAGTTCCTCGAGATGCACGATCCGAACGAACCGCCAAACGAGAATGCGGTGTTGGTGGCGCCGCTCGGGAAGGGTGCGTACGTCTACACGACGCTCGCGCTGTTCCGGCAGCTGCCGGCTGGCGTTCCGGGGGCGGCGCGACTCTTCTTGAATCTGATCGCGGCGGATGGCAAGGCATCAAGTCCTGTTCGCCCGCAGCCATAGCGCCGAGATCGCCTATGCAGCCGCGGCCACCGGGACCGGTCCCGCCGGAACGAGCTCCCGCCGTGCGAGATCGACGCGCAGATTCATCCCCTCGAGGCCGATCGCGCCAAGGAGCGTCATCTCACCAGCGTGCGCAAAAACGACAACGGTTGCGGAGGAGCGACCCGCGGCAAAAATCATCGCGAACCCCACCGCGCGCTCCACGATTCGACCGTCGGCTGTCTCGAATCGATCGATGCGTACGGGCGTGACGCCGAGCGCCGCGAGCACCGATTCCGGGAACCAGTTGTATTCGCTGCCGGTGTCGACCATCACGTCCGTGATGGTGATCCGCTTATCGTGATCGGTCCACGGCGCAAGCTCTATGGTGGTTCGAAAGATTCCCATGTCGTCCATCATACCGCGCTCCCGTGAGATGCCACCATCGATTTATGCCGCGTTGGGCCAAAACACAACTGACGTGATAGCTCCCGCGCGCGAGCGTCCTTGCGTACATTCGCGGCCATGACGGACCCGACTCCGACAACTGAGCAGGCCAGCGCCATCCGCTTTCGACGCAACCTCGTGCGCGTGATGAGCGTGCAAGTCATCGCGCTCATCGTGCTGTGGCTCGTGCAGCGCCACTTCTCCATCTGACGCGCGCCGCATGCATCCGCTGAACTGGGCTGTCGTCATCGTCTGGCTGTCGTACGTCGCGATCGACGGCCTGCGCCGCGCGCGCGGCACCAAGCATATCGAGGGTTACTTCCTGGCGAGCCGCAACTTGCCGTGGTGGGCCGTGGGGTTGTCGGTCATGGCGACGCAGCTGTCCGCCGTGACGATGATCGGCACCACCGGACAGGGCGCCGTGGACGGCATGCGCTTCGTGCAGTTCTACTTTGGGCTGCCGATCGCGATGCTCATCCTTGGCGTCACGATCGTGCCGTTTCTACACGGCGCCAAAGTGTTCACGGCCTACGAGTTCCTCGAGCGGCGCTTCGACGCCAAGACGCGGTCGCTCACCGCATTTCTGTTTTTGTTGTCGCGCGGCATGTCGTGCGGGACGATTCTCGCCGCGCCCGCCGTCGTCTTTTCCGCGGTGTTCGGCTGGCCGCTCCCCTGGTGCGTTGCGTTCATGGGCATCCCGACGGTGCTCTACACGATGATCGGCGGTGTGCAGGCGGTGACCTGGGCGGACGTCAAGCAGATGGCGCTCATCGTCGTGGCGATCATCTCCATCGTCATCGTGCTGCTGGTGCGCATTCCCGTCTCGCCCGGTGCCGCGCTGCACATTGCCGGTGCCGCAGGACGGATGCGCACCTTCGACTTCTCATTCAGCCTCACGAACACGTACACATTCTGGTCCGGGATCATCGGCGGCACGTTCCTCATGCTCTCGTACTTCGGCACCGACCAGAGCCAGGTGCAGCGCTATCTCACCGCGCGCTCGGTGAATGAAGCGCGCAGCTCGCTGCTCATCAGCGCGTACTGGAAGATCCCGCTCCAGGCGATGATCCTGCTCATCGGCGTGCTGGTGTTCGTGTTCTACACGTTCCAGGCGCCGCCGCTGCTCTTCAATCCGGCGCACGAGCGCGACGTTCGCGCCGCGGAGCCCGCAGCGTTCGCATCGCTCGAATCACGCTACGGCGCCGCACTCACGGAGCGGAGAGCGGCCGCGAACGAGATCGCGCGCGTCACCGATTCCGAGGATGGCACGGAGGCATCCGCGGCGTCGGCATTCCGTGTTCGCGACTCCGTGGTCACGTCGGTTCGCGCGGAGGCACTCAAGCTCGCGGAGCGCGCCACCGGGAAGCAGTCGAAGGACGTCAACTACATCATCCCGCGGTTCGTGCTCGAACAACTGCCACTGGGACTCGCGGGATTGTTCATCGCCGGCGTGATGGCCGCGGCAATGTCGGCAATCGCGGCAGAGCTGAACTCACTCGCGACCGCGACGGTGATCGACTTCTATCGTCGCTGGGTGAAGCCCGAAGCGAGCGACCTGCACTTTCTCAATGTGTCGAAGGGAGCGACCGCATTCTGGGGTCTCTTCGCATGCGTCGTCGCGACACAGGCCGCGACACTCGGCTCGCTGATCGAGGTCGTCAACCGATTCGGATCGTTCTTTTATGGTTCGATCCTCGGTGTGTTCATCCTGGCGATGATTCCCCGGTCGCGCGCGTTCGGCGCATTCGTAGGATTGATCTGCGGAATGGCGGCTGTTGCAGCGGTGAACTTTGGTGCGCCGCAGATTGCCTTTCTGTGGCACAACGTGGTCGGGGTGGTGACGGTGGTGGTGGTGGGAACGCTGCTCAGCGCGATGAGCGGAAAGCATGCGAACACAGGTCCCGCGACTCACGTTCCTCGCACGGAATGACATTCAGCCCAATTAAAAAATGCTCCGGACACTCGTAGTCCTCGTTCCGTTTCTCGCCGCATCTTCCGCCCTGGCGCAATCGAGCGCCCTGCCGGTCGAGTACCAACGCATCGCGCGCGAGGTCATGACCGAGGCCGTCAATACCAATACCACGGCGTCCGTGGGCAGCACGACCGCCCTCGCGACAACCCTCAAGACGCGCCTGCTCTCGGCCGGATATGCACCGAACGACATCAGCATCGTCGGGCCGGATGCGAAGAACCAGAACCTCATCGTGCGGCTCCGCGGTCGCGCGTCTGGCAAGAGGGCCATTCTCCTCGCCGCGCATCTCGACGTCGTGGAGGCAAACAAGGCCGATTGGACGGCCGACCCGTTCACGCTGCGCGTCGAGAACGGCTACTTCATGGGCCGCGGGGCATCCGACGACAAATCCGGCGTCACGGTGCTCATCACCAATCTCATTCGATGGAAGCGCGAGCAGTGGGTCCCCGATCGCGACGTCATCGCGTTCTTCAGCGCCGATGAAGAAACGGACGCCGCCAAAGGCATCATCTGGACGCTCGCGCACGCGCGCAACCTGATCGACGCCGAATACGCGCTCAACACCGATGGCGGTTATGTCGAGCTCGCGAACGGAAAGCCACGCCAGGTTCAGGTAGAGGCGAGCGAGAAGGTGTTCATCGACTTTCAGTTCGAAGCAACGAACCCCGGCGGACACAGTTCGCGTCCGCGACCGGACAACGCGATCTACGAGCTCGCACGCGCCCTCGATCGCCTCTCGGGATTTTCCTTCCCGGTGAAGCTGAACGAGGTGACGCGCACCGAGCTCCAACGCGCCGCGGCGCTGCAGCGTCCCGACACCGCGGCCGACATGCGCGCCGTCGCCCTGGGCTATGCAAAAGGCCCACCGAGCGCCGCCGCACAGGCTGCGATGCGGCGCTTGTCGCGCGACCCGACGTTCAATGCGCGGCTCCGCACGACGTGCGTCGCGACGCTGCTCGAAGGCGGACACGCTGACAACGCACTGCCGCAGCGCGCGCGTGCCACGGTGAATTGCCGCATGTTACCGAACGATCCACCGGCCGACGTGGAGCGCGCACTCAAGCGCGTCGCCGGCCCATCGGTCGCGGTCACTGTCACGCAGCCACCCACTCTGAGCGAGCCGTCACCGTTGCGTGCGGACTTGATGTCCCTCCTCGGCCGACTGTCGGCGCGCTACTGGCCCGGTGCTCCGGTCATTCCCAGCATGTCGCTTGGCGCCACGGACGGACTATTCCTGCGCAACGCTGGCATTCCGACGTACAACTTCAGCGCGGTCGCGTCCGTCGACGCCGAGGGCAACGAACACGGACTCAATGAGAAGGTCCGCGAGAAGAGCATCTACGATGCTGCCGCATTCTGGAACGACATGGTCAAGCAGCTGGCGAGCGCTCCAGTCCCATGACCGGCACGCGCCGAGTGGTGATCATCGGCGGCGGGTTTGGAGGGCTGTATGCCGCGCGTGCTCTCCGCCGTGCCAACGTCGACATCACGGTGCTCGACCGCACGAATCACCACCTCTTTCAACCACTCCTGTATCAGGTCGCGACGGCGACCATCGCGCCAACCGATATCACCGCACCCATTCGCTGGCTGTTGCGGCGGCAGCGCAACACGACGGTGTACATGCTGGAGGTGAATCGGGTCGATCCGGAACGCCGCGTAGTGGTGGCCGCCGGCGCACGCGAATTTCCGTACGACTTTCTCATCGTCGCCGCGGGTGCTCGACACGCGTACTTCGCGCATCCGGAGTGGGAGAAGATCGCGCCGGGACTGAAGAGCATCTCGGACGCGGTGGAGCTGCGTCATCGCATCCTGACAGCGTTCGAGCGCGCCGAGTTGGAGGAGGATCCCATCGAGCGCGAGGCGTGGCTCACCTTCGTGATCGTGGGTGCTGGACCTACCGGGACGGAGCTCGCGGGAATGCTGCCGGCAATCACGAAGCACGCGCTGCCGCGTGATTTCCGGCGCATCGCATCGAGCAGTGCGCGAGTGCTGCTGGTGGAGGGCGGGCCGACGGTTTTGCCGAGCTATCCTGACGGCCTTTCCGAGCATGCGCGTCGCGATCTCGTTGCGCTTGGCGTCGAGGTGCGCACGAGCGCGGTGGTGACGAGCATCGAGAAGGGGCACGTGCGTATCGGTGAGAGCGAGGTCATCCGCTCGAACACCATTATTTGGGCGGCGGGCAATGCCGCGTCGCCACTGGGTGCGACGCTTGGTGCGCCAATCGATCGCGTCGGGCGCGTGCTGGTGGCCCCCGATCTCAGCGTGCCGTCGTATCCGGAGATCTTCGTGGTTGGAGACATGGCGTCGATTGTCACCGAGGGAAAGGCGGTTCCGGGAGTGGCTCCGGCGGCCATGCAGATGGGACGCCACGCCGCGGATAACGTGCGGCGCGACCTGGAGGGGGTCGCGCGCCGGCCTTTTCGCTATCGAAACAAGGGAGATCTTGCCACCATTGGACGGCACCGGGCAATTGCGGACTTCGGACGTCTGCAGCTGGCCGGCGGCCTGGCGTGGTGGTTCTGGCTGTTTCTGCACATTCTCTATCTCGCCGGCTTTCGCAACCGGCTCAGCGTGCTCGTGGAATGGGCGTACAGCTACTTCACCTATGAGCGTGGGGCACGTTTGATCGTTCGCCGCGTCGCGGACGTTGCCGTGCCGACAGGGCGATTCTCCACTCTGGACGGGGAGGTTTAGGGTAGCATCTTGCATTGAGACGCCTTCCTAGGACCACGAGGGAAAATACGGTGACTAAATCGGTTGTCGTCTATTCGAACCAGAAGAGCGGTGCGGCTGGAGCGGATCTCGCGGCGCAGATCAAAGCGGGGTTGGGCAAGCGGTTGCCGGATGCTCTCATCCTGTTTGCCTCGCCGGTGCACGACTTTCCCTCGCTGCTTCGCGAGCTGAGCAACGGTTGCAAGCCCGCAGCGATGGTGGGGTGCTCGTCGGCGGGCGAGTTCGTGTCGGGCGCCTCCGGAACCGGCCTGGCCTGTGCGGTGGCGCTCGCTTCGGACGCCATCTCCTTTCGCGCCTCGGTCGCGCGCGACCTCGCGGCCGATCGCAGACAAGCGGCGGCGAATCTGCTCGCCGGCTTCCACGGCGATGCACACCCGGAATACCGGTACCGCTCGGCGCTGGTGCTCAGCGACGCGCTCGCAGGCTTTACCGATGAGCTGATCGAAGCGCTGACGCTGATCTCCGGTGGAACGTACCAGTTCTTCGGTGGCGGCGCGGGCGACGACGCGCAGTTCCAGCGGACCGTCGTGTTCTGTGACGGCGCTGTGTACGACGACGCCGTCGTCGCCCTCGAGATTCTCTCACACAAGCAGCTCGGACTCGGCGTGCGTCATGGTTGGGCACCGGTGAGCAGCCCCATGCGCGTCACCGAAGTCGCGGGGATGCAGCTCGTAAGCTTGAACGGCGCGCCCGCAGTCGAGGCGTTCGAGGCACACGCCGCGGCCACAAAGCAGAAATTCAATCGAGCGGATCCGCTGCCGTTTTTTCTCCATAACGTGATTGGCATCGAGAGCGGAAGCGACTTCAAGCTGCGCGTTCCGCTCGGAGTGAACGACGACGGGTCCATCGCCTGTGCGGCCGACATTCCGGACGGTGCGACCGTGCGCATCATGGGCTCGACGTCGACGTCCGCGGCGGAGGCGGCGTCCGGTGCGGTGGAAGACGCGCTCCAGCAGATCGGCGACGAGCGTCCGAGCGTTGCGTTCTTCTTCGACTGCGTGGCAACGCGGCTGCGTTTGGGTGACAACTTCGCGCTGGAGCTCGATGCACTCCAGGCAGGTTTGGGGGACGGGCAATTCATCGGCTGCAATACCCACGGGCAGATCGCCCGCAGCGAGGAGCAGTTCAGTGGATTTCACAATTGCACGGCTGTCGTCTGTGTAATTCCCGAGTGATGACCGCATGAGCCTGACGGAGTTGATCGGCCAGCTCGCGTACGCCGACACGCGCCGGACGATTGCCTGTGACATCGCGAAGGTATTGGGAAGCGAGGAGCTGCTGTTGTTTCTTCCCGATTCCGAGGTGGGGGAACTGCTGCCGGCGTCGGGCTTCCCACAGACCATCCGGCGCGGCAGCGAGTGGCGCGCGTTTCTCGCGAGGTGCCTGGCGGAAGGCACGTGCAATGGTGAAATGCCGAGTGCACTCCGCGTGGCCGATCTCTCGGCGTGGGGATATCGAATCGAGCCCGGTGCAGTCATGGTCCTGTTGGGCGGTACGCCCGATCAGGCGATCGTCCGCGAAATTCTTCCGTTGTTTCCGTTGCTCGTCGCCATCGCGACGACTGAACGGACGCTGCGAACGCTCGGTGCCAAGGCGCAGATGGCGGAGACGGCAGCCGCGCAGAGTGCCGTGCTCGCAAAGGCCCTTCAGCGATCGCGCGATCAGCTCCGCCAGGCGCTGTCCGACGCGAAGGAAGCCAATCTCGCGAAGGCAGGCTTCCTGGCGATGATGAGCCACGAGCTTCGGACGCCGCTCAATGCCATTGGGGGATATGCGGGGCTGCTCGAAGAAGGCGTGAAAGGGCCGCTCGCCGCGGGCCAGCGTGAATACCTCGAGCGCATCAAGCGGAGCCAGAAGCATCTCTCCGCGCTCATCAACGACGTGCTCAACTACGCCAAAGCGGAATCCGGGACCATCACGTTCAACATGGAGTCACTCGAGCTGGGGCAGGTGCTCTCCAGCGTCGCCCCGTTGATCGAGCCGATGGCGAGCGCGCGCACGGTAGTCTACGAATACATCGCGCCCACCGCGGAGATCGTGGTGTGGGCGGACCGCGACAAAATCGTGCAGGTGGTGCTCAATCTTCTCACGAATGCGGTGAAGTTCACGCCCCCGCAGGGGCGGGTCATTCTGCGCGCGTGGAGCACGCC
>JANMAY010000142.1:0-14831 GCA_031360095.1 Gemmatimonadaceae bacterium
CGAAGTGGCAGAGCGATCCACGGGCGCCCGACGAATGCTGGATGGGCACTCCCGCGTAGGACACGACGCGGAGGCGCGCTGGATGCGCGGACAAGCGCGGATCATTGAGGGAGTTCCGAGTGACGAACGCCGAGTCGGTGGCGCTCACCATTGCGCAGTAGGTCTCGTTGAGCGCACACACGTCGCCCGAAAGGTTCATCGCGGGATTTTCGCGGTCGAACAGGGCAAGGTTTCGGAGCACGCCCTCTTCGACGCGATAGATCCCCGTGTACCGAAACCGCGTTCGGGCATTCAGTCCGGCCAGCGTCTCGCGAACGCGTCCATTTCGCAGCGAGTCTGCCACGGTGCTCGCGAAGCTCGGCGTCGTCTCTCGAGAGATGGCGGATGATCCGTCGCCCGAAATCGGGTCAATGTCCTCCAACCGCGCCATAGCTCTCCCTGAGTTCATGGCGTGAACCAAGGGCAAGTTTTCTGCCTCTGCAACTTCGTTTTGGAGATGGGCAAGCTCAGGCATTCGAGACACGTTTCGGGGAACGCTCGTCGAGGAGTGGGCGGGTGCCGCGCAGTGCAGCCAGATTCGCAGAAACGATGAACTCGAACAGCGCACGCGCCGATGCGCTCGAAATGGTGCGGGCCGCCGGAAGAATACGTCCACGCAGGGGCGTGTTCCCGAGCTGCTGGCGCACCCGATGGGTGACGTAGGTTGGAGCGCCGTCAGGGATCGTGGACAGATCGTCCGTGCCGTACACGATGACGTTTAGGTTCTCCACTCCCTTCACGTCCGCGAAAAAGCGCTTCAGCAGAACGCCGAATTCGTGTGTTG
Source organism: Gemmatimonadaceae bacterium (assembly GCA_031360095.1). Taxonomy (GTDB): domain Bacteria; phylum Gemmatimonadota; class Gemmatimonadetes; order Gemmatimonadales; family Gemmatimonadaceae; genus AG11. The sequence goes on from JANMAY010000142.1 coordinate 824, forward strand.
CGACCACTGCCCAGATCGGTTGGCGCAGCAGGAGCGCCCATTCCCCGACGGCGAGATCTGGGCGCACCTCGATGGTAATGACCGGAATTTTGAGCGTTTCTCCCGCGCGACGGGCGAGCTCCTGGTACGCGATGGTCGTCACGATGAGATCAGCGCGCCGCAGCGCATTGGGCATCTCCGCCGGAGCGGTGAGATTTTTCCCGACGATACCGTCAGCGAGCAGGCCAAAGTCGTCGGCGAGCTCGCGGGCCAGTCCCACGACCTGATCATCTGTCGAAGAGATCACGACCGCACGCAACCGCAGGGTCTCGGTCGCTCGACGCAGCCATTCGTGGAGCTCTGGCGCCGGGATGTGATGCGCGAACGCGTCGGTGAGTGTATCGACGAACCATTTCACCGGAAGCGCGGGCAGATCCACGAGGCTCGCAGGCTCCTGTCCGACGTACACCCCGCCGCGCTCGCGGATGTCGACGAGCCCCTCATCCGCGAGCTGCCGATACGCTGCGAGAATGAGGCGATGATCCACCTCGAACTCACTCACGAGTTCGCGCGCACTCGGCAGCCGGTTGCCGGGCTCGAGCGTCCCCGCCTGGATGCCGCGCAGTACGCGGCCTCGCAGTACTTCGACGATGGCGATGGATCGAGATTCAGCCACAGAAGATTCCGGGGAAGCGGGAAATCACACAGCCAGCGGCGACGAAGGATATCTCGCTTTTGCTCGAATCACCTCCCCTCGGCAATTTCACGCCCACGTTACGCGTCAAGACAGTCCAGGCGGCCATAATTGGTCCGTCTGCTCATCAAATACTGACCAGACGGCGCGAGTTGTGCAATGCAGCGGCGCGTGACGAAGCCTTGTTCACGAGGCGTTCGGATCAGCGCGCCGACTCGGTTGGGCCAGAGCGAGCGCGTCAATTCGTTGGCCTACCGGAGGAAGGGGAGATGCTTGAGAAGAGCAAAACGCTCGTCATCGAAGCGCCCGAGCAGCTCATGCAGGTCTCGACGCGTCGAGATTTCCTGAGAATGCTCGGAATCGGCGGCGCCATCGTCATGCTGCCCGCCGTGTTCACGGCGTGCGACAGCGACAACGACAACGGCATCACGTCGCCGACCAGCAACACCGTCACGCTCAACCTGTCGAATGACGTGGGCATTCTGAACTACGCCTACGCACTCGAGCAGCTCGAGGCCGCGTTTTATACCGCCGTCGTCGCATCAGCGGCATTCGGCACGATGAACGCCGAGCAGCAGGAAGTGATGCTCGATCTGCGCAATCACGAGGTCATTCACCGCGAGTTCTTCAAGGCCGCACTCGGCGGCAACGCCATCGGCACGTTGAATCTCAATTCGACAGTCGTTGGTTCGACGCTCACGACGCGCGATGTCATCCTCAAGAATGCGGAGATGTTCGAGGATCTCGGAGTGGCGGCGTACAACGGCGCGGGCAAGTACCTCACGAACCCGGACTATCTCACCGTCGCTGGCAAGATCGTCTCGGTCGAAGCACGCCATGCCGCCGCAATCCGTGATATCCGCGAATCGCTTGGTGTGAGCGGTGGAGACGCACCGGGAACTCGCTTCGGCGGCGACAGTGTCGTCATCGGAAGCGGAGCGAACGCCGGCCTCGATGTTAAGCTCGAGCCCTCCGCGGTCGCGGGCCGTGTCATCAGCGTCGGGATCGTGTCGGACAAACTCTCGATCGGAACGCAGCCACCCACGAAAGCCGGCACGCCGGACTTCGGTCCGCCCTCGCCCACACCGTGACCTCGACGCTTCATTGGAGCTAAGACCAAGATGAAAAACCAAGATATCATTTCGGACGTGCTCGATTTCGCGCTCATCCTCGAGATCTTCGAGAATGAGTTTTACAAGGCGGTGCTGGGAACGAGCGCCTCGGCCGCGCAGAACACCGCATTCGCTACAGTGCGCGCCAAGGTTCCTGCCGCGGCGCTCCCCACGCTTAATCAGATTCAGAAGCACGAGGCCGCCCATGTTGCATTCCTGACAGCGGCCGGCGCAAAGAACAATCTCAACCTGAACGCCGACAGCTTCGACTTCACCGGCGCGCGCGGTGCAGGCAACGGCCCGTTCGCGGGTGCCACCACCGACCTCAACTTCCTGCTGCTCGTGACGCAGGCGGCGGAGGACACAGGGGTTCGCGCGTACAAAGGACAGGCGCCGAACCTGATGTCGAACAGCGGCGTGCTCGAGTCCGCGCTTCGCATTCACTCGGTCGAAGCCCGGCACGCGGCTAAGATTCGTCGGCTTCGCCGTCAGACCGGCGGACCGAGCACCGTGCGGTTCAGCGGCACCGTGTCTGGCGACGGCGCAGCTGCGGCCGGCGCCGACAACGTGGCGAATCCGCCCGCTGGAGCAGTGGCGGCGCTGGGATTGATTTACGCAGGAGAAGGTGCCTCGACTCAGTTGGGCGTGAACATCAACACGCTGCCCAACCTACCGACGAGCAGTTTCTCGGCGGCAGCAGCGGGCGAAGCGTTCGATGAGCCTCTGACGAAGACGCAGGTCATCCAGATCGTGCAGGGCTTCTTCAAGCCGACGATTCCGGCGTAGCAGATCTTGTCACTCGATGGGCGGCGGCCAGGTTCTGGTCGCCGCCCATTGTGTTTTCCGCAAAAGAAAAACCAACAACGGTTTTATGAATCAACAACGTTATTTTTTGAATGTAGAGGTCGCAGAGGTCGCAGAGAACTGCCTCTGAGCGCGACGAGGAAGGCGTCGTTCTGATCAAACACCTGCCGTCATGCAGTCCTCCATTGCAATCAGATCGACAGTCTTTCTTTGGTTCCCGCTGTCCTCTGCGATCTCTCCGTCAAAAATCCCGCAGTTCCGCAGTTCCGCGAGCACTCCGTAAAAAAATCCGCCTCGCGCCCATGGCGGGACAGAGCGATATTCTTCAGAAGAACCTCCGTCCGAGTGGCCAGCCATGCGTCGTGTCGTTTCAATTCTGCTTTTGAGTGCGCTAGTCGGCGAAACTGCAATCGCCCAGCGTGCCCGCGGCACCCCCATCCCAGCGGGCGAGCACTGCCCGCCCGGCTCCACCGAGATCCGCCCGCGCACCTGCATGGCTCCCGAGTCGCCCGCGCCGAGTATCGTCGACTATCACCCGCGCTCCACGTTGATCACGGCGGCGCACATGGTGAAAGCCGCCAAATATCCGGCGATCGACTTTCACGGCCACCCGCAATCGCTGCTCGGCTCCGCCGAAGGACTCGCGAGTCTGGGCGCCAACCTCGACAGCCTCAACGTGCGGATGATGGTCGCGGCCGACAACATGTCCGGCGCTCGCCTCCAGAATGCCGTGGCCGCCATACGCTCTTCGCCGCAGAAGGATCGCATTCGCGCGCTCGCGGGCATCAGCTTTCAGAACGTCGGCCCCGGCTGGGCGGAAAAGGCAATTGCTCAATTGGAAGCCGACGTCGCCGCTGGCGCCGTTGGGGTGGGAGAGATCGGCAAGGGCTTCGGACTCTCGACCCGCAAGTCCGATGGCTCGCGACTCAAGCTCGATGACCCCGAGCTGGATCCGGTCTGGAGCGCGTGCGCTCGGCTCAAACTCCCGGTGTTCATCCATACCGCCGATCCGCAGGAATTCTTTCAGCCCATCGACAATACCAATGAGCGGTGGCTCGAGATGTCGTTGTTCGGCGAGCGTCGGTATCCGCCCGATCGGTTCCCGACCTTCGAGACGCTGATGACGGAACGCGACAATCTGTTCCGCAAGAATCCCAAGACGACGTTCGTCACGGCGCACATGGGGTGGCACGCGAACGATCTCGGCCGACTCGGCAAGATGATGGACGCGATGCCCAACCTGTACACGGAGGTCGGCGCGGTCCTCTACGACATCGGGCGCCAGCCGCGCGCCGCGCACGACTTCTTCATCAAATACCAGGACCGCATCCTCTTCGGCAAAGACTCGTTCCAGCCCGAGGAGTATCCGTACTACTGGCGTGTGTTCGAGACGCGGGACGACTACTTCGATTACTACCGCCCGTATCACGCGTTCTGGAAGCTGTACGGCATCGATCTGCCTGACGCGGTGCTGAAGAAGGTGTATTACCAGAATGCGCTGCGGATTGCGCCGGCGTTGCCGCAGGCGGGGTGGCCGAAGTAGCGCACGCACTCGCAAGTGGCGGCGACACGCGTCGTCCTTGCGCGAATGTGATGACGCTCGATCATACGCGCCGCTTCACGTTGGGGGGTGAGCCCTTGCCATCTTCTCCGTGGGCCGAGCAGACTATGGGCATGCCTGCAATGCGCCGGCGCTGGACGTCGGCAGACGTCCGCGACCTCATCGACGAATCGCGCGCCTGGCCGCGCTATGAGCTCATTGATGGTGAGCTCGTCGTGACCCCCTCGCCGGGCAACCCGCACCAGCTATTCCTTGGCGAGCTCTTTCTCCTCATCGCGCCATACGTCGAACGGGAAGCGCTTGGACTGACGTACTTTTCGCCATCAGATCTCGAGCTGCGGAAGGGGAGCATTACTCAGCCGGACCTGTTCGTCGTCCCGGCCCAACCCGGCCCAGACGATGTCGAGCGGGGCTGGTCGGACATCAAGGGCCTGTTGCTCGCCGTCGAGGTGATCTCTCCGAGCAGCGTTCGCACCGATCGGGTCATCAAGCGCGACTTCTATATGGAATCCAATGTCGCCGAATACTGGATCGTGGACGTCGATGCTGGACTCGTCGAACGATGGACGCCTGAGCGGGAGAGCCCGCTCGTGGATCGTACGACGCTGACGTGGAAGCCCCGGGGCGCGGCGCATGCCCTCACCGTCGACCTGCCGCCGCTCTTCGAGAAAGTACGAGCACGGGCACGCTGGATTTGGAAGTAGCGGTCAGCCGTCGAACGCACGCCGAAACGAATCCACCGCCGGTGGCCCCGACCCAATCCCCTCGTCGTGCTTGAAGTAGACGTACGCCTCGCTCCACGGCTGCCTCGAGATCCGCTTCGCCCATTCAGCCAGCGCCGCGTCGTCGTAGTCGAGCTTGTGCAGACGCGCATAGCCCCACGTCGCTGTCGACACCACGGGCGACGCAAACTCCGGCTGCTCCGTGATGCAGAGCGCGATGTTGCGCGCGCGCAGGGCATCGAACACGTCGTCCTCGAACCAGCTCTCGTGACGGAACTCGATCGTGCACCGGCGGTCGAGCGGAAGCGTATCGAGAAACAGGCGGAGCCGGTCGAAATCCTTCTTCAGGTTCGGCGGCAGCTGAAAGAGAATCGGACCCAGACGGCTGCCGAGCGCGGACGTGTTCTTCACCAGAAACTCCACCGCGCCGATACACTCGGGCTTGAGCCGCGCATAATGCGTGATGCGCTGGCTCGCCTTGATCGAGAACATGAATGGATCGGGCACCTGCGCCGCCCAATCGAGTAGCACTTGCTCCTTGGGCAGGCGATAGAACGTGTTGTTGATCTCGACCGTGGAGAACCGGCTCGAATAAAAGCCGAGCATGCCCGCGTCCTTCAGCTCCTTCGGATAGAACGAGCCTTTCCACTCCTTGAAGGCATAGCCGCTCGTACCCGCGAGCAGCTTCACGACGCTTTCTTCCCTCGCTTCTCGGCCTTGTCTGCCTTGTTCGGGTTGCCGGTGGACACCGTGAGGCTCGCCTTGAGCGCCTCCATGAGATCGATGACTTTACCGGCGCTGCCAACGACGACGTCCTGAGTGATGTCCTGACCGTCGACCTTGCGCTGAATCGTCTCCAGTACGCGCTCGCGCACCGTGTCCTTGAACTTTTCCGGTTGAAATTCGTCGTTGGAAGTCTGCTCGATGAGCTGCTTCGCGAGCGCCAGCTCCATCGGCTTCACGTCGCCGGCGGGAATCGTGACCTCGGTCGTTGGACGCACCTCATCGGCGTAGTGGAGCTGTTCCATCACCAGGACGCCATTCAGTGGCCGAAGCAGGACGAGGTGCTGCTGGCCCCGTGCGGCGTGCTGCCCAAGGGCGGCGCGCCCGGTTTCCTGGAGCGCGGCGACGAGCAGCCGATACGCGCGCTCGGCACCTTTGTCGGGTCCGAGATAGTACACCTTCTCGAGATATTCTCGGTCGACCTTGGCGAGCGGCACGAACTCGATCACGTCGATCATGCCCGTTGCCTTCTCTTCGACCGCCTTCAGCTCTTCCGCGGAAAAGACGACATACTGGTCCTTCGCGAACTCGTAACCCTTGACGGTATCGTTGCGGTCGACGACTTCATTGTTGTCCTTCGGGCAGATGTACTGCTGCTTGAGCCGGCCGTTGCACTTTTTGTGCAACATGTTGAACGACACGCTCGCCTTCGATTAGGAATCCGAGTAGAGGTTCACGGGGACGGAAACGAGCCCGAAGGAGATGGTAGCGTTGGCGATGGAGCGAGCGGGCATAGGAGGAGGACGGCGAGGATGAATGCAGAGCGGCGCTGTGGAACCTTGACGATTATCCAGGACGAGCATGCCCGCAAGAGGTGATGCGAAATCCCCCGGCGAGGGCGACGAAGTGCCCCCCGACAGCCTGCGGACGTACCGCGCGAAGCGTTCCGCCGATTCGTCGCCGGAGCCGGTCGGCACGGTATCGGCCGCGCCTGGGCGCCTGTTCGTGGTGCACAAGCATGCCGCCAGCCATCTGCATTACGATCTCCGCATCGAGATGGATGGCGTGCTCAAGTCGTGGGCGGTGCCAAAGGGGCCATCGTATGACATGGCGGACAAGCGGCTCGCTGTGCGCGTGGAAGATCACCCGCTCGAGTACGGCGATTTCGAGGGCGTGATTCCCACGGGGAACTACGGCGCCGGCGGCATCATCGTGTGGGACCGCGGCGAGTGGATTGCGCTCGAAGATTGGCGCGAAGGGCTCGAGAAGGGGAAGCTGCTGTTCGAGCTGCGCGGCTACAAGCTGCACGGCAAGTGGACACTCGTGAAGATCAAGAAGAGCGACAAGGATTGGCTGCTCATCAAAGAGCGCGACGCGTGGGTTGCCTCGCCCGGCGATCAGTTCAACGAAGCATCGGTGTTGTCGGGGCTCACGGTCGAACAGGTGAAGGCAGGAGAGAAGCCAGGCGCAAAGCTGCGCGACGCCCTGGACGCATCGGAAGCACGGCGGTCGCGCGTCGATCCGCGATCGGTGAAGCTCATGCTTGCGGAGCCGCACGAAGGTGCGTTCACGCGCGACGATTGGGTGTTCGAGCTCAAGCTCGATGGCTATCGCCTGCTCGCCGCCAAGCGCGGAGCAGATGTGATTCTCCTCACGCGCAACGGCAACGACTACACCGACGTCTTTCCGGAGATCGCGCGCGCGGTGAAGGCGCTGCCGCACGAGGCGTGTATTCTCGACGGCGAGGTCGTGGTGCTCGACTCGCAGGGGAAGCCGAGCTTCTCGCTGCTCCAGAAACGTGGCCGGTTGAAATCGGAGATCGAGATCGGGCATGCGGCCGTCGAGTTGGCGGCAACGTACTTCGCCTTCGACCTGCTCGCGTACGAGGACTTCGATCTCCGCCCGCTCCCGCTCCTGAAGCGTCGCGAGCTGCTGATGGAGGCCGTTCCGCAGCTCGGTCCCATTCGCGGCCTGTTTCACATCGAGCGCGACGGCGAAAAGTTTCTGCGCGAGGTCGGGTCGATGGGTCTCGAAGGCATCATCGCCAAGAAGGCCAAGAGCCCGTACATCGCCGGCAGATCCGATTGCTGGCTCAAGATGAAAGCCGAGCGTACCGGCGACTTCGTGATCGTCGGGTTCACGGCGCCAAAAGGGAGCCGCTCACATCTCGGTGCATTGCAATTGGCGGAGATGGTGGAGGGACGACTCGTGTACGCGGGGCGAGTTGGCACCGGGATGGACGACGCGATGCTGCGCGAGATTCAGGCGCTGCTCGCGCCGATCGTTCGCTCGAGCGCACCCTGTTTCGGCATGGCCACTGAGCCGGGCGTGGAGCCGCTGCCGAGCGATAGGATTCCCGAGACGAAGACGACGACGTGGGTGGAGCCGCGCTATGTGTGCGAGGTGCGGTATCGCGAACTCACGCCGGATGGGCTGCTGCGCCATGCGTCGTTTCTGCGGCTGCGCGACGACAAGCCACCCGAGGATTGCGTGCGGCAGGAGTGGCCCCACCAGCCGGAGGTGGGTATTGAAGAGCAAGTCCCTCGCGTTGCGCTGGAAGACAATCAAGCCGCCGCCGTACCCCGTACGCCGAACGCCGAACGCGAGGTCAAGTTCTCCAACCTCAAAAAGATCTACTGGCCCGCCGAGCAGTACACGAAGGGCGATCTGATCGACTACTATCGCGCCGTGTCGAAGTGGATCCTCCCCTACCTCCGCAACCGTCCGCTGGTGCTGACGCGATTCCCGGACGGCATCGACGGAAAGCAGTTCTATCAGAAGGACGCGCCGGAATTCTCACCCGAATGGATTCGCACCCATCCCATCTGGAGTGAAGACACGCAACGCGACGTCCGCTACTTCGTCTGCGACAACGAAGAGTCACTGCTCTACATCGCAAACCTCGGCTCCATTCCCCTGCACATCTGGGCGAGCAGCGTAGGCTCGCTCGAGCAGTGCGACTGGTGTGTGATCGATCTCGATCCGAAAGAAGCGCCGTTCTCCGACGTCATTCGCTGTGCGCAGGTGCTGCACGCGCTATGCGTCGAAATCGGTTTGCCGAACTACGTGAAGACCACCGGCAAGACGGGGCTGCACATTCTGCTGCCGCTGTCGCGCCAGTTCACCTACGAGCAATCGCGCACGCTGGGCGAGCTGCTCGCGCGCGTCGTGCTCACGGAGCTGAAGGACATCGCCACGATCACGCGTCATGTGTCGAAGCGCGGCGACAAGGTGTACATCGACTACCTCCAGAACCGCCACGGACAGACGATCGTTGCGCCCTTCAGCGTGCGACCGCTGCCGGGGGCGCCGGTGTCGATGCCGCTCGAATGGCATGAAGTCGATGCCGCACTCGATCCAAAGAACTTCACGATCAAGACCGCCATCGAGCGTATCAACCGCATCGGCGATCCGAATGCGCCAGTATTGAAGGACATGCCGGATCTGGTCGCCGTTCTGGATCGATTGTCGAAACTCTGGGTGGAGCGTGTCGACGCATGACGAAGCCAACACTCGAATCACGACGGGCATTCCTGAAGAAGTCCGCCGCCGCCACGACGCTCCTGGCTGGTGTGGACCTGTCCGCGCTGACGCCGCCGCGGGTTGAACACCGTGAGGAGTCCGTCGACGCACAGCCGGCGAACCTGCCCTGGTTCCGCCGAACGCTGCGCTGGGGACAGACCAACATTCGCGAAGTGGACGTGGCCGAATACGACGTCGACTGGTGGCGCCAGCATTGGAAGCGCACTCGGACGCAGGGCGTGATCATCAATGCCGGCGGGATCGTTGCCTACTATCCCACCAAATTCCCGTTGCACTATCGTTCGGCGGGCCTTGGCGACCGCGATCTGTTCGGCGAGCTGTCCACCGCGGCGCACACGGACGGGCTCGTCGTGATCGCACGAATGGATTCCAATCGCGCCCACGAGGATTTCTACCGGACTCACCCCGATTGGTTCGCCGTCGATGCCGACGGACGTCCCTACCGGAACACGGACCTGTACGTCGCGTGTGTCAACAGTTCGTACTACGACGACTACGTCCCCTCCGTGCTGCGCGAGATTGCCCAGCGCTCGCATCCCGAAGGGTTCGCGGACAACAATTGGAACGGATTGGGGCGCGACAGCGTCTGCTACTGCGCGAATTGCGAGCGCACGTTCCGTGAGAAAACCGGCCAATCAGTGCCGCGCGCGAAGAATTGGGATGATCCGGTGTTCCGCCAATGGATTCAGTGGAACTACGCGCGCCGCATCGAGATCTGGGATCTGTTCAACCGCGCCACGCGAGACGCGGGTGGACCACAATGCCTGTGGATCGGGATGAACAGCGGCTCGGTGTCCGGCCAAGCCCGGGTGTTTCGCGACGTCAAGGCGATCTGCGAGCGGTCGGAGATGGTGCTGCTCGATCATCAGTTCCGCAGCGACCCCACCGGTTTCCACAGCAACGGCGACGCCGGAAAGCTCGTGCATGAACTCGCCGGATGGGACAAGGTCGTTCCCGAGAGCATGGCAATGTATCAGGCCGGCCGAAACATGTTCCGGCTGTCGAGCAAGCCACCGTTGGAAGCACGGCTCTGGATGCTCGACGGATTTGCCGGCGGCATTCAGCCGTGGTGGCATCACATCGGTGCGTACCACGAAGACCGCCGCATGCTCGCGACCGCCGAGCCGGTGATGCGCTGGCACGCGGAGCACGAGCAGTATCTGATCAACCGCCAGCCCGTGGCAAGCGTCGGTCTCGTGTGGTCGCAGCAGAATGTGGACTTCTATGGACGAGACAACCCGGACGAGGTGTACGACCTGCCGTGGCGCGGATGGGTGAACGCGCTCGTCCGGGCGCGGATCCCGTATCTGCCGGTCCACGCAGATCACATTGCACGCAACGCCAACCGATTCTCGGCGCTGATTCTTCCCGACGTCGGCGCCATGTCCGCAGCGCAGACGGATGCCATCAGGCGATTCGTTGCGCAGGGTGGCAATCTCGTCGCAACCGGAGAAACGAGCCGGTTCGACGAATGGGGTGATCCGCGAGCGGACTACGCCCTGGCCGACGTGTTCCGCGTGCATACGAGCGATAGCACCGCCGCACCGCGACGCGCTACGGCGCAGACGCTGCACAGCTATTTGCGCCTGACCCCCGAGCTGCGCGCCCGCGAATACGGCCCGCGGCGATCGAACGAACCGCGGGCCGCTGGCACACGGCATCCGGCGTTGAAGGGTCTGGACGGAACGGACATTCTCCCCTTCGGGGGATCGTTGTCGGCGCTGCGCGTGGAGGCGGAGGCACAGGTGCTCGCCACCTTCATTCCGCCATTCCCCGTGTTCCCGCCGGAAGACAGCTACATGCGGGTCTCGCGCACGGACATTCCGGCACTGATCGTCACTGAATCACGAGGCCGCGTCGCGTTCATGCCTGCCGATCTCGATCGCCGATACGGCCGAGAGAATCTGGCGGATCATGGGAACGTGCTCGCGAATCTCGCGCGATGGGCCGCGGGCGACAGCCTGTCGCTCACCGTGGAAGGCGCCGGCTTCGTGGATTGTCACCTGTATCGTCAGGCGAACCGACTCGTGCTGCACCTCGTCAATCTGACGAGCGCCGGCACCTGGCGCGCACCGGTCGATGAGCTGATTCGCGTCGGTCCGCTGATGGTGCGTGTGCGCCTTCCTGCCACGACGCGCAGCAGCCGCGTGGAGCTTCTCGTCGCGAAACGCTCGACGCGCGCTGTGGTGAAGGACGGCTGGGCGCAGTTCGAGGTTGCGTCCCTTCTCGATCATGAAGTCGCCGTGATCGCGCTGGAAGCATAGCGCGTAAGCGAATCCATGACGGTCGGCATCGAAGCAGCGTTCAACCATCTGACTGCGAGGATGATGCATGGCTCTTCTGTCGCGACTTCTCATCGGTGCGGTGTGCATGCTCGGCCCAGGCGTCCCTCAGGTGACGTCCCCAGCACCGAAGATCGCCTTCGCCTCGGACCGCGATGGGAACTGGGAGATCTATTCAATGGATGCGGATGGAAGTCACCAGACGCGTCTCACGTCGCGCCAAGACCAGGACCGCTTTCCACTCTGGTCGCCAGACGGTTCGAAGATCGCGTTCGGCTCGCAGGTGGGAGGCACGTCGTGGCAACTGCTCGTGATGGACGCCGATGGTCGCAACCTCAAATCACTGGTGCCGAACATCGCGGCGAAGCAGTTCCGGCAGTGGTCTCCCGACGGAACGCGCATCGTGCTTGGCACGACCCGCTACGACAACCTCGACATCTATTCCGTCCGTGTCGCCGACGCGACGCTGACCCGACTCACGAGCACACCGGGAGTCGATGAGGATCCGTCGTGGTCACCTGACGGAACCGCGATCGCGTTCACGTCGATCCGTGATGGCAACGAGGAGCTGTATGTGATGCGCGCGGACGGGACCAATCAGCGGCGCATCACGACCAACGCCGGCAGGGACAACCGCCCGGTGTGGTCGCCGAGCGGCGATCGCATCACGTTCATCTCGGAGCGCGATGGTGGACGTCATCTGTACGTCGTGCGCTCGGACGGCGCCGATCTCGAGCGCGTCGCGGACGACGCCACATCCAACTTTGCGCCCGCCTGGTCTCCCGATGGTACGCGCATCGCGTTCCAGACTGTGCGCGGCGACGACTACGACATCGAGGTCGTGCGCGTTGCGGACAAGGTGCGCACGCGACTCACGAGCAATCCCGGTTACGACGGAATGGTGAGCTGGTCGCCGGACAGCCGGCAGATCGTGTTCATCTCGGAGCGAGAGAGGCAGAACGCGGTGTATGTCATGAACGCCGATGGGGGTGCGCCACGGCGCTTGACGAACAGCAATTCGCTCAATCCGGCGTGGTCGCGGTGAGAGATCAAGACGTCAGAAGCCCCCTGAATTGCGAATACTGCCTCTGACATCGGATTTCTGAAGGTGCCACACTGAGACTCTGCCCTCCGAACTGCTATCGGCGGCGATGGGAAATCAGCGTCAGAATTCTGACTGCCGACCTCCGACGCAGAAAATCCGACGTGATACCTAAAGGCGCCGTATCAGATGTCAGCTTCCGTGTGCGCCGCAATATCTGTCGGAGTCAGGTGTCGGAATACCGCCGTCCGTTTCTGATCATCCCATCGCCACCAGCCGCAATTCGGCGAACGAGTCCTGGCGTGGCGGCTTCCGACGTCAGTGTTCGGAGGCAGTATTCTGGTGTGTCTCATGTCCGGCACTCCGCCGCACGCCCAAGCAGCAGCGCCCGCTCCCGCGCATTGCGCGTGAGCGACGCCGCACGCTCGAACTCTCCACGCGCCTCCTCACGTCTGCCGAGCTTGAAGAGAAAGTCCCCCCGCACGCTCGGGAGCAGGTGATACCTCTCCAGTGAGGGCTCCGACGTCAGCGCATCAACGAGCTCCAGACCTGTCGCCGGACCGAACGCCATCGCGACAGCGACTGCCCGATTCAACTCCACGATCGGGGACGGCGTGAGCTCCGCAAGCTGATCGTACAGCGCCACAATGCGCTCCCAGTCCGTCTCGTCGGCCGTGCGCGCTCGCGCATGACACGCCGCAATCGCCGCCTGCAGCGCATAGGCGCCACGCGCACCGCCAAGGCGCTCGGCGCGCTCGAGAGCGGCAAAACCGCGACCGATGAGCAGGTAGTCCCACTTCCCTCGGTTCTGGTTGAGCAGCAGCACCGGTTCTCCCGTGGGGCCAACGCGTGCATGCGATCGTGACGCCTGAATCTCCATCAGCGCGACGAGTCCGTGCACCTCCGGCTCGTCGGGCGCGAACTCGGCAAGGATGCGCCCGAGCCGCAACGCGTCCTCGCACAGACCTGGACGAAGCCAATCGTCGCCGGAAGTGGAAGAATACCCTTCATTGAACACCAGATAAATCACCTGAAGCACCGACGACAGCCGTGCGACGAACTCCTCGCCGCGCGGCACCTCGAACGGAATCTGTGCGTCGGCGAGCGTCCGCTTTGCGCGCACGATGCGCTGTGCGATTGTCGCTTCTGGAACAAGGAAGGCCCGCGCGATCTCGTCGGTGGTCAGGCCGCCGAGCAAGCGGAGCGTGAGCGCAACGCGTGCTTCGGTGGAAAGCACGGGATGACACGAGATGAACAGGAGACGAAGGAGATCGTCGCCCACGTGATCATCGATTGCCGCGTCCAGATCGGGAACGGCCCGCTCCAGATCGGACTCGAGCTCGTGCGTGAGCTGTTCGTGTTTGCGCTCGAGCAGCTTGTCGCGGCGAAACAAGTCAATCGCGCGATGCTTGGCGGTCGCCATCAGCCATGCTCCCGGGTTGTCCGGTACGCCCGCTTCCGGCCACTTCTCGAACGCTGCTACCAGCGCGTCCTGCGCGAGATCCTCGGCAACGCCGACGTCACGGACGATGCGCGTCAGGCCGGC
>JANMAY010000168.1:0-19643 GCA_031360095.1 Gemmatimonadaceae bacterium
GACGTGGCCATCGCTTGCTCGGTGGGGACGGCCATGTCGCGGTTGAGCCTGAGTGGTACGGTTGATCCCGCCTCGCCTTTGCCGACTGTAGCGGTTTGCGTTGAATCACCTGCCTTGTCGCCGCAGGCAGCCACGCCGGCAACGATCACAAGGGCTACCGCCGTACGGCGGATGAAGAGAGTGTGCTTTCGCATGACGGCTCCCGGTCGTAAATCTGATTCGTGAATGGACCGCGGAGTGCGATCCTCAATCAGGAGACGCGCTTCAGCTCGTGACTCGCACATCGCTTCCCGGTATGCCCAGAAATCCGCTTGCAGGCGCGTGCGCCGCGCTCGTGTTGCTCCCCGCCCTCGTGCTCGCCCAGCGGGCATCGACCTCGACTGTTTCGGCGCCCATCTCGAATGTGCACTACGAGGTGACGGTCGATCGAGCGGCGCTCGCCGCGCGCCGGTTGCCCGTCACCATGACCTTCGACGTGAGCGGCGACGGTGTCGTGCTGCTCTCGCTACCCGCGTGGACGCCGGGCGCATACGAGATCAGCAACTTCGTGAAATGGGTTGGTGGATTTTCCGCCACTGCGCCCGGCGTTCCGCTCGAGTGGGACAAGCTCGACCACGATACCTGGCGCGTGTACCCAACGCGTCGCGGCAAGGTGACCGTCGCGTTCGACTATGCGGCGGACTCGCTCGACAACGCGATGTCGTGGACGCAGCCGGATTTCGCGCTGTTCAACGGCACCAATCTCTTTCTCTATCCGGAAGGCCGAGGGATGGACGTTGCGTCCACCGTCACGATCAAGACGGAGCGGGAGTTTCTCGTTGCGACGAGCCTGCCGGCGACGGGCGCGCGGACATATCGCGCAAGCAACTATCACGACCTGGTGGACATGCCGGTGTTCGTCGGAAAGTTCGATCTGGACAGCGCGACGATCTCGGGCAAGACGGTGCGATATGCCACGTATCCTGTTGGAACAGTGCGGGGCGAAACCCGCGCGGCAGCGTGGGATCAGCTCAAGCGCATCATTCCGGTGCAGGTGAACGTGTTCGGCGAGGTGCCGTGGGACAGCTATTCGCTGCTTCAGATCGCCGATTCATCGTATGGCGGCTACAGTGGTCTGGAGCACGCGAGCTCACACGTCGACATCGTGTCGCCGGCGTTCATCGGAAGCGAATCGCAGCCGTCGCTGTATGCGCATGAAATCTTTCATGCATGGAACGTGAAGCGGCTCCGGCCGGCCGATCTCGTTCCGTATCGTTATGATCGTCCGCAGCCCACGACGTGGCTGTGGGTGAGCGAGGGCATCACCGACTACTACGCCGACCTCACCGAGGTGCGCGGCGGGATCGTCGACGCGGCGGGATTTTATGCGCTCACGTCGGGTAAGATCGGCGAGATCGGAGTCACCGTTCCGTTCGCGCTCGAGGATGCGTCGCTGAACACCTGGGTCCATCCAAAAGACGGCACCGAGTACAGCTACTATCCCAAGGGCTCCCTCGCCGGGCTGCTGCTCGACATCACGATCCGCGATGCGACCGACAACAAGCGCTCGCTCGACCATGTGATGCGCGAGCTCTATCAGACGACGTACAAGAAAGGTAAGGGCTTCAGTCACTCCGATTTTTGGGGTGCCGTGCGCCGCGCGGCGAACGGCAAGTCGTTCGACGAGTTCGAGAAGCTGTATGTCGACGGACGAACTCCGTACCCATGGGCAAGCGCGCTTGCAATCATCGGCTTGCGCATGGCGCCGGACAGCATCGTGCGGATTGGGGTTGCGACCGGGAGCGACTCGACGGGCGCGATTCGCGTGCTCAATGTGGACGAGAACAGCATGGCGGCGCAGGCGGGAGTGCGTCCAGGCGATGCGCTGGTGACTGTGGGCGACGTGGACGTCGCGGATCAGGCGTTCGGCGCGAAGTTCCGACTGCGCTACTACGGCCGGCCGGCGGGATCACCGGTGGCGATCGTGCTCAAGCGAGGCGACAAGACGCTCACGCTCAATGGCGCGCTGAGATATCTGGCGTCGGCGCCGCGCATGGCGGAGGATCCAGGGGCGAATGCGCGTGCGGTTCGTTTGCGGAATGGGATTTTGCGCGGTACTACCGATCGGTGAGCTTCAACGGCAGAACTCGCACGCGGAGACGCGGAGGACGCGGAGCACGGCGTAAAACCATCACGAAATTACCGGAAGAATCGAAAGGCAATCCTTGATGTTGCAGTCCTCCGCGACCTCCGCGTCTTCGCGGTAAATGTTGCAGTCTTTCCCTCACTCTGAGTATGTCTATTCGCAGCGCCGTGGCACGTGTCCTACCCGTGCTCCTTCTTCCATCCCTCCTGTTCGCCCAACCGGCACCCACGCCGCCGGCAACGAACATCGCCGCCAAAACCACCGGCTTCGACCGCCGCGACGGATTCATTCCCCTCTATCTCGACACCAAACAGGGGAAGCTCTACGCCGAGCTGCCGCGCGGCACCACACACGCGCTCTTCTGGGTGAGCCTCGCCACCGGGTTCGGCTCCAACCCCGTGGGGCTCGACCGCGGTGCGAATGGAAACGACCAACGCGTCCGCTTCGAGCGTGAAGGCGAACGCGTGTTGATGGTGTTCGAGAACACGAGCTTCCGCACCTCGCTCGACAACGCCGCGCATCGCCGCAGCGTCGACGAAAGCTTCCCCTCGAGCACCGTCGCGTCGCTGCCGGTTGTCGCCGAGGAGGGGAATCGTACGCTCGTCGATCTGACCGAGGTCGCATACCGCGACTGGAACGACGTCAGCGGAACGCTCGCGCAACTCAATCAAGGGTCGTACAGCGTCGCGCGCGACCGATCGTTCATTGACCGCGCGCACACCAAAGCATTTCCCACCAACAGCGAGATCGACGTCTCGCTCACGTTCACCACGAGTGGGCGGCCCGGCGGCATCGTCAGCCGCATCGCACCCGACTCGCGCGCGTTCACGCTTCGCCAGCATCTCTCGCTGCTGCCGCTGCCGGAGGGATACAGGCCCCGCGAGCTCGACCCGCGCGTCGGATTCTTCGGCATCTCGTTCAAGGACTACGGCCAACCCATCCAGCGCGCGCTCGAACAGCGATGGATTTCGCGTCACCGCCTCGAGCGCGTCGACGCCAACGATTCCCGCTCGGCCATCAAGAGCCCGATTCGCTACTGGATCGACCCCGGCATTCCGGAGCCGATGCGACAGGCCACGCTCGACGGCGTCCGCTTCTGGAGCGAGGCATTCGACCGCGCGGGTCTGCGCGGCGGATTCGTTGCCGATTTTCTGCCGGAGTCAGAAGATCCGCTCGATGCGCGCTACAACATCGTGCAATGGGAAAATCGCAACGAGCGCGGATGGTCGATCGGCGGATCGCTCGGCGATCCCAGCACGGGGGAAATTCTCAAAGCCATGGCGCGCATGGACTCGCACCGCGCGCGCACCGACTACAACCTGTATGCGGCCCTCCTGGGCGCCGACGTCGCCGCGGCAGACACCGCATTCGTGCTCGCGCGCGTGCGACAGGTGAGCGCCCACGAGGTTGGCCACACACTCGGACTCGGACACAACTACATCGCGAGCACCTACGAGCGCGGGTCGGTGATGGACTACCCCGCGCCGCGCGTTCGTCTTACAGCCGGCAACGAGATCGACATCTCGCAGGCGTATGCCAAGGGGCCGGGCGACTACGACGTGTGGGCCATCCGGTGGGCCTACGGGATTTTCCCCGCGGCATCCGAGCGCGATTCACTCGCGGCGATCGTCGCCGAGGGTCTGCGCAAAGGGTACTTGTATTTGAGCGATGGCGACGCGCGGCCGGAGAACGCGAGTGATCCGCGCACCAACCTGTGGGATGACGCGGAGTCGCCGTCCGTCTTCCTGAAGCATCAGACCGATGTGCGGCGTGTTGCGCTCTCGCGCTTTGGCTTGCGCAACATTCGCATCGGCGAGCCGGTGGCAACGTTGCAGGAGCGTTTGGCGCCGCTCTACTTCTGGCATCGCTTCGCGCTGAACGGCGTGACGAAGACCATTGGAGGAATGACCTACTCCAACGCCGTGCGCGGCGACAACCAGTTCGCGACGCGTCCTATCAACGGCGCGCAGCAGCGCCAGGCATTGAGCGCGCTGCTGAATGCGCTGCAGCCGAGCGAGCTGGCAATACCCGACACCGTGCTCGCGCTGTTGGGACCGCGGCCGAGCGGGTATAGCGGTCCTGTGAACAACAGCAACAGTCCGGTGGGTGAGCTGTTCCGCGGCCGCACGGATCCCGCGTTCGACGAGCTCTCGGCGGCGCGGACGTTGGCGCAGATGATCGTCGATGGAATTCTTCAGCACGAGCGCGCGGCGCGCCTCGTGGCGTTCGTGTCGCGCGGGGCGAACATGCTCACGCTCGGCGAGACGATCGATTCACTCGTGGCGCGGACGTGGAATGCGCCGGTGAGTGGGTCGAGCTCGTCGAAGCTAGGTGCCTTGCAGCGTGTGACGCAGCGTGCGGTGGCGGATCGGCTGCTCATGCTCGCTGCCGATGTCGAGGCGGCGCCGGAAGTGCGTGCCGTTGCGGAGTACGAGGTTGGGCAACTGCGTGCGGTTGCCGCTCGCCGGGCGGCAGCGGGCGACACGATGAACAGGGCGCACTGGTCGTCGATTGCTGGGGATTTTGGGCGGTGGATCGAGCGGCGTGAGCTGCCCAAGCCGACGCCCGCGTTGGTGGGGCCGCCGGGGGATCCGTTTGGAGAACCCTAAGGCCATGGCATAGAGTACAAAATCGGCCTGCAGGAAGCGCAGGCCGATTTGTTTGTTCAGGGAGTTGTCGAACCACTAGTGGGGGAAAAGCGCTTGCCGCCGGACCGCTGGTTTGTTGCGTGCGGCTTCGGCCTCTTTGGACGTCCCGCCATTGCTGGCCCGATAGGGAGAGAATGTAGCCTGGCCAAATTTCCGACTACATGCATCATCCGGAAGAGCAATCGATGGCCGCGTTGTGCCGCCTGGTTGCACCGTAGGATGACCCGGCAGCGCCAGATACTCGATGACTCGCTGCGTACAGGTGTATGTCTGACCGTCATGAAGATCCTTGCCAAGCTCCCAGACGATTTCGGTTCCAGTTTCGTCGATCGCTAGCCAAGATACGTTCAGTCCACTTCGCGCAGTTGAGGCTGGCGTAACCTTCAGTTGCTGCCACGAACGAGTCCCGCTCGTATCCACGAGCCAGAGCTCAACGCTGACACTTGAATCACGTGCCGGCCGGTAATAGGCGCAGTGGCCGTTCTGGTTTACCGAGCCGCCCACGGGGATGAATGAGCAAGGCAGTATCGGCGGGTCGATGTACTGCTCCGCATATCGCCGGTTGACGCCGAGTAATACAAAATTGCCTTGAGGAGCAAATGCCACTCGTGCGTTCTGCGTGCTCTCAATCCATCCAGACCCGACCAGGTCTTGCGGCGGACAACTGCTCGGGTTGTAGTTGCCTTGGGCATCGTCCAAAGTGCGACTGCACACATCGCTCGTGACTTGTGTAAACGGGAACAATTGAGAAGTCAGGGTCTTGCGAATTCCAGCGGGATCATTGGGGTAAAGATCTACCACAATCGAGGTATTGCCTGCTCCAGATGGACCGCCGGATGCTAGCGCATACGTGTGCCCGTCGTGCTCGGTGCCATCATACCATGACAAGAATGCACCGCCAGCGTATTCATGATAGTTGCCCGCAATGGGAATTGCGGCCCATTTGGAAGCAGTCGGATTCGTGGGCTTCCAACTAAATTCCAGATAGTCTCCGATCTGAATCCGCCTTCCACCATGCAGAACGTTGAGTAGATCTGTGTAGGGCGTACCACTAATACTGCGAAAGAGAACTTCATCGACACCTGGTGCGCGCTCCGCGACAACGTCGCCATTGGCGAGCGAGTGCACGCGGTTTCCACACAAGGGCGTTCCGCGACGTCGGGCTGCTAATTTCAACGAGGCGTAAACGTTCAGAATGGGAATCTGATGAGCGGAGTTTGCAGGGTCGGTAATGTAGCGGCCACCAAGGACTGCCCCTTGGATTAGCAAGTCCTTCAGCTCCGGAGCAGTGAGCGACGGATCGAATTCCGAGAGAAGTGCAGCTGCGCCGCTTACCAACGGCGCCGCGAGAGAAGTCCCCACCCCTCTCGAAAGTGCGTCCCCGGCTCCGATGGTTATGAGGTCTGCAGGGGCTGCAATTTCAACCTTTACGCCCGTGTTCGTTCGAATACGAATTCCGCCAACAACACGGTCAAGCGGCACCTGAGTCCCGCCAGCGCCCAGCTGGGTTCCTCCGACGACGATCACACTACTCGCTGATGTGGCGTCGGTGATGTCGGGATACGCAGAGAGAATCGCATCCACGCCGTCATTTCCCGCTGCGACCACTGTCAACGTGGTCGGTGAAACGGCACTAGTCATGAATTCTGCTATTTCGTGCGCTGTCTCAAAATCAAGCGCAGTGGGTGTCCCACGTTGCGGCCTTCCCAAAGAAACGTTCACAATCGTGTGCGACTTCGACGCACGGTAAATTCCGTAGAGCGGGTAATGAGATGGATCCTTGGCAGCAGTATCAGGTAAATCTGCGTCATAAAGACTGATCTTCTGCTCGTACGCAATACCTGTCGCTGCGGAGCCATTGTTTCCCCTGGCCGCGAGAACACCAGCAACGAACGTTCCGTGCTCAAATTGCCCGGCGCCGAAGGCTGGAGCGAAGTACTCCGCCGTGCCGGTGACGTTCGCATCAAGGTCTGGCGCATGCTTGAACCAGCGGTCGACGACTGCGACCGAGACCGAAGATCCGCCAACGCCACATCCCCAGGCGAATGGCGCGTTGACTCCTTCAAGATGCCAGTTGTCACCGTCTGCGCTATCTGGACTGAGGCGCCAGTTCTTGAACCCAACGCCGTCGTTCGGCCGACGGAACATGACTTCGATGGGTGAGTCCACCCGATCAAGGACAACCGCCCTGACGACGGCAGATTGCCGAAGGGTAGCGCGTGCCCGCAGAAGCGGTCCGGAGACGCTGTCGGGTGGGGTCGCAATCGCGCTGCCAATACGAACGTGATAGAAACCATCCGGCTGCGTGAGGTAGAATCCTCCGATGACCTCCGCATTCACGCCGGCGAGTGCGGCAGTCTTCTCGGCAACGGTTGCACCCATAGTGAAGCGGACGATTAGCGTATTCCGTGTAACCTTTCCCTGTACGCCTGGAGGATTGTCAAGGATGTTACTCGCGGCGTAGATACTGTCGCGAATGACTTGCGGAGTGCCACGAGGTGCTGTAGCCGGCACGAGAGAGGGGCTTGCCAGCTCGAAATCAAACATCGTCGTCGCGCCATTGATGCCGATCGAGAATGCATCAACGTTGCCTTTGTACTGCGTCCAACCCGCGCGAAGGTACAGCGCTCCCGCAGTTCCGTGCAGCCCGAGGTTCGGAAAGTTCTGAAGCAGCGTAGTCCACGAACACGGCGTCGTCTGCTTGCAGGGATTTGTCACGCTGACACCTCCCTTGATCACCGTCGGAGCATCGTTCCACCAGAACGTGCCCGTTGTCGCGTTCCACTGCTGCCACGTGGCGTTCGGGATCTCGCCTGAGCCGAGGCCCGGCTCATAGTTGAGCCGCGATGTCTGCGAGACATCGGAATCGTTCAGATCGTAGTCGACGTTCACCTGCAAGTAGATCGGTTTGCCCGCGCCGCCTTGGCGGTACGACCAGTAGCCGAGCTGCGTTATGTCCGCGAATCTGACGCCCTGATAGTCGGTGATCATCAATGAGCGGCTGTCGGCGCCGCTCGTCGTACGCAGTTGTGCGCTTCCGCTGCCGAGTGGTTGTCCGGTCGGCCCGGCAACCATCGTGCAGGTCGTGTCCGCGCAAGTCGTGTGTGTGTTGTGCGCATAGAACGACCAGCCGTGCATGTTGCCTGGATAAACCACGACTGTTCCTGCGCCGTTCAAATACTTCGCGCCGGTGTCGGGCGCCAACAGATGGCGCAGTGGAAGTGTGAGGTCGTGGCACGCGAGTAAAGCGATCGCCGCTGCTGTTGTCGTGAGCGCCATACGCGGGCGCCTCCAAAAAGAGGTGAAGGTTCTACGTGTTTCCGGCATCGAGCGTGTTCCTATTGTAGATGTGCGAGCGCCGAGAGGAACGCAACCGTTCACGGACTTTGCTCAGGAATGCTGCGCAGCCGGACAACGTAGTTCGAGCTACGACGCCTGCTCGAGAATCGCTACCGATCACTGCAGCGCGGCGGGAGCGCGCAAAGTAGAGCGAATCCGTTCACGCTTTGTGTGACGCCAAGCACGCGACCATGTACACCGCGCAAGAAAAACGCTCTCATGGGTTTCATGCGGTGGCGATTGTCGCGTTTGGCGTACCGTCAGTCACTCACTACTGGAATTCTGATGAAAGCAGAACGGCACACCGAACCCGATTCGGTGTGCCGTTCTACTGTCCTACGGTCCTACTGTCCTACAGTCCTACAGTAGTTCAGTATCCCGACACATTATCCATCCAAGTATTCGACATCATGACGTAGCGCGCCATCGCTCTCGTCGCCTTTGCCACCGAGCACGAGTTGTAGGTGTACGCCTTCTGGCCGTTTGCCGTGGCGTCGTCAGCAGTGGAAGGCGAGGGACGCGTGCCCGTGAGCGCGTTCAGGCCGCTCAACGTTGCTCCCTCCGACACGTTGTTGCCGTTCGACGTGAGGATGCCGCCGACCATGATGACGCCGTCCCACTGATTGCTGCCGCTGATCGTGAGATCGCCGTCCACGATCAACATCCCGCGACCCCGATTGGGCAGAGCGAAGTTGAACGGGACGTTGGGCAGGCTGTTCTTCACGTGAATGACGGGCCAGAAATTCGTGTCCGCCGTGAACATCGCGGTGGACGGGAAGGTGCTAACTGTCGCCGTGATGGTGTAGTCTGCCGGAACCGCCTCACCGGACTTGACGCTGGCCCAATCGAGCTTCATCGACGCGGATTCCTGTGCGAAGGTCTTCGTCGTGTCGTACGGTGGGCTGCCGGTTGGCTGGAAGTTGCCGTTGATCACGAGATCCGCGCGGCCGTTGTACTGCGGCACCGACAGTCCGGCAACGTTCTGGCCGTTCGCGCACGATGTCGGCGATTGATCCACGCCGTCGATCCTGCCGGTTCCATTTTTCACGAGCCCGGTCAAGCTCGTCCACGCTCCCACCACGTTCATCGTCATCTTGTTCCATGTGACGAAGACGCCGACGGTGCGCTTTGCGGTATTGGTGCGCCCGAGTGACGCGGCGAGCCCGCTCTGCGCATCATACCCAGTCGACGTGATGAGGTAGGTGCCTTTTCCGAGCGCGACGTCGAGCCACACCGGCGTCGCCTTGACGATCGCGTATCCATTCTGGAAGCTCACGTACACCGACTCACGCCGCGTTGGCAGCGTGTCCAACGTGGCGGCAATCGCCGAGCCGTTGGGGGGGACTGTCGCATTCACCGCCCAGCAGTGGGGGCAATAACGGCTGCCAGTGTTTTCCTTTCGCCGCGTAAGAAAGGACTCGAGCCCCATCTGGGCGTAGCTGTACGCGCGCGCCTGCGCACGCTGCGACACCGTGGTGCTCAACTCGCTCGATGCCGTCGAGAAGCCGAAGACGAGCCCCATTGTGAGGAGCGCAAGGACGACGATGGCGAGTGGAAGCGCGAACCCGTCACGACGCACGGGAGCCACGACATTCGCGTCGTCCCGTACTGGGGTTGGGGGCAGAACGTTCATTGTACCCTCGTGTTCTTGAAGAAGACTGCGGTGGTGGTGGTGGCCGTCTGCGGCCCGGTGCGACCCGGCACGGTATCCGGCGCTTGTGCCGGCAATACGATCCGGAATCCGCGAAGGCTGTCGTACATTGCTACGGCGGGAGCGACACTATCGGGTCTATCGCGCACCTGCGCCGGTATGCTGTAGTACGAGAACCGTGCGGTCGACGCGAAGGGAGCGAGCAGCTCCTCCGAGAGCACATCGGAGTTGCCGCGCCCGCGAATCTCGCGGTAGAGGCCCTTGCTGCCGGGATACATTCCCGAGTTTCTGAACTCGTACACGACAGTCTGCCAGACGAATGCTGGCGCACCGACAACAGTGCCGGCCGGTGGACCAGGGCTCGCCACAACCACGCGTCCAGGGCGACCACCCGCCGTAATCGTATCGGCAAAGATGTTCACACCACCGCTGTGGCATCGCCCCGCGCCGGTGCTCGTGATCGTATCACCAGTTCCGGCGACAGCATAGCCGTACCTGCCCGTTGTTAGACTACGCACCGCATAGCCGCCGTATTTAGCGGTGGCAAGCTGAAACGAGTCGGCGCTCACCAGTCCGATCACGGTGTTCGAGGCGGTAATTTCGCACACGATGCCGAACACGAGGGGCACCCGCACCTCGACGCGCTGGTTGTTCGTCGCGTCCAGCGCAGTGACGCCGCCGATGTCCTGCGTCATCCGCAGATCGGTGACGAGAATATTCATCGCGCTGCGCGAGGTGCTGCGCGCGCGTCGCGCGCCATTGTCGCTCTGGAACGAGCGCGCCTGGCCAAGAATGAGCTTCGTCACCGCGGTGCCGAGGACCCCGACGATCACCAATGCAACGATGATCTCGAGGATGCTGAAGCCGCGTCGGGCTGAACGTAGTCGTCGCATCACGGTCCGGTGTTGAACGGATTGAGGATCGCCGGCTTCGACCGGCGAATGACGCCGGTCTGCGCGGGCACGCCGCTGATGCGCGGTGTCACGGTGAGCGTCACCTTTCTGTATCGCGACGTCCCCGTCGCGCTCGTGGAATCCGGATCGACGACGTAGGACCACACGTACCAGTTCGGGCCCGACTTCACCGAGTCCGTCACCAGGAACGACGACGGGCACGGCGCGGCGGCGCACAACGGGTTCGTCGTAAGTGAGTCGTATCGCATCGACTCCACGCGGTTCACTTCCTGATAGAACGTGGCCGTCCGCTGCTCGGTGTACGCGACGTTGCGCGTGCGCTGCGCCATTTTCGCGGCCAGCCCGGTGAGCGACGTGAGCGCGAACGCCAGCAGCGTGCATGCGACGACCACCTCGATGAGCGACATGCCCGATCGGCGGCGTCCCATCGGCTGGCGGACGTTGGGTGAACGTGTCATTGGATCCTCACCATTCCCGCGCGCGTCATGCGAAGGGTTCGGGTATAGGTCGTGTTATTCTTGCTGTAGATGCCGAGCTTGAGACTCAGCGTGTCCGACGACAAGCCGCTCGGCAGCACGTCGATGTTCCGTGCGCTCACCTGCATGAAATCGAGCGCCAGGTCCCCTGACTTGAACTGGCGGGTGCGGTACTTCATCGTGGTATCCGAGCGCTCCACGACAGCGAAGCTGAGGGTGGTGCTGTCCAGCATGAGCCGAACCGGAGTGCGCTGCCGCGCCGCAATGGCAAAGGCCTGATCGAGGTCGGCGCTGAGAATGGCCATCGATTTGACCAATCGGTCGCGACGCAGGGTGTCGCCAACCGAGCGAATGGCGATGGCGGTCACTGCCCCAACGAGCACGAAGACCGCGATGATCTCGATCAGGGTAAAGCCAGCACGACGGCGGCGAACGCCGCCAACCCGCACCCCGAGCTGCGGCGCACTGAAGCACTCCCTGGTACTACACTCACTGAGCTGCTGGAACATGCGCGACTAGCTCCTGCGGTCCGAAGACGCTAAATCCATGATGGTGCATGCCGGCGCGAAAGATCTTACTGCAATGTAGCCAGAATTACCGATCTGTCCAGCACTGTATAGAATAACACCAGTCCACGGCTGTGTCTGTCATGTATATCACAAAGCTCGGCGTCATCGGCGCTGGAACCATGGGAAGCGGCATCGCCGCCCTCGCAGTATCGGCAGGTCTACCCGTCGTCCTCATCGACGTCCCGGGAAAAGACGGCGACCGCGACGCACCCGCCAATGCAGGTCTCGAGCGAGCCAAGAAGGCGCGCCCGGCCTCGTTCATGGACGTCAGGCGATCTTCATTGGTAACCACCGGCAACCTCGAAGATTCGCTGGATTTACTGCGGGATTGTGACCTCGTCCTGGAAGCGATCATTGAACTGCCAGCGCCTAAACAGTTGCTGTACAAGAGGTTGGAGACGCTCCTCAAACCGGCGGCGATCGTCGCGTCCAATACCTCCGGCATTCCGATGAGCGTGCTCCTCGAGGGTCGTTCCGAGCATTTCAAGCAGCGCTTCCTCGGCATGCACTTCTTCAACCCCCCGCGTTACCTCCACCTCCTCGAGCTGATCCCCACCACCGACACAGCACCCGAAGTGCTCGACTCGGCACGCCGCTTCAGCGAAGTGGTGCTCGGCAAGGGGATCGTCATCGCGAAGGACGTCCCCGGCTTCGTCGCCAACCGGCTCGGCGTCTACGGCATGGTGGCGGCAATGAAGGGCCTCATGGAATCGGGCCTCGGCATCGACGAGGTCGACGCGCTCACCGGCCCGCTGCTCGGCCGAGCGAAGAGCGCCACCTTCCGCACCGCCGACATCACGGGGCTGGACGTCCTGCTCCACGTCTCCAAAGGACTGAGCGCCAGCACCGGCGAAGACTTCAGTATGCCGGACTGGGTCGCCAAACTCGCCGAGAGCGGTCGGCTGGGCGACAAGACGAGCGCGGGATTCTATAAGAAGGTGGGCAAGGACATCACGACGCTCGATTGGAATTCGCTGGAGTATGGCCCTCAGAAGAAGATCGACGATCCGGCGCTCGCCGCTCTAATGAAGGAGCCGCTCGAACGCCGCCTGCCGATGGCCGCCAAGCTTCCAGGCAAGTACGGGGAGTTCGTGCGCAACTATCTGCTACGCATGTCGCACTATGTGTTGAAGACAACCCCCGAGATCGCGTTCGACCTCGTGTCGGTCGACCGCGCGATCGAATGGGGCTACGCGTGGGAAGCCGGACCCTTCCAACAGATGGACGCGCTGGGCCACGACTTTCTGCGAGAGGGCTTCGAGCGGTTGAAGCTCGACGTGCCAGCGCTGCTCGACGACGCCAAGGACGGCGCGTTCTATCAACCGCACGACGGGACGTGGTCGTACCTCACATTCTCGGGCTCGTATACGCAGGTTCCGCCGGTGCCGGGCCAGATTTCACTCGAGGCAGTTCGTGCACGCAAGGGCTGCGCGGTGGAATCGTCGAAGGACGCGAATCTCCTCGATCTCGGCGACGGCGTGCTGTTGCT
This sequence comes from Gemmatimonadaceae bacterium, assembly GCA_031360095.1. GTDB lineage: Bacteria > Gemmatimonadota > Gemmatimonadetes > Gemmatimonadales > Gemmatimonadaceae > AG11. Next base: position 13,212 of record JANMAY010000168.1, read on the forward strand.
CGAAGCGCGCAGCAAGATGAACACGATGGGCGCCGGCGTATTGGCGATGCTGCGCACCGCACTGGAGCGTGTCGCCGAGGGGAACTACTGCGGACTCGTGATCGGGAACGACGACCCGCGTGCGTACAGCGCCGGCGCCGACCTGGGTGCTGTGGTTGCCCAGACGCAGGCGGGCGATTGGAAAGGACTCGACCAGATGGTGCGCTACTTCCAGGAGGGTGCGCAGCTCGTCCGTCAGGCGCCGTTTCCGGTCGTCGCCGCGCCGTTTGGGCTCACACTAGGCGGCGGCGCCGAGTACGCGCTGCATGCGGACAGAATTCAGGCGCATGCCGAGTTGTACATGGGGCTCGTCGAGGCCGGAGTGGGATTGATCCCCGCCGGCGGTGGAACGAAGGAGCTGTTGTTTCGGTTCACTGAAGCATTGGCGCCGTACGACGAAGCCGATCCGTTCGAAGCGGTGAAGCGCGCATTCAAGCTGATTGCGATGGCGACGACGAGCACGAGCGCGCTGGAAGCAAAGTCGCTCGGGTTTCTCAGGCCAGTGGCCGATCGCATCACGATGAATCGCGATCGCCTGCTCACCGATGCGAAAGCACGGGTGCTCGATCTGGCTCCCGACTACGTGGCGCCCATGCCGCGCACCATCACCGCCCTCGGCAAAGATGCGCTGGGCAACTTGTTGTACGCTGGCTGGGCGATGCACGAAGGTGGTGCGATCACCGATCACGAAGTGCGAATTGCGAAGGAGCTGGCGTACGTGCTCTGCGGCGGGGACGGTCCGCCTCGTCTCGTCACAGAGCAGGATATTCTGGATCTCGAGCGCGAAGCGTTCTTGAAGCTGCTGGGCACGAAAGAGACGCAGGAGCGGATCGTGTACACGCTCAAGACGGGCAAGCCGTTGCGGAACTAGAGAGGGATCATGGAAAACATGGATGACGTAGTTCTCGTCTCCGCCGTTCGCACGGCGGTTGCCAAAGGGAAAAAAGACGGCGCCCTTGCCTCCACACATCCTGTGGAACTCAGCGCGCTCGTGATGAAGGCGGCGCTCGAGCGCGTGAGCGTCAATCCCGAGATCCTCGATGACGTTGCCTGGGGATGCGCGATGCCCGAGGCATCGCAGGGCTTGAACGTCGCCCGATTGAGTGCGTTGCGCGCGGGATTTCCCGTCGAGGTGCCGGCGCAGACGATCAACCGATTCTGCTCCTCTGGGCTTCAGACGATCGCCAACGGCGCGATGCAGATCATGAGCGGCATGGCGGACGTCGTGCTCGCCGGCGGCATCGAGATGATGAGTCAGGTGCCGATGTCGGGCTATCACGCTCGGCTCGACGCCGACGCGATGGAGTCGTACATCGGCATGGGGTTTACCGCCGAGCGTGTGGCGGAGCGGTGGAAGGTGAGCCGGGCGGATCAGGATGCGTGGGCGCTGCGCAGCCAGCAACGCGCCGCTGCCGCCGTTGCGAATGGATCCTTCGAGACGCAGATCGTGGGAGTTCCTGTCGAGCGCGTGAGCTGGAAGGGCACGGAGAAGCAGGTGCAGGAGCACACCTTCGCGAAGGACGAGTTGGTGCGCGCGGAAACGACGCCGGAGGGGCTCGCGAAGCTGCGACCAGTATTCAAGGCGACTGGCACGGTGACCGCGGGCAATGCGAGCCCGTACTCGGACGGCGCCGCGGCGGTGTTGTTGATGCGCCGGTCGCGCGCGGACGCGCTGCGCTTACGCCCGCTCGCGCGGTTCGTGAGCTTCGCGGTCGCGGGCGTCGATCCGGACATCATGGGTGTGGGGCCGATCAAGGCGGTGCCCAAGGCGCTTCAGCGGGCGGGTATGTCGATGAAGGACATGGATCTCATCGAGTACAACGAGGCGTTTGCCGCGCAGGTGGTCGCGGTGATGCGCGAGCTCGGCATGCCGGAGGACAAGGTGAACGTAAACGGCGGCGCCATCGCGCTCGGCCATCCGCTCGGTGCAACTGGCGCGAAGCTGACGACGCAGTTGGTGCACGAGCTCGGGCGCCGCGGTGGGGGGCACGGGGTGGTGTCGATGTGTATTGGCGGAGGGATGGGGGCGGGGGGGGTGTTCGAGGTGTATCCGGCGGCGGCGTAGGTGGCGCGTAGGATCTTACGAAACCGTCCTCTGGGCAACGATGACGGCCTGAATCCACAGATCCACCATTCCAAAGTCGTACGAGATCATCTGGAATCCCGCCGCGGCGAGGATCCGGTCTGCCATCGCTCGCGACGTCAGCAGCGAGATCTCCGCCGGATGCAGCGTGTCCTTGCTGCCCGAGCGCGCGAGCACCTTGTGCGCGAGGCCGAGCACGCGCACGCTCGTCGCGCGGGCGTGGGGCCAGAACAGGATCACCTTCCCGTGCGGTCGCAACACGCGCGACGCCTCCGCGAGAATTCTCTCGATCTCCTGCTCCGTGAAGTGTTCGATGACACCGAGGCTGTAGTACCCGTCGAAGCTTGCATCCGCGAAGGGAAGCGCGAGGATGTCGCCGTGCTTGACGCTGTGCGCTTCCGGATTGTGGGCTTGGTACAGCACCAGCGCTTCGGGTGAGATGTCGAGCGCCGTAATTCGCAGATCCCCGTGCAGCCCCTGGTCGACCTGCCCGCCTCCGCATCCGGCGTGGAGGAGTTGCGCGCCACGCTCGACGTTGCCGCGCAGCGTCCGGTGCAGCCGCGGTCTGATGAATAATCGCCGATACATCGACGCGATCGTCGCGTAGGTGCGCTTGGTGAGCGACGACGACTGCCCCCAGTAGGCACCCCAGTGCTGTGGATCGTGAAGCGACGGCTCGATCTCGGCGCGAGACGCCGCCAGGTGAAATCGCGCCGGCTCTCGCCGATAGCTCGCTGCAATGCCGAGCATGATACGGACGCTCTGGAGCGCGGCGCGGAGGGTCATCTTGGAATGACCGTACGTTCGTGCCGGAAGCACGATTGGGATCTCGGTGATGCGGCACGCGTTCTTGTGCAGAATGAACAGGCTCTCGAAGAAGAACGCGTAGCTCTTGGACTGAACGAGGGCGAGCACCGCGGGCGGAATGCGGTCGAGTCTATACGCGCGGAATGCACCGGTGGCGTCGTACGGAAGGCCGAGGACAAGCCGCGTGAGCACGTGTCCCATGCCGGTCATCATCCGGCGGAACAGGTTCCAACCCGGCAGGCTGTTGGCCGCCGTCCATCGCGAGCCCACGACGACGTCCGCGATGTCCGCCGCCTTCAGAAATGCCGGAATGTCGGACGGACTGTGACTGAAATCGCAATCGAGCGTGACCAGCCGCTGGTAGCCGGAGGCAAACGCGTAGTCGATGCCGTCCATGTGCGCGCTACCGATGCCATTTTTGCCGGAGCGGTGACGCACCGAGAGCCGCGGGTAGCCCGCGCAGAGCGCATCGAGCACCTCGCCCGTCCCGTCGGGCGAGTTGTCATCAATGAAGAGCACGTCGACGTCGAGGTCGAGCGCGCGAATTGCCGACACCATTGTGGGCGCGTTGTCCCGTTCGTTGTACGTCGGGACCATCACGAGTGTCTTGAGGGTCATCTACGGAGTCGGGCCTGGCGGCTATCGCTCGACGACGGAAATCTCTGGCAACGGAAAGATCAACTTCCCTCCGCGAATCAGATACTCGGTTTCGCGATGGATCAGATTCTCGCGAAAATGCCAGGGCATCACCAGGAAGTAGTCGGGATTGCGGGCATGTGCCTCGGCTTCCGAGATGATCGGAATGTTCGTCCCGGGCGTGAACGCGCCGAACTTGTCCGTATTCACCTCGGCGATTGCCGGAATGTCATCGGTCGTGAAGCCGCAGTACTGCAGGATGACGTTTCCCTTGGTCGACGCGCCGTAGCCGAGAATGGATGCACCTTCGCTCCGGAGCTTGCCGAGGAGCGCGATCAATTCATCGCGGTGCGCGGCAACCCGCTGCTGAAACGCACGGTAGGGTTCCATGCTCTCGAGATTGTCGTCGCGTTCCCGTGCTTCGAACGCGCGGATGGCCGCCTCGTTCGACTGATGCTGTGCGGTGTCGTGACACACTGCGACGGAGAAGCTGCCCCCATTGATGTCGTTCAACTGGACGTCGAGGACGCGCAGCCCAGCTCGGCGCATCATCCACTGAATCTGGCGGAACGCGAAGTACTCCAGATGCTCGTGGCAGATGGTGTCGTAGGCCGTCATGTCGAGCATGGTCGAGAGATAGCTCTGCTCGAAGTACCACACGCCGGTGGGTGCCAGGATCGACGCGATGTCGCGCACGAATGCCGTGGGGTCATCGAGGTCGTAGAACATGGCGATCGACGTGACGATTTCGGCGCGCTGCTCACCAAACAGCTCGCGGAACTTTGCCGCCGAGAAGAAATCTGCGACGGCAGTGATCGACGGGTCGTAATACTCCCGGTACTTCGCGATCGTCGGGTCCATCCCCACGCGCTGCGCGCTGGCGGGCATGAACGACAGCAGCGTCCCATCATTGCTCCCGATGTCCAGCACGATGCCGCCGTGGCTGGGGGCGTACGTCGCATACAGATGCTTCGCCACGTAGCCGAGGTGACGCACCATCGTCTGATTGAGCGATGACCGGTAGCCGTAGTTCGTCCCGTACATCTCCGTCATCTCGTACGTATGCCGAAGCTGTACCAGCCCGCACACATCCTCGCCCAGGCATTTTACGAGCTCCAACGGCCCCGACGTGAGGGCCTGCGTGGCGGAGCGCGGGAACACGCCGGTGAGCTGCTGGATGCCGAGCGACAGAATAGGCTCGAGCTTCGCATTGCCGCAGCAGCGGCACGCGGTGATCTCGGTAGGGCTCATGTCAGTGGGTCACTGTGGTACGGCGCCGAAGACAGAGACGATGGAGGCGTTGCCCACGCGAACACTAAACACCTCATTGGCGAACGGATATGGCTCGGGATGGAAGCGATAGTTGGTGATGAAATAATTCGCCCCTTCCTCTGGTCCGACGATGGTGATGCGAGCGCGGTCACGAGGGGCGAGCATGAGCACGTTCACCCGGCCCGGGTAGTTGGCCACGATGATGCGAATGTTGGGCGCAGGATCGGAGGCGACGACGTGCTCCAGCGCCTTGCGATACGACAGACCCCAATAGTCGAGCTCGAAGCGCTGCTTGACCTGCTGCATGTCACGGCCCGCGAACCGATTGAAGTACAGATGCTCGAATGGATGATTCGCCACCATGAACCAGATGACGGGCGCGAGGCACGCGAGAAGGGCGGAGGTCAACGCCACCCGCACTCTGGTCAGCTTCGTCTCGCCGAACCGCGCCATCGCAAAGGTGAGGACTGCTTCCATGCCGATGGCCGCGAGATACACCATCGCGGGATAGACGAAGAACAGGTGGCGCCACGAGTCGTACATGACCGGCCGGAGCACCACGCAGCCGAGCACGGGAAGAAAAAACCAGGACATCGCGAGAAGATCGCGCAGCAGATTTTGCGACACACCCGCACGCAGCGCGCGCATGGACCTCACCGCCGCTGCCACACCCACGACGAACAGTGCCGAGACCACGTACGGCGTCGTAATCAGGATCCACGTTGGAACGTAGTCCCACGGCAGCGATGCGGCCGGAAGTGCTTGGCCGCGAAACAGGTTCGTCTTCAGGTATGGATTGGTCGTCGCACCCAGAACGGCGTCTTTGACGATGCCGATGGGATCGATCCGCAGAACAGGCCACACGAGCGGCAGCATGACCATGACGACGATGCCGTAGCCGACGAGGAGCCCAAGCGTCCGGAGCGTCGGCCGCTTCGCGAGGGCGGCGGCCGCCGTGAGCATCATCGCGAACAACCCCAGTATCCGCGTGCCGATCAGCACCCCGGTCACCACGCCATGCAGCAGCACGGTCCGCCACGTGGGATTCGCCAGAACGGAATCGAGCGTGAGCATCGCGGCGACGAAGCACGTCAGGAACGAGATGTCCTTGACGTTGTAGAACGCATGCGAGAACAACTGCGGGCTTGCGACGAGACAGACGCTGGCGAGGAGCGCGATTCCTCCGCCAAATCGGCGCCGGCACAGGAAAAAGAAGAGAACGACGCCGAGGTAGAAGACGAGGAAGGTGACCAGGTGTCGCATGAGGAATGCGGCGCGCAGGTCATACAAGCGCAGCGCCCGCTCGACGCGCACCAGAAGAATTTCGAAAACGGGGCCGAAACGCTCGTAGGCCGGGCCTTTGACTGCGCGGAGCGAATCGAGCACGGCAACGTTCGGCACCGCATGCGTAACGTTCATGACGCCGAACTCGCGCGTCGGGATCTCATCCCAGGACATCCCGTAGTCGTCGTAGACGAGGACGCCGATCACCAGGATCGCGGCAAAGAAGGCAAGGGTCGCCGCGAGCAGCGTTCGGGATCGGGCCGGGCTGGGCATCATCATCAGACGGAGGAACTATCGATTCGGCAACGAAC
>JANMAY010000019.1:0-38829 GCA_031360095.1 Gemmatimonadaceae bacterium
GCGACCGCGAACGCCAGCCCCGCCACCTCAGCGCATGCACGGGCCGTCTCGAGCGGCACTTCAGCGGCATGCATCAGTGCATCATCCACTGTGGCAGTCTTCTCGCTCTGCTGCTCAGGTGTGTCGCTCGGGAGCTTGTACGCTGCGGCAACGACGGCATACGCGGCGGCGTCGCGCGCCACGAGCGACGACAGCGTGTTCCCCACTGCGGCGGCGCGCACGGCCAACTCGCGCATTTCGGCGTCGACCGACGCGTACTTTTTTTTGCCCATCGTGAGGCCTGCAACCATCTGCGCGAGCGCCGCCGCCAGCGCGCCAGCGTGCGCCGCTACACTTCCGCCACCGGGAGTCGGACTCGGCGACGCCACCGAGCCCACAAAACCGCTCAGCGATTCGCCGCCGGAGATTGCCGTGCGCACCTTTCGCTCGAGGACCCGATCGGGCGTGAAGTCGCGGAGCTGAATGTGTCGCGCCGCGGCCTCGAACAATGCGCGCTCGGGAACGAGCCCCACGATCTCCGACCACGTCGGCGACACGCCGTGCGCCTGCGCCTCCATCTGCACCATGTCGAACACGCGGTGCAGCGGCGTCTTCTCCGTGTCGACGAGATTCATCGACACCTGTGCTTGCCCGTCCACCTCGAAGCCCATCGCTTTCACATAGCGGAGGCCGCCTGACGAGCCGCGCACTGCCTTGGCGACATCCTTCGCAACGTGCATGTTCGTTGCGGGCCCGAGGTAGACGTTGTACGCCACGAGAAACGGCCGAGCACCGATGGCGATGGCGCCGGCTGTGGGGTGGATGGAGGTAGGCCCGAAATCCGGGGTGCGTTGCGGCGTGGTGCCGATATCGCGGCTCAATCCTTCGAACTCACCACGACGGACGTCGGCGAGATTTTCGCGGTCGGGGCGCGTGGCCGCGCGCTCGTAGAGAAAAACGGGGATCTGCAATTCGCGTCCAACGCGCTCGCCAAGCTGTCGTGCGAGCGCGATGCAGTCTTCCATCGTTGAGCCGTCGAGCGGGATGAACGGCACGACGTCGGTGGCGCCCATGCGCGGATGCTCGCCGGTATGCGTCGTGAGATCTATGCGCTCGCGCGCGACGCAAATGGCGGCGAACGCCGCCTCTGCCGCGACGTCGATGGGTGCGACGAACGTGATGACCGAGCGGTTGTGGCTCGCGTCGCTGCTGGCGTCGAGCACATGTGCACCGGCGATGCTCGCGATGGCATCGCGAATGGCGGTGATAACCTCAGGACGCCTGCCTTCGGAGAAATTGGGAACGCACTCGACCAGTTTCATTTCGGTTCACCGTTCACGGTTTTCAACAGCCACGCGTGCATGACCGGATTGCCCGCGAGAATGGACGTCTGCGCAACAGGACAGGGCGCGCCATCCAGTGTCGTGACGATGCCACCCGCCTCACGCACGAGCAGCGCGCCGGCCGCGAGATCCCACGGCGAGAGGCGGAGCTCGAAGAACGCGTCATAGCGTCCGCACGCAACGTCCGCGAGATCGAGTGCGGCAGCGCCGGCGCGGCGCATGCCGGCCGTCGCGCGCATGATCGCGGGAAGCATGGGCACATAGCGATCGATCTCGTCATCGCGCGAAAAAGGAAACCCCGTCGCGATCAGTGCGCGCGCCGGATCGGTGGTGTCGCTCACATGGATGGGCTCACCCGCGAGCCGTGCGCCGCCGCCGAGGGTCGCCGTGCACAGATCTCCGGTCACCACGTTGATGACTGCACCGGCGACGACGATGCCGTCGACCAGGGCGGCAATGGAGACCGCATACCACGGAACCCCATGCAGAAAGTTGGTTGTGCCGTCCAGCGGATCGACGACGAACACGAGGCCCCGCGACGCCTGCGCATCCGGTGAGCCCTCTTCGGCGAGCAATGTGGCGTCGGGGTGTCGTGTGGCGATCGCCTCCGCGAGCACGGCTTCGCTCGCGCGATCGACTTCACTCACGAAGTCGGACTGCCCTTTCTGTTCCCACGCCAGTGTCGAACGGCGTGCCGCCCCTTCGCGGACGACCTTCGCCGCGCGCACCGCGCCCATTACGCACGTCGCGAGGAGCGTGCGACGCTCCGCCTGCGTGGTCGACGACGCGGTCGCCAAGCCGGCATTGTGCGTTGCTTGCCCCGCGTCGGACGCGCTCATTACGTTCTCCGGATGCGACGTGTATTCAGCGGCATTCAGCCATCCGGGGAGCTCCACATCGGGAACTACCTCGGTGCGGTGAAGAATTGGGTGGCCCTCCAAGGCACCACCGAAACGATCTACTGCATCGTCGACTATCACGCGATCATCACCGCCTACGAGCCCAGTCAGCTTCGCGTGCGTCGCCGCGAGATGGCGCTCGGCCTGCTCGCGGCGGGAATCGATCCGGCGCGTGCCTCGCTCTTCGTGCAGTCGGACGTGCCGGAACATACCGAGCTCGCATGGATCTTCAACACCGTGACGCCGCTCGGAGAGTTGGAGCGTCAAACGCAGTTCAAGGACAAGTCGCAGCGAATGGAGAGCGTGAGTGCCGGCCTGCTGAACTATCCCATTCTGCAAGCCGCCGACATCCTGCTGTACCGGGCCGACACCGTGCCGGTAGGGGAGGACCAGGTGCAGCATCTGGAGCTCTCGCGCGTCATTGCGCGCCGGTGGAACGCGCAGTTCTCCCCGGATGCCGACTTCTTCCCGGAGCCCCAACCGCTGCTGACACCCACGCGCCGGATCATGGGTCTCGACGGCCAGGCGAAGATGTCGAAGTCATTGGGCAACACGATCGGCCTGCTGGAGTCGCCGGAGGAAATCTGGGCGAAGCTGCGCCCTGCGGTGACGGATCCAAAGCGGATCAGGCGCACCGATCCCGGGACGCCCGAGGTGTGCAACATCTATCATCTTCACAAGGCGTTCAGCCCGCCGAGCACGGTGGAACACGTCGCGGTGCAGTGCAGCACGGCCGGCTGGGGATGCATCGACTGCAAGAAAGCGCTCGCCGAATCCGTGGAGGCGGAACTGGTGCCCATTCGCGGCCGAGCGGCATTGTTGCGCGAGAATCCGTCGGATGTGGATGACGCGCTCGCGTCGGGCGCGGCGCACTGCCGGGCGATCGCGCGGGGGACCATGCGCGAGGTGCGCGATCGTATGGGACTTGGCTGAGGGGGAGGTCCAAGTCCCTCGGCTCGCTACTCATTCGGCACGGCCCGATTGTGACCCACGGCACCGTCCCGTCATTCCGCTCGCCCGCGCATGCGTTTTGCTCTCTTCTTCGGAGCGTCCACGCGAGTGGAGCGCCGGTTGGAAACCGTGTCGAGCGAGCGACCGATGCCCTACCTCATCCGATTGCTGAATCGTGTCTGTGACTGGCTCGCCTGGCGCGTTTCGCGTCCCGCGATGACCGTGGACGAATTCGTGACTTTCGTCGAGTTCGAAGGACGAACGCGAACCGGCGATCGCACACGCGCGGGGATGCGCGTCTACTCGCTCTGCGGATGTTGCGGCACACCACTCGGCACGAGCGCCACCCTGTGCGACGGGTGTGCGCACCGGCGGTCGCTCTCGACCCCACGCGCCTAGATGACGCTGGCAGGCTTGCTCATCTTGCAGGTGATTCCCGCAAGTCGTTGGCACGTGCAGTGGCCCCTCATCCTGATCGCGCTTCTGCTCCCGCTGTGCCTCACGGCTGTCGCTGACCGGCTCGTTCGGGCGATGCGCTGAGTGTACGTCGGGCACGCCGCGATCGCGCTGGCGCTCAAGTCGCGGGTGCCCGAGGTGCCGATCGTTCCGCTCACCCTGGCCTGCTACGGACCGGACTGGATCGAGCTCGCGTTGATGATCCCGCGCCCGCGCGAGGGGATGGCCATCTACTCGCACTCGCTCCCCGCGCTGTTCATTGGTGCGGCGATCGCCGCCGCGCTGTTTTCCCACGTCGCCCGCCAGCCGGGTGGGTACGCGTTGTTCATTGGATGGCTGCTCCACTGGCCGGCCGACTTCATCACCGGCATCAAGCCGATCACCGGCTTACAGACCCTCGTGGGCCTGGATCTGTATCATCTGCCCGTGGCTGATTTTGCGGTCGAGGCCGGTCTCGTTCTCATTGCGGGCGTGCTGTACGCGCGCCGATTCGCGCGGAATCGAATGCAGCAGCGCGTCGTCCTCGCGCTTGGGGCCGCGCTGATGATCGTCCAACTGGCGATCGTGATTCGACTTGCCCGAATGGACGGTCGCCTCTGGCAACCCTCCCTGACAATCCACAACTAGCGATCTCATGTTATACTGACGGCGTCGCTCTCTTCTGCCCCGCATGCGTTTTGCACGTTTGACTCGTACACTCACCGTGAGCGAGCCATGACGACGAAGGGGCCAACAGGGATTGTGACGCTGGTCTGTTTGACGTGCGGCAAAGAGAAGTTCTTCACCCAAGAAGTGCCGGCAGCGGTGACGTGCGAGATGTGCTCGAGCACTGTCTTCCGGACCTTCGCGACCCCGACCGAGCCCGACGACGCGGCGATTGACGCGCTCGAGGTGCAGGCGCGGAGCATCGCGTACGGCGACAGCTCGCCGGAGACCACGCGAGACGACGTGCGCGACCTCGGGCTGCTCTAAGCGGCCGGCGGGCGGGAGCCCGTCATTCTGCTCGCACCGCAGGACGTCAACGTTCCAGTGATGATGGAGGTCGTGCGCACCCTGCGCCTCGACCTCCTCGTCAAGCTGGGCCTCGCCGTGCTCCTCGGCGGCATTGTCGGCTTCGAGCGAGAGCTCGCCGGCAAGCCGGCCGGACTTCGCACGAACATTCTCATCTGCATTGGCGCGGCCTTGCTGATGGACTTGTCCATTCACATCAGTGTCAGCGACGGGCATCGCACGGGCGATCCCGCGCGAATCGCCGCGCAAATCGTTTCCGGAGTCGGCTTCCTTGGCGCGGGGACCATCATGCAGGCGCAGGGGATGGTCACGGGACTCACGTCCGCCGCGACGATCTGGGTGGTGGCGGCGATTGGGATGACGGTGGGCGCCGGCTTCTATATCGAGGGCATCGGGGCGGGTCTGCTCGTGACGTTCGTGCTGGCCGGTCTGGGTGGGTTGGAACACTATGTGCGCCGCGCGCGGCGCGTTGCGAGCGCAACGGTCCGCGCACGAATCGCTACGCCGGAAACGGACGTCGTCACCGTGCTGCGAGCGCACGGCATCAATGTCGAGTCGATGCGCGTCTTCGATCATCCAGAGGATCGGACCTTCGAGCTGAAACTCGCGGGTCCGGCGCGCCAGTTCGAGGTCGCGACTGCCTCGCTCCTCTCGCGCGATTTCGTGTACGGGGTCCACGTTGACTGAGGTGCGGCATCTCGTCGTGGACCTGGCGTCGACGTCGGTGAATTGGGCGCTGACACCGGAAGGCGAAGCCAGGCTCCATCGCGAGGCACCAGCGGGATGGACCGTTGATGTCGTGCGTGCCGCCACGAGCTCGGACGGCGACGGTCCGCCCAACGCGAGCGAGGAAGCGGTGCGACTCGTCTCGGACGCCGAGGCGTATTTTGGTTTCGGCTTGACCTCGGACCTGTTTCGCGCCGGTCGCAGGCTCCGCTGGGTTCACTCGGCGGCGGCGGGGGTGGGGAATGTGCTCAAATCGGGGATCGCCGATTCGGAGATCATCCTCACCAACTCAGCCGGAATTCACGGTCCGCCGATTGGGGAGTTCGTGGTTGCCGGGATTCTGCACTTTCTGCGCGGCTTGGACGTCGCGATCGATCAGCAGCGGCGAGGGGAGTGGAACAAGGCATTCTTCGTCGCGGAGGAGTCACCATTACGTGAAGTGGCGCATTGCCGGATCCTGATTGTAGGAACGGGGGGATTGGGCGGCGAGGCGGCGCGCCGGCTCTCGTGCCTCGGTGCGACCTGCATTGGCGTGCGTCGCCGGCCGGAGCTGGGCGCCCCGCCTGGGTTCGCTGCGGTCGTGGGCATGTCCGACCTGGAGGCGGAGCTGGGGAGGGCGGATGTCGTGGTGCTGGCGGCGCCGCTGACGGCCGATACTTCAGAGCTGATGACCTGCGCGCGGCTCGCATTGCTGCCGAGTCACGCCATCGTCGTCAACGTGGCCCGCGGCGCGTTGCTGGATCAGGACGCGCTGGCAGATCTGCTCGACGCGAACAAGCTGCGCGGCGCCGTGCTCGACGTGTTTCGCGAGGAGCCGTTGGCGGCGTCGAGCCGACTTTGGCAACTTCGAAACGCATTGGTGGTTCCACACGTCTCTCCCGTGTCGCCGGGTCGGTTCTGGCCCCGGCAGCTCGATTTCTTTCTCGACAACTGGCGCCGCTACGTGCGCGGCGAACCGTTGCGCAACCTCGTCGACAAGCAGGCAGGGTACTGATCCATGGAGCGAATCATCAAGGCCGCGGTCGATCGTGGTGCCTCGGACCTGCACATCAAGGCGGGCGACGTCTTTCGCGCGCGCATCAACGGCAAGCTCGTACCGTTGACGAAGCAGACGCTGACACCGGACCAGACGCGCACGATTGCGCTGCACCTCATGTCCAACGAGGACGACAAGGCGCGCATCGACAAGCTCACCGATTACGATTGCTCCTGGGCGGCGCCGGGCGTCGGCCGGTTCCGCGTCAACATCCTCAAGCAGCGCTCGAGCTTCATGGTGGTGATGCGGGTCATTCCATTCGAGGTGCCGACGTTCGAGAAGCTGCATCTGCCGCTCGTGCTGGAGCGCGTGGCGCAAGCGGAGCGCGGCATGGTGCTCGTGACCGGTGTGACCGGATCGGGCAAGTCGAGCACGATGGCGGCGATGGTGAACTACATCAACCAGCACGAGAACCGCCACATTCTCACGCTGGAAAATCCGATCGAGTTTCTGCACACCGACATTCAGAGCTCGATCACACAGCGCGAGATCGGATCCGACACCGTGGATTTCAAGATGGGATTACGTGCCGCACTGCGTCAGGATCCCGACGTGGTGATGATCGGCGAAATGCGCGACGCCGAAACGATCGACACCGCGATGAAGGCCGCAGAGACGGGGCATCTGCTCATCTCCACCCTGCACACACCGGATGCGCAGAGCACCATTTTGCGCATCATGGCGATGTTTCCACCGGAAGAGCAGGACGTCGTGCGCATTCGCCTGAGTGAGACGTTGACGTCGGTGGTGTCGCAGCGGCTATTGCCGCGCGCTGACGGAAAGGGGCGTGCCGTTGCCGCGGAGGTGCTGGTGGTCACTCCGGCCGTGCGCGACATGATCGCCGACGGAAATCGCATCGGCGAGATTCGCGACTACATCGCCGACGGTCGCGATCAGTACGGCATGCAGACCTTCGACCAGCATCTCACCGATCTCGTGCAGAGCGGCGAAGTCACCTTCGATACTGCGATGGGCGCGGCGACGAACCCGTCGGACTTCGAGCTCAAGATGCGCATGTTCCGCCGCGTCACGACCTCCGCGTCGCCCGCTGCTGGCAGCGGCGAAACGACAGCGGTGTCCGCGGGCACCGGACCGGACGCCGCACCAGCGAGCGGGATGGACGGGATGAACCAGGGCGGCAACTTCGACTTCCTCGGACAATAGGCGGTCGATGATCGCCGCCGAGCTCGCAGCGTCGACGTTGTGATGAACGCCGCCGGCGAATCCGGCGGCGTTCAGCATTTGGCCACGATTGGCCGCCGTGCGCGGCCGGCCGGCAGCGCTTCCGAGGATGAGTCGCGACAGTACGCTGCTCGCGTGCTCACCGCGCTCGGCTTCGTCGTCACCGAGGAGCCGTTCGACTACTCCGCGTTTCCCGGCCGGTTCGGAACGCCCATTGGCGGGGCGCTGGTGGCGGCGACCGTTCTCCTCTCGAGCGCAATGGCCCTCGCATCTACGCCGGCCACTCGAGTGGTGCTCACTATGGTTGTGGGGCTGGCGCTCTCGGGATGGTTTGCGCGCAGGATGCTCGGCGATGGCGTGTCGATGCTGCCGCTAATGCGCCGCCACGGGATCAACCTCGTCGCCACGCGAGCTGGCGAGCCGCGCGTCTGGCTGATGGCGCATCTCGACAGCAAGTCGCAGCCGATCCCGTCCGTAGTGCGGGTCGCGGGTATTCTTCTTCTGGCGCTCGGGCTCGTGCTGGCGCTCGGTGCCACTGGAGTGACACTCGCCGGCGCCGGTGCGCGTACGCTCTGGTGGGGAGCAGTGCTTGCAACAGGAATCGGCGTGCTCCCCGTGCTGGCGAGTGTCGTTGGCGAGCGATCACCTGGGGCGGTGGACAACGCCTCTGGTGTGGCGGCCGTGTTGGCCGCGGCCGCGCTCCTGGATGGCGCGACGTCATGTGGAGTCGTGCTTCCCACGGCAGAGGAGCTGGGTTTGGCCGGCGCGCGCGCGTGGGCACGTGCTCATCCGCGTGGCGTCGTACTCAACTGTGATGGAGTCGATGATGAGGGCGAGGTCGTCATCATGTACAACCAGCGGAAGCCTGTGGCGCTCGTCAACGCAATTTGCGCAGCGTCGAGCGAGTCAGCGCGCGTCCGTCGCATGCCGCTCGGGCTGCTCACCGACTCGACGGCACTCGCGCGCGCCGGGTGGGAGTCGGTCACCGTGAGCCATGGCTCGCTGAAGACACTGCGTCGAATTCATACTGCCGGCGACTCGCTCGCCTCCTTGCGCGGCACCGCGATCGATCGTGTCGCCGCCATTCTCGCACGCGCCGCGGAGGCGCTCGCCTCATGAACGTGTTTCTGCTTGCGCTGATCGTTGGCCTTGGTTTGATCATGATCCCGTTCGGGCTGCCCGGCACCTGGATCATTGCCGGCGCGGCGCTGGGCTACTCGCTGCTCGTGCCTGGGTCGATCAGCATCGTTACGGTGGTGATCGTATCGGTCCTCGCGCTGATCGGCGAGGTGATCGAATTCACACTCACGGCGAAGTACACGAGGAAGTACGGCGGATCGCGCCGCGCGAGTTGGGGTGCGATCATCGGCGGAATGATTGGCGCGGTGATCGGCGTGCCAGTTCCGATCGTTGGCTCGGTGGTGGGAGCATTTGCCGGCGCGTTCGTCGGCGCGTTCGTGGCCGAGTTGTCGCGAGGGAGCGAGGGTGGAAACGCGACGCGCGTTGCCACCGGTGCTTTGATCGGGCGCGCGGTCGCGGCGGCGATGAAGGTGGGGATCGGGTTGGCGATGGCGGCGTGGATTCTGTTTGCCGCGATCGTGTAAATCGTCCGCGACTGCGTCGCTCCAGCCGGTACAGCGAACGACGTTCCCGCTATAGCTTCGCCAGTTGCGCTCGTGCATCCGCGATCATCGGCTGCATTTCAGAATCGCAACCCTTCCACAGCTCTACAAAGCGCGCATAGCGCTGCTTCGCCATCGCGCTCTGCCCGCGTGCCTGATGGATCTGCGCCTGCCGGTAGAGTGACGGCGCGAGATACACGAGATCGTACGGCGAGTTCTCGCCAAAGCTGCCATACCAGCGAAGCGCCTCGTCGTCACGGCCGAGCTCATGGAGCAGCTCTGCGCGCACATAGCGCTCGTATGCCTGCGACACGAAGCCCGATGTCCACGCCGGAACGAACGCCGTATGCCGAGTACCACGCTCGATCGCGGCGAGCGCTTCGCCGGGACGCTGCTGTTGCCGCAACTGCTCCGCGTGAATGCTGTGCGTGAACCCCTTCGCCAGCGCCATCGTCGCCGTGGGGTCGGGCAAGTGTTCGAGCTCGGCGAGTGCGGTCGCGCGTCCGGCCTCGTCACCGGTCCGCGCGGCGCTCATACCGGTGAGATACGCGCGCAACAGCGGATGCAGCCCGGTGTGCGTGCGCGGCCACGGCATGGTGGAGGGCGCACTGGGCTCCGGCGGCAAGCGCATGATCTCCGCTCGCTGGCGCAGCAGCTCAGTAGGCGATGTCTCCAGAAAGGGCGCCATACTCAGCATCAGCTGATGCTCCGCCGCGTCGATTGGGGTGAGCACGCGCGCGATCGCGAACTCCGCGCGCGCCTCACGCCACTTTCCCTGTGCCAGGTCCAGATGCGCCAACACGACGTGTCCAAAGCCTTGCTGCTCGGGTGGACGCAGCGGCTCCACGAGCATGCTCGCCAGCGTTCGCGCGCTGCCGACGTCGCGATTGAACACGGCGACGTACCAGATGGATGCCGTGAGAAAGAAGCCTCTGTCCGCAGAGAGCGAGCGGGTGACCGCGGCTCGGGACGCCGCATCGCCGGAGGCATATGCGCGCATTGCACGGGACGCGAGCATCATGTGCGGCGTGCCCACGCTGCGCTCGTACCGTCCCAGCAGCGAATCGGCTTCAGCGCCACGACCCTCGATCGCGGCGACCTCGGCGAGGTGCTGCAGCGCAGGCCAATACGTGGGATCGAGCGCGAGCACGCGCTCCCATGCGCGCCGCGATTCGGCGAGTGAACGCCCGCGTTTCCAATTGTGATGATACAGGACCTCGCCGAGGAGCACCCAGCCTTCGATGTCGTCGTAGGTGTCCACAATGGTTGTCGCGAGTCGTTCCGTGGTATCGGCGACACCGCGAGAGTAGGCCGCGAACGCCTGCACAAGCATCCGGTCCCTCGGCGACAGGCGGGCGGACTCGCGCACCGCCTCTGCGGCGGCCTGCTGCTCGAGCGCCGGACGCAGCATCCACGAGGCGGTCGTCGCGAGGCCATACCAAGCGAGGGCGAAAGAGCTGTCGGCAGCCACGGCACGCTGAAACGCAGGCAGCGCAGCGAAGAGATCGTTCGCGCGATACGCATTGCGTCCCTCGAGGTATGCCTTGAGTGCATCGAGCGAGTTCGTCGTCACCGCGGCGAGCTGGGCGAGTCGCTCGCTCGACTGCGCACCCTGTGCGACGGCCAGTTGCGCCGTGACTCTGTCGACGAGGCCGAAGAGCCCGGCGTCGCTGCCGTTCGCGCGCGCGCGCGCGAGCGATGTGCCGCCTGGACGCGCATCGTACAAGGCGGCACTGATCTCGAGCTGGCCACCCGCACCGACCACGCTGCCAAGCACGTAATACGTTGCGCCCAATCGCGTCGCGATCTGCCGGGCCTCTTCTGGATCCAGCGCACCAGTTGCCAGCTTCGGATTCGTCGCCGCGATCACAACGCGGGGATCGAGCGTATGGAAACTTCCGACGCCGTCGAGACTGGTGCTCAGGAGATCGGCCATGCCCGCCTGCAAGTAGGCGACATTGGCTCCGCCGCTGACGGCGAAGGGGAACACTGCGACCGTGCGGTCGCGCGTGCGTGTTCCCCGCGAGGACATCCACACACTCACGATGCTCACGGCAACCACCAGTGCCGCGGCGGTGACCGCGAAGACGCGCCCATTCCACGTACGGCGAAGGGGCGCACCGCCGGCGCGTTCGCGATGATACGATGCGCGGGATCCGCGCTTGGGTACGTGATACCAGGGAACGTCAGCCGACAGGCCAGCCGCAGCAGAATGCATTGACTCGCGACGGAGTGGCGGGATGAGCGCGTACACTCCCCGCCCCACGACGGCTGGCTGAATGGGCGATCGCACCCCCGATTCCGCCGCGCGAAGCAACCCTGTCTGCTCGAGCGACGCGAGCGCATGCTCCACATCGGCGAGCGCGATGCCCGTGATTTGTGCAACGTCAGCCGCAACGAACGGGACGTCGAGCACCGCGATTGCGTCGGCGACTTCCTGCGAGATGGGATCGAGTGTGCGCAACTGCTGCCGCACGTCCGAGCGAACGCGGACCGGCACGGGCAGGCCGCGACGACCGAGCCGCGATAGCACACTGGCGCGCCCGCCGTCCGCTGTCGTCAACAGCCGCTCGTCGAGCAACGACTGAATCACGGCGGTGGCATACAGCGGCGTGCCGGCGGTATCGGCGTGCACGGCCTGGGCAAGCGCGACACGCTCGTCCGACGCCATCGGGGCAGCGACTTGGAGGATCTCCACGATGTCGTCGACGGTGAGCGGGTGGAGCTTCGCGACCGTCACGCCCGGGATGCTCCCGCGCAGGTGCTCGAGGAGCTCGTCCTCGACGTCGCTCGCCCGCAGCACCAGCACCACGAGCACCGCGCCGCGAACTGCTTGCGCGAGCGATACCAGGAGTGCTCGGCTGTCTGCGTCCGCGTCCGTCAGTGTGTCGACTACCACGAGTACCGGTGCGTCCTCAGCGGCTGCTTCGATGGCCTCCCGGACTGCCGAGGCGAGAACGGCGGGGTCGGGCTCGGATACCGTGGGAAGGCTCGAAAAGCGCGTCCGCAGGGACGGAACACTCCACGAGAGCGCGGCAAGCATCTCCGGAGCGATGCCGCCGAGCGCGTTCGCGGATGCGATGTCCTGGAGCATGGCGTTCGCGGTGGCGTAGGCGCGCACCGGCGTAGATGCGGAGCCACCCGTGTGCGCGCGCAGGACCAGCGTGTTTGCGTCTTTGCGCTGGGCCGACTGAACGAGCTCGTCGCACAGCCGCGTCGCGCCCATGCCGTGCGCCGCGCTGATCACGACAATTGCGGAGGAGCCGGAGGCGACCTGGTGCCACGCGTCGATCAGTCGCGCAAAGGCCGCGGCGCGGCCCACGAATGGCAGCGTGATGAGCGGCGGCAGAGACGACCGGCCTCGGTCGGGGGCTTCGCTCCGCGCGTCGTCATCGAGCAGCTTGGCCAGCCCCAGAAAGTCCCGCGACGGCTCGGCGTCCAGCGCTTCGCGCACCCGGGTGGTGAACCGCGAGTGTGTCGCGAGCGCTTCTGCCGCGTGTCCTCCACCCGCGCGGCGGAGTGCGGCGATGAGTCGCTCGCACGCATGTTCATCGAGGGGTGCCAATTCCGTCCATCTTCGCGCGATGGCAATAGCGTCGCGCGTCGCGCCGTGGCGCTCGGCGTTCTCGAGCAGGCGTTCGAATGCGAGGGTGAGCCGACGCCGAAGACCAGAGCGCTCCGTCTCGAGCCAGAGCTGAAGCGCCATCTCGGCGCGGGCGTCTGCGCTGCCAAGAAAGTCGCCGGTCCATCGCGCGACGGCGTCCTGGTCACGTCCGGCGTCGATATCGCGCTCGAAGCGCTCGACGTCGATCTCGAGGTCGGCAGTCTCCAGCCGAACCGAATCCTGGTCGATCATCAGCCGATCCCCGACCAGCTTGTGCAGTTCCAGGAGCGACTGCCGGAGGGAATGGCGCGCGCGCGACTCTTCGCGTTCGCCCCACAGCAGTGCCGCAAGCTCGGTGCGGGTTACCTGATGCGGCGCCCGGCGCGCCAGGTAGGTGAGCAGGAGAAGAGGCTTCCCGCGGCGTGACAGCAGCGTTCCGTCTTCCGCAACGAGCCGGAGCTCGCCGAGCGTGAGAAGCTGCAGCATTGGGGAAACCAGAGGGGCAAGCCAACGCGTAGTTGGAGCGCGTCTATCTCCTTACTTCACAGGCGTTTGACGCATCCGTTGACGGGTCGATGCGCCTGCGTTGCTAATGTAGCCCGCGACACAGGATGCGCTAGGCGGCGCGCGCCATTTCGCGCGGTCGCTGAGAGGAGCCGGGCTGGCGCTTCGACACTTCGGGGGTAGCGATGTCACATCAAATGAAAAGTCGGATCGGGGGGTTTTTCGTTGCCATCGTGCTAGCACTGGCTGCGATGCCGCAGGACGCGAGCGCCCAGTTCGGCGCCCTGAAACGACTCAAGAATGCCGTCAGCCCCGATTCCGCGGCGAAGGTGGAAGCGGCAAAGCAGGACAGCATCGAACTGGCCGCGAAGCTCGCCGCTGGCGACACGACCCCATTGCAGAAGTCAAAGTTCTCCCGCGCGGTGTCGGCGGCCGGGGCAGCGTCAGACAAATTTGAAGCAGTGACCGGCGTGTCGACCAAGGATGCGGCGTTGGCGGTGAGTGGGGCCGGCGCGACTGGCCTCATCGCCAAGAAGATGGGCGTCGACGTGAACCCGATGAGCCTCGGTGCCAAGGCCCTCGGGAAAGCCTCGGGTGCGCAGGCGCAGGCAAAGCTTGGGATGGGCGGCATCCCAGGCATGCCGAGCATGCCTGGAGCGGGGAGCATTCCTGGAATGCCGAACATGGCCGATATGATGAAAATGCAGCAGGCGGCGACTGCGCAGCTTCAGGGTGCGCAGCAGGCCGTCGCCGGCCAGCGGATGCCGACGGGGAATGCGCTGGCGGGAATGGGGTTCACCGAAGTCGATGCGCGTGCGCTCGCGGCGTTTCAGTCGGAGATGATGCAGGTGGCTATGGCGGCCAACGCGGGCGACGCTGCGGCACAGGCGAGGCTCGCGAGCTGGGAAGCAATCGCGCTCAAGTATCAGCCGGAGATCGAGAAGCTGTCCGTGTCTGCCAGCGCTGGCGACATGGCGTCGATGCAGCGGCTCCAGACCATTCAGGTGAGCATCATCAAGGATTGGGTGAACACTGGCTCGTCCAATTCGGCGAAGGTGTCGAAGGCGGTCAAGCCCACCAAGGCGGCGAAGCCATGATGACGCAGCGTACCATAAACCTCCCGGACAATGCGTAGTCCGACACTGAGCTTGGCCGAACCGCGCGCGCGGGCGTTCGCGGCGTTTCAGCAGGAATTGATCGAGGCGGCCATCGCCGCGGACGGCGGCGACGGCGCCGCCCAAGCGCGGCTCGAGAGCTGGACGACGGCGGCGAAGCAACGCATATCCGAGATCGCAACGCTCTCAATCGCGACCAGCGTGGGGGATGTCGCGGCGATCCAGCGGCTTCAGGCAATTCAGGCCGATCTCATGACAGAATGGGTAAGTGCCGCTGCGTCGTCGGTATATCGAGGCAGGAAGTTCATGTCATGAGTGCGAGCATGGGATCGCGGGACCTTTACCCTCACGCAGGCAACTCATTCAGGAGCTGCATCATGCGGTTGTTTCTCCGCGGCGTCGTCAGTTCGCTCGCCGTCATCCTCGTGGCGACGCCCGCGTTCGCTCAAGCATCGTCCGACGCGGATCAGCTGGCCGCTCAGGGCGGTCGTTTCTCATTGAGTCCGTATCTGGGCATGGTGTTGCCCACCGCTGACCTTCTGACGCTGGCGAAAAGCTCGGGAACCGGCACGCAAGACATCAAGCTGAGCTCCGCGCTCACGGTTGGCGGCCGGCTCGGCGTGCTGTTCACGTCGCGCCTCGGGATCATCGCCGACGTGGGCTACTCGCCGGGCAGCTTGAAGTTCGATTCGACCGGCCTCAAGACCAACACCGATGTGACAGTGCTCTCAGGGGTGGGCAAGCTCGTGCTGTTTCTCATTCCGAGCACGAGCCCGGTGTGGCTGAACGTGAGCGGGGGTGGCGGAGCGATCCGGCATTCGTTCAAGAACGGCGCGGGCAGCACGCTTACAGGGTTGAAGGACGGAACGAATGTGGGTGGCGTGATTGGGACGTCGGCGGGGATCCGGCTTGGCCAGCTCATCGCGCTCACGGGAACCGTGGAGGACTATCTGTATTCCGCACAGTTCGACAATGCTGGTACGAAAACCACGGAGAAGAAGCAGCACGACGTCCGAATCACCGGCGGTGTGCGCATTCCGATCCTAGGGATGTAAGCGGCTTTCAGGCAGAATCTCTCGGTGAAACAGCTGCAGCTCTCGCCCCGATCGCCGACGCGATTGACTCTCCGGTTCCCCATCCTAGATTCAAACAACGCCCCGCACACCGCGGGGCGTTGTGCGTTTATTCGCCAGACAATCGCACGGGAGCACGATGTTCGGTCCGGAATCGCACGTAGTCGTGGTGGTGGGAGCACAGTGGGGAGACGAAGGGAAGGGCAAGCTCGTCGACGTCCTCGCCGAGCGCGCTGATTGGGTGGTGCGCTATCAGGGCGGCGCGAACGCGGGACACACCGTCGACCTGGGCGATCGTTCCTTCGTGCTGCATCAGATCCCGAGCGGCATTTTGCATCCCGGCGTGCGATGCGCGATCGGGAACGGCGTCGTGCTCGATCCCGACACGCTGTTCGACGAGATAGACGGACTGGTGAAAGCGGGCGTGGACGTCGAGGGCCGATTGTACATCAGCGACCGCGCGCATCTCGTGCTGCCGTATCACAAGATGGTCGATGGCGCGAGCGCGGCGAGCAAGGCGATCGGCACGACGGGGCGCGGCATCGGTCCCGCGTACGAAGACAAGATCGCTCGGCGCGGCGTGCGCGTGCTCGACCTGCGTCACCCCGAGCGGCTGCGCGACGTGGTGGCAAAGGGGGCCGAGAATGCGCAGGCGCGACTGTCTCGGTATGGGTCGGAGGAACTGATCGACATCGAGGCCGTCGTTGCGCAACTGGAGCGGTTGGGGAAACGCCTTCTGCCGCTGGCCGAAGACGTCGGCCTCACGATTCATCGCGCGGTGAAATCGAGGGCGGCGGTGCTTCTGGAAGGCGCGCAGGGCTCGCTGCTCGACATCGACCACGGCACCTATCCCTTCGTGACATCGAGCAACACCACGGCGGGCGGGGCGGCGGTGGGCGTCGGCATTGGACCCGGCGCGATCGACCGCGTGCTCGGTGTGGTGAAGGCGTATACGACACGCGTCGGCAACGGACCGCTGCCCACGGAGTTCGGCGAGCCGTTGCAGAGTGAGGTGCGCCAGCTCGGCAACGAATTCGGCGCGACGACCGGCCGTCCCCGCCGTTGCGGCTGGTTCGATGCGCTGGTGGTGAAGTACGCGACCCGCGTGAACGGCCTCAGTGATCTCGCCGTCACCAAGCTCGACGTCCTGGACACGTTGCCGACGCTCGATATCTGTACCGGCTACGAAATCGATGGCGAGATGTACGAGGAGTTCCCGAGCGACTTGCTCGCGCTGGAGAAGGTCGTACCGCGCTACGAGCAATTCGCCGGTTGGAAGCGATCGACGGCGGCCGCACGCACACTCGCCGATCTGCCCACCGAGGCGCGGACATACCTCGATCGCATCGAGTCGCTCGTGGAGGCACCGATTACATACGTGAGCGTCGGCACGCGCCGCGATCAGATCATCGGGTTGTAGTGGTCGATCTCCTGATCGTCGGTGCCGGCCCCTGCGGGCTTGCGGCTGCGATCTCCGCGCAGCGTGCGGGGCTCACGGCGCGCATCCTCGACGCCGGCGCTGTCGTCAGCACGCTCACGCAGTATCCCTACTACGTGAGCTTCTTCAGCACGGCGGAAAAGCTCTCGCTCGGCGGTGTCCCGTTCGTGGTGGCGACGGAGAAGCCCACGCGACGGGACGGGCTCGCGTACTATCGCGCCATCGTGAAACACTTCGCGCTCGACGTCCATCAATACGAGCGTGTGGTGCGGCTCGAGCCGGGGCCGGGGATGTGGACCGTGCGATCGGTGACGCACGAGGGCGCAACGCAAGCGACTGAAGCGCGCGCCGTCGTCATCGCGACGGGCTATTTCGGCTCGCCCAACTACCTCGGCGTTCCAGGCGAGGACCTTCCGCACGTGCACCACGTGTATCGCGAAGGGCACGCGTCGTTCGATCAAGATGTGGTCGTGGTGGGAGGCGGAAACTCCGCGGCGGAAGCGGCACTCGATCTCTGGCGCGCGGGCGCGCGGGTGACCCTCGTGCACTTTGGTCCCACGTTCGACAAGCGCATCAAGCCGTGGGTGGGGCCCGACTTCGAGAATCGCGCGAAGGAGGGTGCGATCAACACGCGCTGGCTGAGCCGAGTGACGCGCGTGGACCCGGGGGTGGTGACGATTCAGGGCGCCGCGGGCGCGGAGCGGCTGCCGGCGCGATTCGTCTATGTGATGACCGGCTTCAAGCCGAACACCGACCTGCTGCATGACGCGGGAGTTCCGATCGATGCGGTGACCGGCATTCCGAAGCACGATCCCAAGACGCTGGAGACGTCGATCCCGGGGTTGTTCATCGCGGGGGTGGTGGTCGCGGGATTCGACGCCAATCAGGTGTTCATCGAGAATGGGCGGTTTCATGGAGACAGGATCGTGGCGAGGATGCTGGGGAAGCCGGCTCCTGTGGCGCCGAAGCTCAGTGCCGAACTCGATACCTGAGCTCTCTAACGCGCACCCTTGATCCAAGTTGAGCGTTTCCAGTTTTCAGTTTTTCGTTGTTCGTTTTGGAAATACGCGATAGCAGGCGTTACATCGCGCGTGGAGGCGTTCGCTGCCGGCACACCGTGCGGTGCGGTAATCGTGGAACGGACAACGGATCACGCCGAGCGCTCAACTTGGATCACGTTTGGACGATAGAGGGCTTTACGATAGGTTGCGGGTTCCCCTCAAAACCCACTCGATTTCATGCCCGCCAGCACTCACCCAGACGTGATGGACAAGCTCGTGTCGCTCTGCAAGCGCCGCGGCTTCATCTTCCAGAGCTCCGAGATTTACGGGGGCACGGGCTCCGTGTGGGACTACGGCCCGCTCGGCGTCGAGCTCAAGAAGAACATGAAGGATCAGTGGTGGCGTGCGATGGTGCGCATGCGCGACGACGTCGAAGGACTCGACGCCGCGATCCTCATGCATCCGAGAACCTGGGAGGCGAGCGGGCACGTCGCGGGATTCACCGATCCGCTCGTCGACTGCCGGACGTGCAAGGGACGCTTCCGTGCGGACAAGCTCGACGACGCGCGCTGTTTGCAGAAGCCGAGCAAAAAGCCAGGCGAAGCGGAGCAGTGCAAGCTCACCGAGCCGCGCATGTTCAATCTCATGTTCAGAACGTTCATGGGGCCGGTGGAGGAGAGCGCGTCGACGGTGTATCTGCGTCCGGAAACGGCGCAGGGCATCTTCGTGAACTTTCTCAACGTGCAGCAGAGCTCGCGGCAGAAGGTACCATTCGGCATCGCGCAGATCGGCAAGGCGTTCCGCAACGAGATCACGCCGGGAAACTTCATCTTCCGCACGCGCGAGTTCGAGCAGATGGAGATGCAGTTCTTCGTCGAGCCGGGCACGGACATGGAGTGGTTCGAGTTCTGGAAGGCGGAGCGCATGCAATGGCATCAGTCGCTCGGTCTCGCGCCCGAGCGCTTGCACTACCATCAGCACGCGGGCACGGAGTTGGCGCACTACGCGCGCGCGGCGTTCGACATCGAATTCGACTTTGGCGGAACGCTCGGCTTTCAGGAGATCGAAGGCATCCACAACCGCGGCGACTTCGATCTCGGCCGCCATCAGGAGTATTCGGGGAAGAAGCTCGAGTACTTCGATCAGCCGAACAACAAGCGCTACCTCCCCTATGTGATCGAGACGTCAGTTGGCGCGGACCGCGCCACGCTGGCGGCGCTCGTGAACGCGTACGCGGAAGAATCGGTGGAAGGCGAGGACGAAGGCCGCACCGTCCTGCGTCTTCATCCGAAGCTCGCGCCGATCAAGGCGGCCGTGTTCGCGCTGACAAAGAAGGACGGCATGCCGGATATGGCGCACAAGATCGCGAACGATCTGCGCGCGCATTTTCCAGTGGATTACGACGAGACGGGAAGCATCGGCAAGCGGTATCGCCGGCAGGACGAAGTGGGAACGCCATTCTGCATCACAGTAGACACGGACTCGGTGAAAGACGGCACAGTGACCGTGCGAGACCGTGACACGCTCAAGCAGGATCGTCTGTCTGCGGACGCGCTGCGCGGTTACCTCAAGGAGCGTTTGCCAGAATGAGCGAGCCGCTGTCGCTGGAACGCATCCGCAGAGAAGGCGAGACGTTCATGCAGGAGCTGTCGCGCGAGTACCAAGAGGCATACAGCGGCCTCAAGCCGACCGCGGAGCTCGAGCCGATCTTCCATCGTCACCGCGAAATTTTGAGTGAGGATGCGCTCGAGGTCGCGCGCGAGGCATTCACCGGCAGTACGCCGGGAACCGACGAGCATCGTTCGGCGCGCATTCTCCTCGACTGGCTGACCGAATCGCAGAGCAGCCGCCAGCTCACCACCTTGGATGAGCGCGAGATCGCGTGGGAGGCCGATGCCGTGATTCGTCTGGCGGACGGGCGCGAGATCGCGTATCAGCGCACGTCGATCGAGATGGGGAACAGCAGCGACAAACGCGAGCGCGCGGCGATCGACGCGGCGCGAGCGGCGCTGGTGCAGCGCGAGCTGGCACCGATCAAGAAAGAGCGATTTCAGCGCGAGCGCGAGATCACCGAATCGATTGGACTGGCCAACGGATACTTGCCGACCTGGCAATTGCTCAGCGGCATCTCGCTGGACGGGTTGCGGTCCGAGTGCGAGGGATTTCTCCGTGACACGCAGGCCATGTGGGATGACGTGGCTCCCCGCATGGTGAAGCGTGCGCTCGGTATGGAGCTCAAGGAGATGACGCGGGGCGATGCGCTCGCGCTCTTTCGCGCCAAGGAGTTCGACCAATTCTTTCCCGCGGCGGAGATGGAAACCGCGATCCGTCGTCAGGTCACCGAGATGGGAATCGACCCCGAGGCAGACGGTCGCATTCTGTTCGATACGGATGACCGCGAGGGCAAGCGCGCGCGCGCGTTCTGCGCGCCCGTGCGCGTACCCGAGGAGGTGTATCTGGTTCTGCGGCCGCATGGCGGGCAGACCGATTGGAGCACCTTCCTGCACGAGTTGGGGCATGCACTGCACTTCGCGTACATGCGCCCCGATCTGCCGATGGAGTTTCGCTGGATGGGCGACAACTCGGTGACCGAAGGCTTCGCGATGCTGTTCGATCACCTGATGCAGGACGCCGGCTGGCTGCAGCGGTATACGGGACTCGAGAAGAATACGACGCCGACGTTTCTGCGCGCTGCGGGTTTCGAGGAGCTGCACTTTCTCCGCCGCTATTGCGCGAAGCTCATTTACGAAACGCACCTGTACGGCGGCGATGTGCCGTGGAATTCGCTGCCGGACTTGTATGTGGAAGTCCTCAGCGGTGCGGTGGGATGGAGGTACTCACCCGCTGATGCGTTCGTCGACGTCGACGCGCGGTTCTACTCCGCACGGTATCTGCGCGCGTGGCAATATCAGGCGCTGCTCACGGAGACGCTGCGCGAGCGGTACAACGCGGACTGGTGGCGAAACCCGAAGGCCGGGCCGTGGCTCGTACAGGAGTTGTTCGGGGAGGCGCAGCGGGAGTTGGCGAGTGAGCAGGCGGAGCGGGTGTCGGGACGGGCATTGAGCTTTGGGCCGCTGGTGCGGGGGCTGGAGAAGATGTTAGGGTGAAACGGCGGACCGGTCGTACGAAGCGCGACCTTCCCGGCGCAATTTCAAAGCTTTCTTCTTTGAGTTACAGGGCGCGTCCATCTCGCCTGACATCGAGTTGATCCGCCCTTTCCTGCAAGTTTCCGCTCCTTCCCAAGAAGCAGTTGCAGTGGTTGTCTTCGCGGGACACTAGAACGGCAGCGTCGGAAACATCCACGACACAATAAGCACCTCGATCAGCCCCACAATCGAGATCGCGCTCACTGTTGGCGTCCAGCTTCGCAGTGTCTCCTCCTGCGTCAACCCGCCGATGCGCGACACCACCCAAAAGCCGGCGTCGTTCATCCACGCCAGAAACTTCGATCCGAATCCGATCGCGAGCAGGATGTACAGCGGATGCACGCCGAATCCGGCGTCTCCCGCGATGGACAGCATGATGCCGACGGCGGCGATCGTTGCCACGGTTGCCGAGCCCTGCGCCGCGCGAATCACCGCGGCCACCAGCCACGCGAGAAGCACATAGTTGATGGTGTGGCCGCCGGCGAGCGCCTTCACCGAGTCGCCAACTCCCGCGTTCTTGATCATCGCGCCATAGGCGCCACCGGCAGCGATGATGAGGATGATCACTCCTGCCGTCTCGAGCGGTGTGCTGAGGACCCGCGCCGCCGAGCGCCAGTGGATCTTCTTCTGGCGCGCGTAGATGGTGACCGCCGCCGCACCGCCGATGGCGAGCGCGACGTTCTTGTTGCCGAGGAATTCCAGCAGCTGCGCGAGTGTGGGCGGAAGCGAGGCGTGGAACGGCCCAATGACGGATGCGACCGCAATGAGCACCATCGGTACGACAACCGGGAACAATGAGAGCCCGAGTGGCGGCAGCTCGGATTCGGGGCGTGCGGCGATTGCTTCCAGCGACTCTAGCGTCGAGCCTGATGTCGCGCGCACTGGGACAGGCATGCGTCGATCGAACCAGCGTGCGAGGAACCACGTCGCCACGAGTGGAATGATGCCGAACGCCACGCCGGCGACCATCGCGATTCCCAGCGGCACCTTCAGTGCTTCGGCGACGAACAACGGGCCCGGCGCAGGAGGGATCGTTCCATTCGCGATCGCGGCGCCGCCGGCGATCACGAGCGCGTTCATGAGATAGTGCTTGCCGGTGCGCAGGCTGAGCGCGCGCGCGAGCGGCAGCAGCAGCATGAGGACAGTGTCGACGAACACCGGGCCGGCGAGCAGGAACCCGCCAAGCAAAAGTGCAATGCTCGCGTGCCGCTCCCCGAACAGCGCGATCATGCGGCGAATGATCTTGTCGGCAGCGCCGCTCTCGAGCAGACAAACGCCGATGACGGCGGCCATTGCGATGGTGAAGCCGAGCCGACCCATCGTAACGCCGGCTTCGTTCATCACGCCATCGACGATTCTGGCGAAACGGTGCGGATCGGTGCCGGGAATGGCGGACAACAACCCCACGACGACAGCCGACAGAATCAGCGCAAAGAACGGATGCAGCCGGAACACGCCTATGGTGAGGATGACGAACGCGACGCTGATCGCCAGAATGGCGAGCGGTGACATCGCCAACGCCGTCGCTACCACCGCGTCGCCTTGAACGTCCAGCCCGGCACCTTTTTCTGCATCTCCGGCTCGTCGTTGCGCTCGGTGATGCCGCAGCGGGTGTAGGCGTCATGCGCGCGCGCGAGCGCATCGTGGTCGAGTTCCACGCCCAGCCCCGCGCCTGTGGGCAGCGCCACCGAACCGTCCTCGATCGGGATCCGTCCGCCAACGACGATCTCCTCGTTCTGCCACGGATAGTGGGTGTCGAGCGCGTACGAGAGATTCGGCATCGCGGCACCGAGGTGCGTCATAGCGGCGAGCGAGATGCCGGCGTGGTTGTTGGAGTGCATCGAGACGCCACGTCCAAAGATTCGGCAATGCGCGGCAAGCTCCATCGACGCACGCAGTCCGCCCCAGAAGTGGTGATCGGTGAGAATGATGTCTTCCGAGCCCTTCGCTACACTGCCGGGCAGGTCATCGAAGGACGTCGTGCACATGTTGGTGGCGAGCGGAATCTTCACGGCGCGCCGAACAGCGGCCATGTCGTCCTGTCCGCGCACGGGATCCTCGAGATATTCGAGCACGCCCTCGAGCTTTCTTCCCCACTCGATTCCGGTGTCGAGCGTCCACAGCGCGTTGGGATCGATGCGCAGTGGCACGTCCGGGCCGAACGCGTCGCGCAATGCAAAAATGGCGGCGACTTCCTGGGCCGGCTCGAACACGCCGCCCTTCAACTTGATCGACTTGAATCCAAACTCCTTCACCATCGACTGCGCTTGCGCGACGATGCCGGCTGGGTCGAGTGCGGCGGCCTGTCGTCCGGCCGCCCAGCCCGTTGCGGTTGCATCAACATCGAAGGCGAGCTCGCCGCCGGCCCCCTCATACTTATAGAAGAGATACGCCGAGTAGGGCACGCGGTCCCGAACGATGCCGCCCAGCAGCGTGGCAACGGGGACATCGAACGCTTTGCCGGCGATGTCGAGGCATGCGACGTCGAGCGCGCTGAAGACCTGCACCCGCGTGCGTCCGTCCCACGGCTTGTTGCCGCGCAGCGCTGAAGTTTCCGGGGTGCAGCGTTCCGCGACGTGCGCGCGCAGCGCATTCCAGTTCAAGGGATCGGCGTCAATCACCATGTCGCGAACGGCGAGGAGCGCCTGGTCGACAGCCACGCTGCCCGGTACTTCCGCCAAGCCGGTCAACCCCGCGTCGGTGTACAGCTCGACGATCGTCCGCAGGCAATACGGCGCGTGCAGCCCCGCGGCGTTGAGCAGCGGCGGGTCGCCGAGGGCGATTGGCGTGACGCGCATGTCGGTGATGCGCATCGTTTGCGTCAGCTTGCTCGCAACGCCGCGATACTCGCCTTGAAGCCGTTCACCACCGACCCGCCATCGGAGCCGAGCGCGATGAATGAAAATCCAAGCTCGCGACACATGGGTACGAGCGACGCATCGTGCAAGAGAATGCCCGCCGACTTGCCCGCGTTCTTCGCCGCATTCGAGACAGTCGTGAAGGCTTCGATGGTGCGCGGATGCTTCAAGTCGCCGGGAATCCCGAGGCTCGTGGACAGATCCATGGGTCCGACGAACAGCACGTCCACGCCATCGATCTTCGCAATCTCGGCCGCATTCGCGACCCCCTCCGCGGTCTCGATCTGCGGCAGCGTGACGAGCCACTCGTGCGCGTGCGCAAAGTACTCGTCGAAGTGGGCGCCGAAACCAGACGAACGCGTCAACTTCGCGACGCCGCGTGTGCCGCGCGGCGGATAGCGCACCGCGTCCACTGCCGCGCGAGCCTCGGCGACCGTGCTGACGTACGGCACCATCACCCCCTGCGCTCCGGCGTCGAGGACCCGCTTGAAGCGCGGCGCCTCGTTCGCGGCGATGCGAATGAGGCATGCCGCAGGTGTCGAGGCAACCGCTTGCAGTTGATGAAGAATCGTCTCTTCACCACCCGGGCCATGCTCGTGGTCGAGCAGCACCCAGTCGAATCCGGACAACCCGGCCATCTCGGCCGTAACCGACGAGCCGAGGTTGAGCCACATCCCTGCGAGAAACTCGCGCGCGAGCACGCGCGAGCGAAACGTACCGTTGATGTTCATGGCGAGAGGTAGAGGCGGTAGAGCGCTTGGGTGCCGTTGTCGTTCCAGCCGGCGGCGGCGACTTTTTCGTAGAGCTCTCGCGCGCACGCGAGACCCGGCAGGTCGAGCTTCATCTCCTGCGCGCTCTCGACGGCGATGCGGATGTCCTTGAGAATGTGCTTCACGTAGAAGCCCGGCGCGAAGTTGCCGCTCAGCGCGCGCGGCGCAAGGTTGGTCATCGCCCAACTGCCCGCTGCGCCGCTGCTGATGCTCGCGTGGACGGCATTGGGATCGAGTCCGGCCTTGTGCGCGTACGCGAGCGCTTCGCACCACGCCACCATGCCGACGGCGACGGCGATCTGATTCGCCATCTTGCAGTGCTGGCCGGATCCAGCGGGGCCGAGCAGCGCGATGTTCTTGCCGAGGAGATTGAAAATCGGCTTGGAGCGCTCGAATTCGTCCGAACCGCCGCCGACCATGATGACGAGCCGCGCCTCCTTGGCACCGATGTCACCGCCCGAGACGGGCGCGTCGAGCGCACCAACGAGGCTCTCGTTCGCCGTCATGGCGATGCGGCGTGCGAGTACGGGGCTAGAGGTGGTCATGTCGATGAGGAGCGCGCCTTGCCGCGAGTTGGCAATGATGCCCTTTTCACCGAAGTAGGTCTGCTCGACGTCGGTCGGAAATCCGAGCATGGTGATGATGACGTCCGCCGCGCGCGCAACGTCCGCGGGGGTGTCGTGCCAGTGCGCGCCGGCGTCGATGAGTGATTGGGCTTTCTCTTTGGTGCGGTTGTGGATCTCGAGCGTGTATCCCGCTTTGAGGAGATGACCCGCCATGCTGCGACCCATCACGCCGGTTCCGATGAACCCGACGACTGGAAGATTGGGCATTGTTTCGAGAGCTGAGGATCAGGGATTCTATCGTCTGTTGTCATCCCGGGCGAGCCTAACGCAGTTCCGTTGCTACCTTTCCTTTTCGCCTTCAATGCAGACAATGCTCTCTCGAGTCGTCACTCTCGTCGCCCTCATGGCCGCTCCTCTCGTCGCTCAAGAGCCGGATTGGTCTGCCGCCAGCAAGGAGACGCTCGGCCATCTCCAGACAATGATTCGCTTGAACACGGTGAATCCGCCCGGCAACGAGATGCCGGTGGCGCGCTATCTCGATGCCACACTCAAGGCCGCGGGCATCGAGACACATCTCTTTGAGCCCGCGCCGGGCCGAGCCGCGTTCGTCGCCCGGCTCAAGGGCAATGGCACCAAACAGCCCGTGGTCATCATGGGGCACATGGATGTCGTTGGGGTGGAGCGCGAGAAATGGTCGGTCGATCCGTTCGCCGCGGAGATCAAGGACGGTTATCTGTACGGGCGCGGCGCGATCGACGACAAGGGCATGCTCGCCGCGAATCTGGAGACGATGCTCCTGCTCAAGCGGAACGTGCTCGACAAAGGCGGCGTGCTGTCGCGTGACGTGATCTTCGTCGCCAACTCGGACGAAGAGGAGAGCGGTGAGTTCGGCATGGGCTGGCTGATCAAGAACCATCCCGAGCTCATCAAGGGAGAGTTCGCGCTGAACGAAGGCGGACGCACGCGCATCGTCGGGGGAAAGCTCTTGTACGTCGCGATCCAGAATACGGAGAAGGTGCCGCACGTCGTCACGGTCACCGCGCGCGGACCCGGCGGACACGCATCGATTCCGCTCAAGGGCAACGCCATCCTGCGCCTCGGCCGAGCGCTGGCGGCGATCTCGGCGCACAAGGAGCCGGTGTACCTCACGCCGACAACGCGGGAGTTCTTCGCGCAGTTGGCGCGCGTGTGGACCAATCGCGAGGAGAAGCACGCGATGGCCGACGTCGCCTCGCTCGACACTCGGCGCGTGCAGCGCGGTGCGCGCGTTCTCGCGAATACGCCGGTTTTCGACGCCGTCATTCGCACAGGCATCTCGGCGACGATCATTCAGGGCGGCATCCGCACCAACGTCATTCCCACGAATGCGGCCGCAAAGCTCAATGTGCGGACGCTGCCCGGTCAGTCGATCGACATGGTGGTGGAGCGCATCAAGAAGGCGATCGGGGACTCGCTGGTCGACGTCGCGATCACAACGCGTGGCGCCGATTCCCCGGCGTCGGACTTTCATTCGCCGATGTTCACTGCCATTCGCGAGAGCGCGCAGGCGCTCGAGCCATCACTCGCCGTCGTGCCGTATCTCAGCACCGGCGCGACGGACAGTGCTCGGCTGCGCAGCTGGGGAATGCAGGCGTTCGGCTTGCTGCCGTTTCCCATGAATCAGGACGACGAAGACCGCATGCACGGGAACGATGAGCGGGTTCCGCTCAAGAGTCTGGAGTTCGGCACAAAGATGATTTATGGGGCGATAGCGCGTGTCGCAAAGTAGAAGACCCTCTAGCACGATCCCGGTTTGATGATAGACGGCCCTCAGGGTACGGCGTTGGTTACTGGCGCGAGCCGTGGCATCGGCCGCGCGATCTGCCTCCGTCTCGCGCGGGACGGCTACGACATCATCGCCGTGGCGCGTAAGCAGAAGGATCTCGATGCCCTCGCCACGGAGATCACCAGCGCAGGACGTGCGTGCCGAACGATCGCCCTCGACCTCAGCGACGCGCCGGCGACACAGCGCGCGCTGGCGGGCATTGACGCAACGGTGCTCATCAACAACGCCGGCATCGGCATCACGAAACCATTCGTCGATCTCACCCCCGACGACTGGAACGCGATGATCGCGATCAACGTGAACGCGCTGTATCACGTGACACGCGCCGTGCTGCCGAAGATGCTCGAGCGTGGCAGTGGTCATGTCTGCACGATCGGATCAATCTCCGGCCGCAGTGCGTACGTTGGCGGCAGCTGCTACAGCGCGACGAAGGCCTTCGTGACGTCGTGGGTCGAGAACCTGATGCTCGAGGTGCGCGATCGGGGGGTGAAGGTGTCGGTGGTGATGCCCGGTGGCGTGGCAACGGAGTTCAGTGGCAAGGCACCCACGGCGGCCGATGCGTGGAAGCTCAAGCCGGAGGACGTGGCGGACGCCGTCGCCCACGTGATTGCGACGCCGCCGCATGTGCTCGTCCACCGCGTGGAAGTGCGCACACTCAATTCCCCTCCCGCGAAAGGGAAGTAGGTCGCGCCGGCTAAACGACTGGCCCCCATCGCGTTCGCGCCCCATATTGGCAGTGTGACCAGGATCACTCCGCTGGCGGCCGATCGCTTTCGCACCGCGTCCGAGACCACGGAATCGGGTCTCCGCGAGCTCATCGCCATACGTGAGATCGTCCACGCCTTCCTCACGGCCGACCGGCCGGAGGAGGTTTTTCAATTCGCGCTCGATCGCGTCAGCCCGCTCGTCGGGGCGTCGTTTGCCTGCGTCTATCTCATCGATGGCGCCTCCGAGTTGATGCGCCTCGCGGCCGTTCATAACTGGCCCGAGCAGTTCACACCGTTCCTCGGCGAGATGCGCGTGCGACTCGGCTTTGGACCGAGTGGCGAAGCGGCCGCCGAGCGACGCGTGATCGAGGTGCCGGATGTGCTGGCGGATCCGTCGTTGGAGGACTGGGCGGAGGTGGCGAACGAGCTGGGCTTCCGCGCCATCGTCGCCCTCCCGCTCCAGACTGGCGACGGCGTCCTTGGCGCCGTCGCTTTCTACTTCGAGACGGCCGGCGTCATCAGCGGCGAGACGAGAAGTCTGCTCCGCATGGTCGCCGATCAGATGGCGGCGACGGCGCAGAAGGCGCGCCTCATCGAGGATCTGCGTCGCGCCAATGCGGCATTGCTCGACACGAACGCCGAGCTCGAGGGACAGTACGTCGCCCTGCTCGAGGCTCGGCGGGTGAAGGACGAGTTCCTCGCGAACATTTCGCACGAGCTGCGCACGCCGCTCACGGCGGTGATGGGCTATCTCGCGCTGATGGAGGAGGGGCTCGCCGGCCCGGTCACGCTCGAGCAGCAGAAAACGCTCGCGCAGGTGAAGACGTCGAGTCATCACTTGCTGGATCTCATCGGCGATCTGATCGAGCTCACGGCACTCAAGCGCGGCGGATTCCAGGCGAACACCACCACGTTCGACGTGCGCGATCCGCTGCATGATGCGATCGACTCGACGCGCGGTCGCGGCGAGGCTGTGGCCCTGCGCGTTGGCGAGCCGGAAGGGCGCATCACGATGGTGAGCGATCGACGGAAAATCGCCAAGGTGTTGACGGCGCTGTTGAGCAACGCATACAAGTTCACCGCGAAGGGGGAAGTGAGCGTCTCGGTCACTGTGCACGCCGATCGCGCCGTCTATCGTGTGGCGGACACGGGCATCGGCATTCCAGAAGCCATGCACCAACTGGTGTTCGAGGAGTTCCAGCAAGTCGACGGCTCGAGCACAAGGCGGTATGGCGGCTCGGGGCTGGGCCTCTCGCTGGCGCAGCGTCTTGCGCGGCTGTTGGGCGGCGAGATCTTCATGGATTCCGCGCCGGGTGAGGGGTCGACGTTCCGCGTCGAGCTGCCATTGCAGTACGGTCCTGTCGCGTGAAGTGAGCCGCGACGACCGTCGCTAGAACAACTGCTATGCGGAGTCGCTGGGGCACCACACGTGCGGCTGCATTTTTTGCAACCACCGCGCGGTGCAGAGTCGCTCCACGCCGGTTGTCGTTGACTTTCGCCTTCCACAGTCCGCGTCAGCGATCGCCGCGCTGGCGTATGGGCCGCCTTCGCGATGTCGCGCCGGGAGAAGCTGCGGATCCCGGCATAGCGCTGCCACAATTTCGCGAATGCCTGCGCACGTCATTCCCCGCGTGGTGGAGTACCGCACCATCTTCGTTCCCTCCTCTGTGGCTGGATTAGTGTCCTGAGTTAGAAGAATGCAAACAGAATCGCTTGACGCTTTGACGGAGAAGGCCGAGTCGCGCGAGAGCGTCGCGCCGCGTGAGCCGGATTGGCGCCTGGTATTGTTCGCCGTCGTGTTGATCAGCGGACTGTATGTGTGGTGGCACCTGCACGACGGCTGGATTCCGTTCGACGACGGCACGCTGGCGCAGAGCGCGGAACGCGTGCTGCGGGGTCAGTGGCCGCACCGCGATTTCGACGATCTGTACACGGGTGGACTCGCAATGCTGAACGCGCAGGCGTTCCGGTTGCTGGGTGTGACTCTGTGGACGCTGCGACTCGTCTTGTTCGCGGTCTTCGTGGTGTGGGTGCCGGCCGTGTTCTACATCGCCTCGCGGTTGGCTCGGCCACTCGCGGCGGCGGGTGTGACGCTCCTCGCGGTCGCGTGGTCGCTGCCGAATTACGTGGCGGCGATGCCATCATGGTACAACCTCTTTCTCGCGACGTTTGGCGTCGCTGCGCTGTTCCGACAGCTCGAGACCAACAACGGACGCTGGCTGTTCGCCGCGGGTGTCGCTGGCGGACTCTCCGTTCTGGTCAAGGTGATTGGGCTGTACTACGTGGCCGGCGTGTTGCTCTTCCTTGTCTTTCACGCGCATGCCATTGCGCGGTCGGGTGCGCGCGACGACGGCGTTCGCGGCGTCGGGTATGCCACATTCGTATCGGTGTCGCTGCTCTTGTTCGTCGCGGTATTGTGGTCCGTCGTGCGACGCCAACTGCACGGCCCCGAGGTCGTGCAGTTCATCATGCCCGGAGCGCTCGTGGCCGCGCTGCTCATCCGCAACGAGTGGTCACAGCCGGCGGGCGCGAGCGCCGAGCGATTGGCCGTTCTCGCGCGGCTCCTCGCGCCTTTTCTGGCCGGCGTGGCGCTGCCAGTTGCGCTGTTCCTCGTGCCGTACGCGCGCGACGGAATGCTCGGCGCGTTGGCGAACGGACTGTTTGTCGTGCCGATGCGGCGGTTCAGTGTCGTCGCGTATCCCGCCCTGCGGCTCACCACGATGCTCGCGTTGATTCCGTTCGCGCTGCTCGTTGCGCTTTCATTCCGAACACGTGGAGTGATTGGCCGGCGTGGTACGACGCTGCTGGTGATAGCGCTCGTTCTCGTGCTGCTGGCCAGCGGTGGGAACAGCGCACTGTATCGGACGGTCTGGTACGCTGCACGGAATCTGCTGCCAGTGCTCGCAGTGGGCGGCGTGATGCTACTGGCGCGCGATGGCGTGTCCGTTGTTGCGTCAACGGCACGTCGCGCGCGGACGATGCTGCTGCTCACGGTGACCGCGTTGTGCAGCCTGGTGCAGTTGCCCTACTCCGCACCGAATTACTTCTGCTATGTTGCGCCGCTCGTCGTGCTCACGGCCTTGGCCGTGTACAGCAACCTCCGACCAATGGGGCGCACCGTGCCGGCTCTGCTGGTCGCGTTCTTTACGCTGTTTGCCGTGGTTCGCACCAACTACACGCAGCTGCAGAGTCTCGGTTTCCGCTACCAGCCTCATTGGCCGCTCAGACCGCTGGCGCTCGAACGGGGCGGCATCGATGTGCCGACCGTGCACGCCGACGCGTACGAGACGCTGATCCCGATACTCCGTGCGCACGCGCGCGGCGGATACACCTGGGCGTCGCCCGACGCACCAGAGATCTACTTCTTGTCGGGGCTCAAAAATCCCACGCGCACGCTGTTCGAGATGTTCGACTCCACGAACAGCAGCGAGCGGGTGCTGCACGCGCTCGATGCACGCGGCGTGACAGCGATCGTGCTCAACTCATTGCCATCATTCTCGCCCGACATCGCGCCCGACTTGTTGCGACAACTCTCCGTGCGCTACCCGCACGAGCAGACCGTCTTTCCGTATCAGGTGCGATGGCACGACTGACGACATTGCAGCGATGGAATGACCGTGCCGGTCCGCCGCGTTGAGCTCTTTCTCCACGTCGCCCTGCTCGCGCCGGGAAAAGCACCGATCGTTTAGACTTCGCACATGCCCGACGCGAACGTCTTCCTCCTCTCGCCCGCGCGCTGCGACGGCGCGCGCGCGAAGATGCTCATGAATCCCGCGGCGACGTTCGACCTCGCGCAGCGGCTTCGCGCGAATGACGGCGCCCCGCTCGGCGAAGTGTTCTCGTTCCTGAGCGGACTGTATTTTCGGGGCAAGCTCACGTATGCGAACGCGTTTACGCCGGCCAATCGACGAAAGTCGTGGATCAAGATCATCACCACCGACCGCGGCCTGGTTGCGCCGGGAGAACACGTGACGCGCGACGACCTCGAGGCCTTCTCGTGCGTCGACATCGCGGCTGAAGACGAGCGCTACCTCGGCCCGTTGCAGCGCGACGTAAAGCGGCTCGCGCGCACTCTCTCGGCGGACGCGCGCATCGTACTGCTCGGAAGCATCGCGACGGGGAAGTACGTCGACATTCTGATGTCGGTCTTCGGCGAGCGGCTCCTCTTCCCGGCGGATTTCGTCGGCCGGGGCGACATGAGCCGCGGCGGGCTGCTCCTGCGCCACGCCCGCGAGGGGACGCCGTTGACGTACATCCCGGTCAGCGGCGCCATCCGGCATGGCAAGCGTCCGCCCAAGCTCCCAAAACTGGCAAGGCATTAGCTTTCGGCGGTGACACCGCCTCACGGTCGCCGTACGCCTTACTCCGTACGCCTCACGCCAAAAGACATGCACCAGTCTCAACGCACGCTCCAGGAATTCCGTACACCTCTTGCGCCCGCCGACGTCCTGGCTCGCGCCAAAGATTTCTTTTCGCGGCGCAACAGTTTGTACGCGGCGTTTGTCGAACAGGAGAGCCCGTCGCACATGACCTTTCGCGGGCAGGGCGGCGAGGAGATCGTCATCGCGGCGATTCCACGCGACGGCGCCACGCTCGTGACCGGATCCACGTACATCTTTGACATGCAGATCTCCCGCTTCTTCACCACGCTCCCCGCCGTCGAATCCGCCGAACGGCTACTGCCGTCCTCCGATCCCGCCGTCACGGCGGCTCGCACATGAGCACGCCGTTCGTCGCACAACTTCGTGCCCGCGGCGACGTGCTGCGTGTTGCTCACGCAGGTGGGCCGACGATCACCGTGCGCGTGGAGATGCCGGAGGTATGGGACACGGTCAAGGCGATCGTTTCACCGGACCAGGCCGTGATGTCGCTCAAAGTGCGCGCGCTCGAAGCGCTGTATCCGAAGGTCGAATCGCACAGCGAGTTCGTACTGAAGTTGAACGGCTGGGACGTGCTCGACGAAAGCGCCACAATTGCCTCGGTGGGCGCAATTGACGGATCGATCTTCCTGCTCACCCATCGCCGCCGGCGCCCCGTCCGCTGAGCACCGCCGCCAGCTCCATTGCCTCTGTCGGCGGCCGAGCCGCTGATCCCGACGCGCTTCGCGCTGCGCTCCATCGGCTGCGCAGCGAAGTGCAGAAGCGCATCATCGGGCAGGAGACGGCGCTCGACGAGATTCTCATGGCCCTGGCAGCAGGCGGACACGCATTGCTCGTCGGCGTACCAGGGCTCGCGAAGACGTTGATGATCCGCTCGATCGCCGAAGCGCTCGCCCTCGAGTTCCGGCGCATTCAATTCACCCCCGACCTCGTCCCGAGCGACATCACCGGCAGCGAAATTCTCGAGGAGGATTCCGCGACCGGAGCGCGCAGCTTCCGCTTCGTGCGCGGACCGGTCTTCGCCAACATCGTCCTCGCGGACGAGATCAATCGCGCACCACCGCGCACGCAGGCGGCACTGCTCGAGGCGATGCAGGAACATCGCGTCACGGCAGCAGGCGAATCGCTGCGGCTCCCGGAGCCGTTCTTCGTGCTGGCGACGCAGAATCCCATCGAGCAGGAGGGCACGTATCCGCTGCCCGAGGCGCAGCTCGATCGATTCCTCTTCGACGTACGAGTGGGCTATCCATCCGCCGAAGATGAAGTCTCGATTCTCCGTTCCACCACCGGCGCGGCGCAGGAGGCACTCCGCCCCGTACTCGGCGCCGAGGAAGCTGTCGCGCTGCAGCGCGCCGTGCGGGACGTCGCGGCG
The DNA here is from genome assembly GCA_031360095.1 of Gemmatimonadaceae bacterium. Classification (GTDB taxonomy): domain Bacteria; phylum Gemmatimonadota; class Gemmatimonadetes; order Gemmatimonadales; family Gemmatimonadaceae; genus AG11. Next base: position 33,564 of record JANMAY010000019.1, read on the forward strand.
TCGGAGATGGCGCTCCGCTATGCGGCTTCGCTGGCGCGCGCGACCCGTCCGGACGACGAGACGGCCACCGCGTTGGTGAAGCGCGCGGTGCGGTGGGGCGCGGGTCCGCGCGCGGGACAGGCGCTCGTGCTGGGCGCAAAGGCGCACGCATTTCTCGCCGGTCGCGCCGCGGTGGCGCCAGACGACATCGTGCGCGTGGCGATGCCGGTTTTGCGGCACCGCGTGCTTGCGAGCTTCGCAGCGGAGGCGGAAGGACTTACCCCCGAGCAGGTGATTGCCGACATGCTCGCGCGCATCACCCCGCCGCGGAGCGGGCTGAAGATTTAGCGTGAGCGCGGGGCCGTACGGCGCGCTCCTCGACGCCGTTCGCGGTGTACGCTGGCCCGCTGCGCGACGCGTCATGGGCGCGACACTCGGCGCCCACCCCTCGCAGCTGCGCGGCAACTCCAGTGAGTTCAGCGAGTTTCGTCCCTATCGGCAGGGTGACGATCCGCGGCGAGTCGATTGGCGGCTGCTCGCGCGCAGCGACCGCGCGTACGTGCGGCTGACGACCGATCGCGCCACGTTTCGGACGAGCATGATCGTGGATGCGTCCGCGTCGATGGCGTTTCCGGAGCTGAGCCTCGCAAAGTGGCGGGTCGCGCGCGAGCTGGCTGTCGGGCTCGCGTCGGTGGCGCACGGCGAAGCCGATCCGGTGGGACTCACGATCGCGTCGCCGGCGCCCGTCGTGCTCGCGCCGCGCGCTCGACGCAGCGTGCTGCTGGAGATGATGAAAGCGCTCGACGCCACGACTCCCAGTGGATCACCGAGCATCGCGCCATTCCTCACGAGAGCGCGCGCGGCGCGGCTCGTCGTCATCACTGACCTGCTTGGCGACTTCGACGAGATGCTGGCCGCGGCGCGGCTGCGCGTGGCGGCGCGCGACGAGGTCGTCGTCGTACATGTGATTGCAGCGGAAGAGCTGGACCCGCCGACTGACGCAATGCTCGCCGTCGATCCCGAACAGCCCGCACTGCGGCGGACGCTCGATGCGTCGGCCCGCGCCGGCTATCGCGAGGCGTTCACCCAGTGGAGTGAGGCCGCCGCGATCGCGCTCCGCGCAGCCGGTGTGCGATACATCCGCGCCGTAACGACGGAAGCAACCGCGCATCTCGTGCGCCGAGTGGCGGACGACGCCGCGCATCGAGGGCCAGGCGGATGACCTTTCTCGCGCCGTGGGCGATTGGCATTGCAGCGCTGGCCGCACTGGGCACGGTGCTGCTGCATCTCGTCGCCCAGCAGAGTCCCGCCGCGTATTTGCTACCGACAGCGCGCTTCATCCCGGACCGCCGCACATTGGTGAGCCGCGTGACGACTCGCCCGCGCGATCTGCTGCTTCTGCTGCTTCGCGTGCTCGTGCTGCTCGCGGCCGGTGCGGCCTTCGCACGGCCGATATTCGCCCCGCGGCGCGGCGCCACGGCGCACGTGGTGTTGCTCGATCGCTCGGAGCTGGTCGCCGACGCTGGCGACGCGATTGCGCGTGTTCGCCGGTTCGTTCAAGCTGATGCGTCATCGATCATCGTTGCGTTCGATACCACCGCAACAGTGCTCGGCGCGGCGAATCTAGATTCGCTGTCGCGCGCGCCGCTGACGCGCGGCGTGGGATCCGTGAGCGCGGCACTCGTTGCGGCGCGACGGGCGGGCGCGGGTATCGCGCGCCGCGCGGATTCCGTGCAGCTGGTGCTCGTGTCGCCCATTGCCGCGAGCGAGCTCGATTCGGCCACGGCCACGGCACGCCGCACTTGGCCCGGCGCGTTGCGCGTGGAGCGCCTCGCGTCGCGCGCAGATTCCGCCGTTGCGTGGCGCGTGGAGGGGTCTGTTGGCGTCGACGACCCACTTGGTCCGGCACTCGCGCGGCAGCAGCATCCGTCGGCGCGAGCGCGCACTCGACTCATTCGAGCTCCATTCTCGGGCGCCGACAGCATCTTTGCACGCGACGGCGGAACGGTGGTGCGATGGGACAGCGCAGCGAGCGTACGCCCAACGGCGAGCGGCCTGTCGGCGAATGGCGAGGTGATCGTCGCCTCGCTCGGACGCGCGGAGCTGTCGTTGAGCGGAAGAGCGATCGCATACTGGGCGGATGGCCAGCCGGCCGCGGTGGAGGTGGCGCTGGGAACCGGCTGCCTGCGCGAGGTGGGTGTCGCACTTCCGGCGGGAGGCGATCTGCCGCTCCATCCGCCATTTCAGCGAATTGTGCGCACGCTGCTGACACCGTGTGGAATACGCGAAGTCCAGCGCCCCGCGGATAGCGCGTCAGTGGCGCAATTGTCCGGTGCAACGAGTGCAAGCGCTGTCGCAAAGGACCTGCGTGACGATTCCGGCGCGTGGTCCTCGCTCTCACGTTGGCTGCTCGCGTTCGCTCTCGTGCTCGCCATTGCGGAGCTGTTGATGCGGCTGTTGTCATCCCGAGCGAAGTCGAAGGACCTGCACCTCGAGACGCCATGACCGCATACGACCGGCTACTCGAGCTCCGCCGCACCCTTTCGGTCGCGCTCGGCGTTCGCGCGTTGCTCGGTGCGCTGATTGCCGGCATGCTCGTGCGGATTCCGGTCCAATTCGTTCCACAGCGACTTCAACTGGCGATTCTGCTTCTCACTGCCGCCGGAGTCGCGGGTGCGCTGCTGCTGCACCTTCGTGCTTTACGCTCGCTTCCTCGCATCGCACTCTGGGTCGAGGAACGATCTCCAGCCCTCCACTACGCGCTCGTCACCGTGGCCGAGGGGGAGCAGTCGACAGCGCTCGAGGCGCAGGCGTCGAGCGTGGAATGGTGGAACGACGCTCGTCGTCGCGCACTGCGCGGCCTCCTGGTTCCGGCGTTGGTCGCCGGCATCCTCGTCGCTCTCACACTCGCGTTGCCGCGCATCGTACCGAACTCCGGTCTCGATGTCGTGCAGTCGCGCGCAGCGGGCTCTCGGGGGACGCGTGCCGTGGATGTGCTCGCGCACGTGCGGGCCGACGTCGTTGTTCCCGCGTATGCGGGCGGCGCGAGGCGATCCATCGACGATCCCACGAGTATCGACGCACTCGTTGGAAGCGCGATCACACTGCGCGGAACCGGCGATGCGCGACTGCTCGCCGCGATCGCCGATTCACAGTCTCGCGTGGTTGCGCCACGGGGCGATGGCTGGTCAGTGACGCTCACCATGCCCTCGCGCCCCGCGCTCGTACGTCTGCATGCGACGTCGGGCCGCGATCGCCTGATCGTGCTCGCGCCAATCGCCGACGCAGTGCCCGCGGTCACGCTGCTCGCACCGGCGCGCGATACGATTGTTCGCCGCGCCGTCGGCTCGCTCGAGCTGCGCGCCCAGCTCCGCGACGACATCGGCTTGCGCGACGCGGCGTTCGAGCTCGTCGTCAGCTCCGGACAGGGCGAGAACTTCACGTTTCGCACCGCCACGATCCGTCACACCGCGCTCATTGGCCACACGGAGAGTGTGCTCGAGGCGCGCCTCTCCCTCGACTCCCTGGCACTCGGGCCGGGCGACATTCTGCAGCTGCGCGCCATCGCGCACGACGGAAACACCATTGGCGGACCCGGGCTCGGCAGCTCGGAGACGCGAGCACTGCGCGTCGCGCGCACCGACGAGTACGACTCCGTGTCCGTGGATGCCGCGCCGCCACCGGAAGCGGAAGGACAGGTGCTGAGTCAGCGCATGTTGATCATGCTCACGGAAGCGCTTCAGAAGCGACAGCGCTCGCTTGCGCGTCCCACGCTCATCGAAGAATCGCAGAAGATCGCCGTCGATCAACGGAAGCTGCGGAAGCGCGTCGGGGACGTCGTTTTCCAGCGCATGGGCAGCGAGCCACTGAGCGAGGAGGGCGCTGACGATGCAGACCAGGGCAGGCTGACGGCGGAACAACTGCTCAAGCGCGCGGACTCGGCGACCACGGGCGCCGCCGGCAGCGTGATGGACGTCGAAGGTGACGAGACGCCGATTCTCGCCATCAACAAGCCCCTCCTCGAAGCGTTCAACGCGATGTGGGATGCAGGCCGAGCACTCGAAATCGGGGAACCCGCACGCGCGCTGCCGCCGATGCGCCGCGCGCTCGCGGCAATCGAGCGCGCGCGGCAGGCAGAGCGCATCTACCTGCGCGGACGCCCGAGTGCGACCATCGTCGACCTCGAGAAGGTGCGTCTCAGCGGAAAGGAGAAAGGCGAGCCGGCTATTCACGAGATGCGTCCGCCCACCGATCCAGCGATGCGCCGTCGCAGCGCCACCTTCGAGCGGGTAACGCTGCTGGCGGCGCGCGATCCAGATGCGGCGGCCGACTCGCTCTTGCTCCTGCGAGTCGACGCGCTTGGCGATGCGCCCGTGTTGGCCACGGCGCTCGACGACGCTGCCCGCGCACTGCGCCGCCGCGACGGCGCTGCCAGTTCCGCCGCCCTGATTCGCGTTCGCCGCGCACTTGGCGCGCACGCCGCGCAGCGCACTGGAGTGTCCTCATGGCTGGGCGCACCGTGAGCGACTTCGTCTTTGCCACGGCGCAATACGAGTCCGGCGATTGGGACAGCGCCCCGCTCGTGCCGGCGAACGTCATCGATACGATCGCGCGCTACACCGCGATTGACGTCGCGCCCACCGGAGTGATCGTGCCGCTCTCGTCTCCCGCGCTGTTTCGCTATCCGCTGCTCTACATGACCGGCCATCTTCCGGTGCGGTTCAGCAGTGCCGAGCGGACGAATCTGGTGCAGTATGCGGCGCGCGGTGGATTGTTGTTCGTCGACGATCACAACCACGACATCGATGGCACATTTCACAAGACGGCGACCGAGGAGCTGGCACGCGTGTTCGGCGCATCACGTCCACTTCCCAACACGCATCCGCTGTATCGCGCCTTCTTCACGTTTCCGGACGGTCCGCCGACGACCAGCCACGAGCTCAACGGCTGGGGCGACAATCTGGTGCACAAGACTCTTTCCGGGGTCGAGCGTAATGGCCGGCTCGTGCTGCTCTATAGCAGCAAGGACTACAGTTCCGAGTGGAACTACCATCCCGACAACAAGCGTTTCCTTTCCGTGGACAATACCAGGTTCGCCGTGAACGTCGTGACGTATGCCCTCACGCGCTGAGATGCGCCGCTACGGCGAGTGGGTACTGCGCGCGACTCTGCTCGCGGTGCTCGCGGTTGCGCTGTGGCGCAGCTGGCGCCCGGCCGCGGCCGCGCCCGTCATGCGAATGGCAATGACGTCGTCACTCGCGCGCGCGATACATGAGGTGATCACGAA
>JANMAY010000183.1:0-2188 GCA_031360095.1 Gemmatimonadaceae bacterium
GCCATTCTCCTCTGCCACGCACTCACGTGAGGCGTGCCAAGTGCGGAGTGCGGCGGCGCGTGTAGGGGACGGCGCGTGGCGTGGTCGGGAGGCGGGCGGGGTCGTGAGGCGCACGGCGCACGGCGGACGGCGGTGCCGCCCGCCTCACGACCACACAGTACGCCGTTCGCCGTTCGACCACTCCGCACGCCGCACTCCGCACCCCGCACCGGGAGTTCCGTGTCCGCTCGCACCACTCTGCAGCTGGTTCTTCTTGCCGTCGCCTACGCCCTCCCGGCGGACGCCCAGCTCCCTGACGCCCCAATTGCGCTCGTCGACGTCACCGTCGTCGATCTGGGCGCGGATCGGCAGGTGCAAGCCCATCAGACTATTGTGGTTGCGGAGGGAAGAATCCGCGCGGTCGGATCCACTGCGTCGACGCTGATTCCCTACGGCGCTCGGCGCGTACCGGCGCAGGGAAAGTACGTCATCCCCGGGCTCTGGGATTCGCACGTCCACTTCATGAACGCCACCGAGTGGGCGCTCCCCATGTACCTCGCGCATGGGATCACCAGCGTGCGCGAGATGGGCGGATACATCGACAGCACCCGTGCCTGGCAGGCGCGCATGGCCGCGGGAGCGCTCACTGGCCCACGCATCCTCACCCCTGGGCCCATTCTCGAGAGCCCCCGCTACCTCGCCAACGTCCGCGAACGCAGCGTGCGCGACCCACGCATTGGCCAACGCGTACTCCCCTACCGACTCGGCATCGGCGACTCGAACGAGGCGAAGAAGGCCATCGACTCGCTGGTGAAGCTGCACGTCGATTTCGTGAAGATCCGCACGACCGCCACCCCGGAGGCCTACTTCGCCATTCTTCGCGGGGCTCGCCGAGCGGGACTTCAGGTGGCCGGGCATCAGCCGTCGGTTGTTTCGCTGGTGACCGCGGCGGACTCCGGCCAGCGGGACATCGAGCACGCATTCGGGCCGCCAACGAGCCAGCTCTCGGAGGCTGGTCGCGACTCGGTGTACGCCGCGTTCGCCCGGAACCGCACCTGGTACACCCCAACCCTCGTCGTCTCCAAAGCCGTCGCCATTACCGGTGATTCAGCATGGCGCTCAATTTTTGGGGACGATGTGTCGCGGCTGGATGAACGCCGTCCCTATGCTGCGCCGAGGCTGTTGGAGTGGTGGCGCATTCAAGTGGAAGAGCGGAAGACCGACACGAGCACCGCACCCACGGTCGCCGCCCTCCAGTCCTACGCGAGCAGCGTCGCGGACGTGCGCCGCCTCCACGCGCTCGGCGTCCCAATTCTGGCCGGCACGGACGCCGGATCGGTGCTGGTCTACCCGGGCTTCAGCCTGCACGAGGAGCTGCGGCTGCTGGTGGAGGAGGCGGGGTTATCCCCGCGCGACGCTCTCTGGAGCGCGACCGTTGGTCCAGCGCAGTTCGCAGGCCTCGAGTCCGAGCTTGGAGCTATCGCCCCCGGGAAAATTGCCGACCTCGTGATGCTCGACGACAATCCGCTCGCCAACATTCGCAATACCAGGCGCATTCGCGCGGTGATGCAGGGAGGCCGGTTGTACAACCGAAAGGCGTTGGATGCGATGTTGGCGAGAGTTCGACTGGCGGTGCGGTAGTCGGAGCTGCCCGCATGTCGCAGCGCGCGCGATCAACCAAACTCCACTAGCCAGCCCGCCCAATCCTGCGCACGTTATCGGCATGACAATGCCTCGTCGGCGCCTCGCCCTCCTGCTCCTTTTTGCTGCACCCATCCTCGGTGCGCAAAGCCCGTCCCGGAACGGCTTTTCCCCGGAGCGACTTGGTCGCCTCGATCGGTTCATGCAGCAGTTCGTCGATTCGAACCAGATCGCCGGAGCCGTCGGCTTCGTGACGCGCGACGGAAAAGTCGTGTACGAGCGCGCCGTGGGATGGGCCGACAAGGACGCCGGACGGCGCATGACCCCCGACGTCATCTTCCGCATCGCGTCTCAATCGAAGGCCATCACGAGCACCGCTGTCTTGATGCTCGTCGAGGAAGGAAAGATCGCGCTGAGCGATCCCGTGAGCCGGTTCATTCCTGCATTTGCCAGGACGTCCGTCGCCTCTCGCGTCGATAGCGGACGCACCGTCACGCCGGCGAAGCGACAGATCACGATCAAGGATCTCCTCACGCACACTGCCGGCATCTCGTACGGCACCGATGCT
>JANMAY010000191.1:0-2223 GCA_031360095.1 Gemmatimonadaceae bacterium
GGCTTTGTCGCGTCGAGCATCTTGCTCAAGTCCGAGTACACGATCGAGCGATCGAATCCGTAGCGTTTCGCAAGCTTGTCGACCACCGCTGCATTCGGCTCGTAGATGCCCACGACCGTGATATCGGGATGCGGGGACGACCAGATGCGCGCGACGTGACCGTGCGTCAGCCGTGCGACGGCAACGCGAACGGGCGGAGTGGTTGTCGCCGATAGCCGCCGCAACTCGACCTCGGATAGAATGAATCCGAACGCCGCCCATCCGTTCGAGCGCGCCGACCGCTCGAACCACTCGCGTGCGCGTGCGGTGTCGCCACGGACGAGGTACCAATTTCCCACGCCGTAGCTCAACGTCGCGACCTGCACGCCAGCCGTATCCGCCGGGGTGAACACCTCCTCCGGCTTGATCTGGCCGCGGTACAGCTTCAACCGCTGTGCATAGGCGATAGTCGTCGCGACCGAATCGGGGCGCCGCTCCAACATCGCGCTCGCCTCGGCCGAGCGACCGGCGCGCATGAGCGACATCCAGCGCCAATCTGTTGAGCCCGTGAGCTCGGCGGCGTCGGGCGCATGCGCTTGGCCGTGCGCGAACGCATCAGCCGCGGCCGCGAACTCGCCGCGCGCGAAGCGCACGATGCCGAGGTGATACCAGCTCCCATAGTTGGTACTGTCCAGCTGCGCGCCCCGCGAGAGGTCGGCGAGCGCGCGGTCGAAGTCGCGCGTCGAGAGATACCGGTGCCCGCGCCACCGATACAGCATCGGATTGTCGGGCGCTATCGCGATCCCACGGGAGAACGTCTCGATGGCTTCGCGATATTGCTGTGCACCGGACTGCGCGAGACCCAGCGCGATGATCTTGTCGACGTTGCGTGGATCCGCCGCGAGCGCGGCTTCGGCGCGAGCGATTGGGCCGGTATCGAGCTGTGCGCGGTACTCCACACCGGCGGGAGTGCGATACTGCACCGACTGTCCCCCGGCGGGCGCGACCACGCCGCCCAGCACCATCAACACGCCCGCGGCAAGACTCCGACTTCCGTTCATGCGATGCTCCGTTTGGCAGATGCGGGACGGTAACGCATAGACCGGCAGGGCGTCAGACTATCGAGTGCGGAGTGCGGAGTGCGGCGGCTCGTGAGGCGATGGCGTGCCGGGTGGTCGTGAGGCGGACGGAGACGTGAGGCGAACGGAGACGTGCGGACGGCGCCGCTCCCCTCACGACCACGCCGCGCGCCACACCCCGCACGATCACGCCGCACGCCGTACGCCGCACGCCCGAGAGTTAGTACCCGGGCCCGCGAAGTGCCCGCCCCGGCGTCGCACCGGTGTGCGTGCCGTCGCGCACCACCTGCACGCCGTTCACGAACACCTGCTCCACTCCGCGACTGATCCGATGCGGGGTCTCCGGCGTTGCCACGTCCATGATCGTCTGATCGTCGAACACCACGACGTCGGCGAACATTCCCTCGCGCAGAAGTCCGCGGTCGCGCATTCCGAGGCGAGTGGCCACGCCTCCGCTCATCTTGCGCACCGCGTCTTCCAGTGTGAGCAGCTTCTGCTCGCGCACATACCGGCCGAGTATGCGCGGGTAGGTTCCGTATGCGCGCGGGTGCACGACGTATTTCGTGCTGTCCGGATCGTGTCCGCCCGCATCGGTGCCAATTACGACCCACGGCTGCTTGATCTGCATTCGCACGTTGTCCTCGGACATCGTGAAGTTGATCTTCGACGGGTCGCGTCCCTCGCTGAGCACCAGTGCCACGATCGTTTCCGCCCAGGGTTTCTTCATGTCGGCGGCGATGTCGCTCAGCAGCTTGCCCTCGTACTTCATATTCTCCGGCTTGCGGAAGTCCGCCACCATGTACGCGGTCGGGCCTTCGCGCTGGCAGAGCGGTGCGCCGTTCTGGTCGGTCATCTCCCGGATCATGCGCGTGCGCGTCGTCGAGTCGCGGAGGTTGTCGAACAGCTTGCCATTCTCCGCCGCCCAATCGGGGAAGCACTCGCCCAGGTTGTTCCCGGAGAAGGGATAGGGATACATCGTGGCGCCGACGTCGAGACCGCCGGCGCGCGCGGAATCGATCTTCGCGACCGCCCCCGCCGCCTTGGGCCAATTGCGACGGTTGGATGCCTTGAGGTGATAGATGTCGAGCTTCACTCCGCCTTCGCGCGCAATGCGGAACGCTTCGTCGATCGCCTCGAACAGCGAGTCGTCCTCGGACCGCATGTG
>JANMAY010000196.1:0-3392 GCA_031360095.1 Gemmatimonadaceae bacterium
GTCGGCGGCGTGGTCGCCCGACGGGAAGTGGCTGTATGTAAACTCCGCCGCGGGTGGTGCGTTCCATATCTGGCGCCAGCCCTTCCCCGACGGCCGGCCGGAGCAGGTCACCGCGGGACCAACCGAGGAGGAAGGTATCGCGATGGCGCCGAACGGCCGTTCCTTCGTGACGGCAGTGGGACTGCGGCAGAGTGCGATGTGGGTGCACGATTCGCGTGGCGAGCGGCAGGTCTCCGTCGAAGGATACGGCTACGATCCTGAATTCACGCCGGACGGAAGGAGGCTCCTCTACCGGATTCTGAAGGGCGCCTTGGCAGTGGCCGACACCAGCGAGTTACGCGTGCTGGACGTGGAATCCGGGCGCAACGAGTCCTTGCTCCCAGGCGTTGCGGTCATCGGACTGCCCGGACGGGCCTACGACATCTCTGCGGACGGCCAGCTTGTTGTGGTCGCGACGCTCGACGGCGAAGGCAGACGTCGCCTATGGCTGGCACCGCTCGACCGGCGCTCAGCACCCAGCGTAATCCCGAATGTGGAAGGCGACATGCCGTATTTCGGGAGCAGCGGTGAAATCTTCTTTCGGGCCATGGATGGACCCGCCGCCTTCGCGTACCGCGTGCATCAGGATGGAACGGGCCTGCGGAAAGTGATCGAGCGACCCATTGCAACCATCAACGGCATCTCCCGAGACGGCCAATGGCTCGTGACCAAGTTTTCCGGGGCAGCCGGCTCCAGCATTGAGGCTGTGCCGCTGAGCGGCGGGTCTCTGGTCCCCATCACTTCAGGGGACGCTTCCACAGCGCATCTGAGATGGTCGGTAGACGGGAGATCGATGTTTGTCTCAATACTGTCGGCCAGTTTGACATCCGGACACACCTATTCCGTTCCGTTGCAGCCGGGCCACATGTTTCCCCCGATGCCGGCGGGAGGCTTCCCATCAGAAGCGGCGATTGCCAAGCTGTCGGGAGTCCGGTTGATCGGCGGTCCTGATGTCGCGCCCGGTCCAACGCCAGGCGTGTACGCCTTCTCGCGCCAGACGGTGCAACGAAATCTGTACCGGATCCCGATTCCATAAGCGCTGACCGTGCGCTCGTGGGGGAAGCCGGAACGCAGCGGCGCTCAGGCACAATGCGACCGTTCCGATGTGGAAGCATTCAGTAACACAGTTGACTCGCAACCATAATACCAGACTATTGTGTTACCTATGTTCCCGGACTGTACCAAGTCGCTGGCTAACAAACGGTTGCAGCAGTCAGCCGAGCTATTGAATGCGCGCTTCGCGCGCTCTATTTCATTCGGCTGCAGCTGAACCCTGGCGTTGAGGTTGTAGAAAAAGCTAGTTTGGGATCGGTTCCCGATCGTCGGCGGCGCGCGGTTGACGACTCGGCCAGCTTTGGAACGGCTCGATGCGCTATGCGCGCGCGGAACTCATGTGGCGCGATACGTAGGCTTCCCGCCGTTCAGTGGGGCCCCGGTGCCGATCGATTACGCGGCGTACCGGTAATGCGCGAGTTTCTCGATGTTCTGGACGAGGCAGAACAGCTTCCACTGCCCGTCCACTTTCGCGCGGCCGCGCAACGTGAACCGGTCGAGCCCTTGTTATGGCGGAGGTTCCCGAAGACCGGTTCGACCGTCCTGAATCGTTCCGCGTATTGGGCACGACCCTCAGGGGAATCGATCCGCTCCTTCATCCGCGCCGTGTGGGTCGGCGGTGCCGCGGGATCGCTGCCGTGGAAAAACGCGACTTGTCGCACCGGCGTTTTCGCGGGCGTGCGTAAACACTGCGCGCGCTGGGCACAGGGCGCGCAGTCGCGTTTCGCCCCCTGATACTGGTCCGCGAGTAATCCCTTCTTGACCGGCTGGCCCTTCCGGTAGAGCGCCTTGCCCGCCGGACACACACACGTGCGCGCCTCGGCGTCATAGACGAAATCACTCGGCTGGTACAGCGGGAGCGTCCGCGCCGGTTTGGACTTGTCGTGTAGCGGGTCCGGTTTCTCGCGATGCCGATCCTGGGTCGCGAAGCGCTCGTCGCGACGGCGCATCGCGCCATCGGCGATCAGGGCATCGACCTTCAGGTCCTCGAGATCCTTCAGATTCGCCTCGCTGTGATAGCCTGCATCCGCCGTGATGAGCGAGTCCTCCGTCAGCATCGCCGCCATCGCCTGCACCAATGGCAGCAGCGCCTCCTGCTCGGAGCCCGTGCCGTGCGCCTGCGCTTCGACAATGATCTGATGCTGCTTATCCACCGCCGCGACGCCCGTGTAGCCCTGGATCACGCCTTTCCCCGTGGCCATCTTCGCACTCTCGTTGTCCGTGCGATTGCTCTGGCGCACCGTGCCCTTCGGGCCGTGCCGGTCCTCGGGATGTGCCGCGAGCCATTCGCGCATCTGTTTCGCATCCGTCTCGAGGCGCATGATCCGTTTCGCTTCCTTGAACGCGCGCGTCGGCTCGACGGGCAGCGCATCGGTCGCGCGATGCCGTTCGACAATGGTGCGCGCCATGACTTCGAGTTTGGTCGCCTGCTGCTCGATGTCGGCCCGCGTGCCACTCCGCCGCTTCGACGCGTTACTCGGGAGCTTCACCCCATCGATGGCGAACATCTCGTGACTGATGAGGCCTTCGGCGTCGCAGATCGCGACCACCGCGCCAAACACGTGGGCGATGTCCTCGCCGAGCGTGCTGACGAACTGGGCAATCGTCGTGAAGTGCGGCGCGGTATCGCCACACAGTGCGATGAACGTGACGTGCTCGCGACACGCCGCCTCGATCTCCCGACTGCTGACCATGCCGCGGGCGTAGGCGACGAGCACCACCTTGAGCAACATCGCTGGGGGATACGCCGGGGCGCCTGTGACATCATTGCGAAACCGGGCATCAAAGTGCGTGAGATCGATTGCATGCTCGAGCAGATGATTGACGGCGTGCTCGAACGTCCCGGGTAACAACTGCCGCGCCAGGTCGATCGGGATAAACCGCGGACTCGTATCGATGTACTTGTAGCGGGCCATAGAAAGGGAACCTGGAAAGGGGCTCAACCTGACTGCGCGCAGCCGACCAGTGCGACACTCCAGAGACCCGACGATTGCGTTGCGCGTTTCTATTCCCCAAGATGTTCGGAGGCTTTTTCTACAGCCTCGTTATGCAACTGCAGACTCCTAACCTGCCAAGTGCTGCGAGCGTTTCTCCCTCGCCCGGCCGTGGATGCGATCTGCCGACTCTCGCGGGGGCGCATCGTCAAGAGAGCTACGGCGCACTGCTTGATCCAGCGAGTTCATCGCCGAGGAACCAGTGTGCCACGCTTCATCGAGTAGTCGGCCGAGAGCCCGAATACCTGACGCGATGGCGGCCTTCAAGGTCTCTCGGTCAGCTAGGTCTTGGGAAGCATTGTGCGA
>JANMAY010000211.1:0-4620 GCA_031360095.1 Gemmatimonadaceae bacterium
GACGTGCTGTGTCATGCGAGTGCGTGGAACATCGACAACAAGGAGGACATTCGCATCAAGATGTGCATCGAGAAAACGGGCGAGTCCTTTCAGACGGTGCACCACGAGCTCGGCCACGACTTCTACTCGCGCGCGTACAAAAGTCAGCCGCTGCTCTTCCAGAACGGCGCGAACGATGGATTCCACGAAGCAGTGGGCGATGCGATCGGACTGTCGATTACGCCGCGCTACCTGCAGCAGGTCGGGCTGCTCGATCGCGTTCCGCCTCCCTCCGGAGACACCCTCTTTCTGCTGCGGCAGGCGCTCGACAAAGTCGCGTTTCTGCCGTTCGGCCTGTTGGTGGATCAGTGGCGCTGGAAGGTGTTCTCTGGAGAAGTGCGTCCCGCCGACTACAACAAGGCATGGTGGGATCTCAAGCTGAAGTATCAGGGGGTGACGCCGCCGGTCGCGCGGACCGAAGCAGATTTCGACCCCGGCGCAAAGAGTCATGTGGCGGGCAACACGCCGTACTCGCGCTACTTCCTCGCCCGGGTGCTCCAGTACCAGTTCTACAGATCGATGTGCCGCGAAGCGGGTCAGACTGGACCGCTCTATCAGTGCAGTTTCTACGGGAGCGCGGCCGCGGGGAAAAAGCTGGCCGCGATGCTGGCAGCGGGGCAGAGCAAGCCGTGGCAGGAGACACTGTTCGCGATGACCGGCGAGCGCACCCTCGACGCGGGGGCGATGGCAGACTATTTCCAGCCGCTCAAGGTGTGGCTGGATCGGCAGAACGCGGGGAAGCCAATGGGCTGGTGATTCGCCGATGGCCTTGCGGGCGGCGGGCACGCTGAACATTCTCGCTCGTCGCCCACTCGGACTTGGCAAATGGAGATGAAGCAGGTGCACGTGGCCCGCGCCCCGAAGGTCTACGACGCGATCGTCGTCGGCTCGGGTATTTCAGGCGGCTGGGCAGCCAAGGAGCTCTGCGAGAAAGGGCTCAAGACGCTGGTTCTCGAGCGCGGTCGCCCGCTGGAACACCGCACGGGCTACGTCACCGAGCACAAAGCGCCTTGGCAGTTCGAGCATCGCGGCCGCCTCAACCCGGAGCCGCTCGACAAAGACTACTTCATCCAGAAGCGCACGGGATTCCTCGGTGAGGAAAACCTGCACTTCTTCTTCAAGGACTCGAAAAGCCCCTACGTCGAAGACAAGCCGTTCACCTGGGTGCGCGGCGATCAGGTGGGGGGGAAGTCGATCATGTGGGGGCGCTACACGTTCCGTCAGAGCGACCTCGATTATACGGCGAACAAGCGGGAAGGCATCGCGGTCGATTGGCCGATCCGTTACAAGGACATCGCGCCGTGGTACACGTACGTCGAGAAATTCGCCGGCATCAGCGGCGAGAAGCTCGGGCTCGCCCACCTGCCCGACGGCCACTTCCAGAAGCCCATTCCACTGAACGTGGTGGAAATCGATCTGCGCCGCCGCATCGAGGCGGAGTATCCCGGGCGCCATCTCACCATCGCGCGCGCCGCGGTGCTCACGGAGCAGATCGGCGATCGCGCACCCTGTCACTACTGCGGACCGTGTTGGCGCGGCTGCTCCACCGGGAGCTATTTCTCGAGTCTGTCGTCGACGCTTCCCGCCGCGGTGAAGACGGGCAACCTCACGCTCCGGCCGCACAGCGTGGTGCACAGTGTGATCTACGACGAGAAGAAGCGTCGCGCCGTGGGCGTTCGCGTCGTCGATGCGGAAACGAAAGAGATGCTCGAATTCCACTCCCGCATCATCTTTCTTTGCGGATCCGCGCTCGGCTCCACCCACGTGCTGCTCAACTCGCGCACGTCGCAGTTCCCGGATGGGCTGGGCAGCTCGAGCGGCGAGCTGGGACACAACCTGATGGATCATCACTTCCAGGTTGGCGCATCTGGTGAAGTCGAAGGCTTCGAGGATCACTACTACTACGGCAACCGGCCGGTGGGCTTCTACATCCCGCGATACCGCAACATCAGCGAGGCGACGAAGATGCCCGACTTCCTTCGCGGATACGGCATCGAAGGGGAAGCAGGGCGGTCGAGTTGGGGACGGGGCCGAGACGTTCCGGAATTCGGCGCATCGCTCAAAGCGAAGCTGCGCGATCCGGGCCCGTGGGAGGTGGGCATGACGGGATTCGGCGAGACGCTTCCGCGTCACGAGAATCACGTGCGGCTCGATGACGACAAGGTGGACTCGTACGGCATTCCTCAGCTGCGATTCAACTGCTCGTGGGGCCCCAACGAGCTCGCTATGCGAAAGGACATGGCGTCATCGATGGCGGAGATGCTCGAGCGCTGCGGATTGAAGAAGGTGCGGCCGTACGACGCCTACGTCGAAGGGGGCACCGCCGCCGTGCCCGGCCTGGGGATTCACGAGAACGGGACCGCGCGCATGGGACGCGATGCGAAGACGTCAGTGCTCAATGCGCACAATCAGGTGTGGGATGCGCGAAACGTCTATGTCACGGATGGTGCATGCATGACGTCGTCGCCCTGTCAGAATCCGTCGATCACCTATATGGCGCTCACCGCGCGCGCCGTTCACCACGCGGTGGCCGAATCGAAGCGAGGGACACTGTGAACCGTCGCGAAGCCGTCAAAGCGATTGGCCTGCTGCTGGGCACCGCGATCACGCCATCGGTGGCGCGAGCGATCAGCGCCGGCTACCGTGCGCCGGCGGTCGGCGCACCCTATCGCGTGCTCACGCAACAGCAGGGCGAGTTGCTCGCCGCGCTCACGGAGATCATCATCCCTGCAACCGATACCCCCGGCGCACGCGCCGCACGCGTCGATGCATTCATCGATGGGCTCTTGGCCGACGTGTTCACCGCCGAGGAGCGCGAGCGCTTTCTCGCCGGTCTCGCGGATGTGGACGTGCGGGCCCGTGCGGCGCATGGTGTGGTCTTCATGGAGGCCACACCGGAGCGACAAGTCTCCCTGATGACGGCGATGCAGGAGGAAGGCAAGAATGCGCCACCGCGCGCGCGCGGACGCCGAGCGCGTTCCGAACCACGTCCGTTCTTCTCGTGGCTCAAGGAGTTGACGGTGGTGGGCTACTACACGTCGGAGATCGGCGCGTCGCAGGAGCTCAAGTACGTGCACGTCGCGGGACGGTACGATGGCGATGTTCCGTATCGTCAGGTCGGACGGGCCTACTCGTGACTCACTCCGTCATCGCGGCCGCATTGAGCAGCCCGATGCTGACGGACATGGCAGCCAGAAAAATCCCGGACGCCACCTTGCCGTTGTCCACGTCCGCGGACAACGTCGGCAGAATCACGCGCGTGGCGCCGTACGCAACGAGTTGCGCGACCAATGCGACGCCGCTCCACAGCAGCATGTCTCCCACGTTTTCGCTCTGAGAGACGGCCTTCGCGAGCGGAATGGTGTAGCCCAGGAGTGCGCCACCGAGCGAGATGGCAGCAGCGGTGTTGCCCTGGCGAATCAGCGTGAATTCGCGATGCGGTGTCACCGTTACGTAGATCGCCACGAACAGCACAGTCGCGACAATCGCAATCCCGAAGTACACGAGATGCGCGGTGATTGCGCTGGAATAGTCGAATGCAGTGGGGTCCATCAATTCTCCGTGTTAGGGCGTTAGCAAACACACATCAACACTGGGATACGGACACAAACGAATCAAACGAAAGTTGAACGGAGACCGCAGGCGACTGAATTGAATGCCCTATCCGTTCCGTCCGTTGCCTCCGTTCAATTCCGTATTTCTCCTTGTTCGTGTCTATCCGCCAGTACCGTTCTACTTACGACGCTACAGTATAGAACAACTCGACGAACGACTTCGCCGCTCCGTCCATTCCCGCCACCTTCGGGTTGGCCGACTCGACGACCCAATATTCGTTGGGCGCATGCGCCCCACCGCCATGACCAAGTCCGAACGGACCGGCGGGCAGCTTGAGCGGTGGCGCCGTGAACGTGGCGCCGGGCCACGACCCGGCGAGGCGCGGCCAGAGCAGTGGCTCGATCCCGGCTTTGCGGTACGTCGCGATCATCGCCTGCACGAGGCGCGATTCGACCGCCGTTTCGGTGGGATCGTATCCGCCCGTCATGTTGACTTCGATGTCGCCGAAGCCGCGCTTGCGCAGATGCGTCTTCAAGAGCTCCAGCGTTCCAGCCGCCGTCATGTCGGGCACGAGCCGCATGTCGATCTTGGCAACCGCGCGATGCGGAAGGATGGTCTTGCCGCCAGGGCCGGTGTAGCCGCCGACGAGTCCCTCGATGTTGATCGTGGGCTGCGAGACGAGACGCACCAGCGAGTCGTGCCATGACTCGTTCTCGATCCACCGCTCGACACCCAGCGATTTCTTGGTCGACGCCTCGTTCCGTTTTGCGATCGCATCTTCGAGAATGCGACGGCTCGCGGTGGACAGCGGACGCACCTTGTCGAAGAATCCCGCGACGGCCGGCGTATGACCGTCGGCCTTCACGAGTGTATTGAGCGCCTGCACCAGATGCCACGCGGGGCTGTCGATCTGCGCGGCGAGGCTCGAATGCACATCGAGCTTGGGCCCGCGACCCCACTTCTCTCCCGACGACACCAGCTCCAGCTCGACAATGCCCTTCGCGCCGAGGCTCAGTTGGACGGAAC
>JANMAY010000253.1:0-2026 GCA_031360095.1 Gemmatimonadaceae bacterium
GGCGGGAATTCCATCGATTACGTACAGCGGCTCGCTGTTCGCCGTAATTGAGTTGGTGCCGCGGATGCGGACGCTCGCGCCCGCTCCGGGTGTGCCACTGTTCGTCGTGACCTGAACGCCAGCCGCCTTTCCCTGCAGCGCGTTCGAGATGGCCATCGCGGGGGCGGCTTTCAACGTCATATCTTCGCCGCTGATCGATGCGATCGCACCTGTCACCTCTCGACGGCTGCTCGTTCCATAGCCAGTGACGACGACCTGATCGAGCGCCTGGGCCTGCTGCACCAGCCGGAAATCCGCCGAAATGGTGCCGCCGTCAGCCAAGGCGTATGGCTCGGAGAGCCGGGGGGCGAAGCCCAGCATCGTCACGCGAACGCGATGCGTGCCAGCGGGAACGCCCGTGATGAGATACCGGCCATCACCGCGCGTCGCTGTGCCGAGGCGCGTGCCCTCGACCATGACACGCGCGCCTTCCAACGGTCGACCCGACTCGCCGCTCGTGACCTGCCCGGAAATTCGGCCTTGTGGCGCCTGTGCGGCGAGGCCGGAGCCAGCAGTGAATACCAGAAGTGCTACTGTGCGAAGCCAACGCATCGTCCTATCCCTCCAGAGGGTGGGGTCCGAGGAAGTGCAACTGACGAGACCGAGATGATTGTCCGTTTCCGTGACAAATCATGGCGGAGTTTTGGCGCGATTCACCGCCCTCGGGCGGGTGGGCCAGGCGCGTCGTCGCGCCCGGTGAGGCTCCGCACCGTGTACGCGTCAGCGTACTCGCAAGCGAATCGTCACGTCGCGAATATGACAAGCGCATGCGGACTTCGCGAGGGGGCATACGACCCCGCTCACGCGTCAATCATTCGTGCTCCTGCACATTGTGACTTCGGACCAACACGCAGGGTCGAGGTTGCCCTCGGTCGTTCGCAGCGGCGGTGATCTGCTCGGGCTAGAGGAGCACGCGCCCTGCGCCGTAAATGACCGCACTCACCACGGCGGACAGGGTCGCTCCCCACGCGAGGTCGACCACCGCGGCAACCAGGGGAAATTCCTTAAACAGCGCCATGCTGGTGAGATCGAACGCCGCGTAGGCGGCCAAACCGAAGAACGCGCCGAGCCCAATGGCCCGCGAGAGCGACTGCTTCTCCAGTGCCGGTTCGACGACGAACACGATGAGCGCCGCGACGTAGATGACGTAGAACAGAATGCCGGGAACCCATTGAATATCAGGACGCATCAGATGCCCGATGTGGCGCTGGTAAAAGCCCTTCGCCACAAGCCCCAGCCACACGAGATCCAGGCCGAAGCACACGACGACGCCAATGCCGTACAGTTTGAGAAAATCGAGCGGGGTCATGGCTCCACCGTGTTGCCCGCGCGAGCTGCGCGGTAGGGAAAACGCTGCACGATTTGCAGCGTACGATAGTCGAAAATGGATGTGAGCTGCCGACGGACGACCACGGCATGCGCGAGGCGCCCAAGGACGCCGAATGGCATGTCGTACTCCACGATGTCTTCGATCGCCACGCCGCCATCCACCTCCTTAAAGAGATGCTGGTGATACCAGCGGCGATACGGCCCCGTCACCTGTTCATCGGCAAACCGCTCGCCCTCGACGTACTCGGCGATTCGCGACCTCCAGGTCAGCGGCACGCCATGCAGGTGGAGTCGATATCGAATTCGAGTGCCAACGCGCACTTCACGGTCCGTGGTCTCGAGGATTCGAAAGCCGAGCCACGGTGGCGTGAGCGCCTCGAGGTTGAGCGGGTCCTTGAAGAAGGCGAACACCTCGCGCAGGGTCCCACCTACCACAAGACGCCGGTGGAGCCGATATCTCGACGGGGCGCGCTCGGTCACGACGGCCATCATGCCACGCTCGCGCGAGGAGGCCACGGAAAGAAGATGCTCGTCGTGCGCTGATAGGCCCGATACGCCTCGCCTCGGCTTCGCAGCGCCTGTCGCTCGGTGTACGGAATACCCGTGATGCGGAACAGGAAGAGCAGCATCGCCGCCGGGCCGAGGAAGGTCAGCCAGG
>JANMAY010000270.1:0-2372 GCA_031360095.1 Gemmatimonadaceae bacterium
CGGCAGATCTCCAGGTTGCCAGAGCTGCGGCGGTGCCAGGTGCGGTGGTCCAGCACCGTGACCCGCCGCGACAGGGTCCCCCGGAAGAGGTGTTCATCCTTTCGGGTATCTTCATTTTCGTCTGCTTGCTCCCAATCTCCCTCGCCTATGCGCGGCGCATCTGGCGCCGCAGCGCCGCGGCGGTGACATCACTTCCGCAGGATTTGATGGAGCGGCTCAACCGGCTCGACCACGCCGTGGATTCCATCGCCATCGAAGTGGAGCGCATTGGTGAAGGTCAGCGGTTCGTCACCCGAGTGATGACGGAGAGCACGGCAGCACGCGCCGTCGGCGGCGCGGCGGCCGTGCCGGTGGACGCGCCACCACGCGCCGAGAAGGCATCGATCATGCGAGGCGGTGAGCGCGGTCATTCGTAGTCGTCTCGCGCCTCGCCACTCTCGATGAACGTGCACCCGCGCGCCGGACAGCTTCCGGCACCGTCCGATCTCGCCAACATTCCCCGACTCGTCTCCGCTTACTACACGTCGCGGCCGGACGTATCCATCGCGGCGGAACGGGTGAGCTTCGGGACGTCGGGCCACCGCGGCTCCTCGCTCCAGCGCGCGTTCAACGAACCGCACATTCTCGCGATCACACAGGCGATCTGCCTCTATCGCGCCCTACAGCGGATTGATGGTCCGCTGTTCCTGGGCATCGATACGCACGCTCTCTCCGAGCCTGCGTTCGGCAGCGCGCTCGAGGTGCTTGCAGCCAATGGCGTGGACGTGATGATCGACGCGCAGCTCGGGTACACCCCCACGCCCGCCGTCTCTCACGCTATCGTCACATACAACCGCGGCCGCACGAACGGCTTTGCCGACGGGATCGTCGTTACGCCCTCGCACAACCCACCGGAGGATGGAGGCTTCAAGTACAATCCGCCGAGTGGTGGACCTGCCGACTCTACGGCGACTGGTTGGATTCAGGACCAGGCGAACGCGCTCCTGAGTCATGAGCTGCGAGGCGTCAAGCGGATGCCGTTGGAGCGCGCCCTCCGAGCCGGCTCGACGCACAGGCACGACTACCTCTCCGCCTACGTGGCAGATCTCTCGAGCGTCATCGATCTCGATGCAATTCGCTCGGCCGACATCACGCTTGGCGTCGATCCGCTGGGCGGGGCCGGCGTCGCGTACTGGGGCGAAATCGCCGACCGGTGCAAGCTCGCAGTCACGGTCGTGAGCGCGGACGTCGATCCGACGTTCCGCTTCATGTCGCTGGACTGGGACGGCCGAATACGTATGGACTGCTCGTCGCCGTACGCGATGCAGCGGCTCCTGGGCCTGCGCGACCGGTTCGACGTTGCGTGGGCCTGCGATACCGACCACGATCGTCACGGTATTGTTGCGCGCAGCGCAGGACTACTGAATCCCAATCACTACCTGGCCGTCGCCAGCTCCTATCTCTTTGCGCACCGGCCACAGTGGCGCTCCACCACTGGCATCGGGAAAACTGCGGTGAGCAGCAGCATGATCGACCGGGTTGCCGCACGCATCGAGCGGCCACTCTTCGAAGTGCCTGTCGGATTCAAGTGGTTCGTGGACGGTCTGGTGTCGGGAGCGCTCGGCTTCGTCGGAGAGGAGAGCGCCGGCGCCTCGCTGCTGCGGCGGGACGGCAGCGTGTGGACGACGGACAAGGACGGCATCGCCCTCGGCTTGCTCGCTGCCGAGATCACGGCCGTCTCAGGACGCGATCCCGGCGCGCTGTACGCTGACCTCACCAAAGAGCTGGGCGCACCGGTCTATGAGCGCATCGACGCACCTGCCACGCCGGAGCAAAAGGTGAAGCTCGCTCGCCTGTCGCCGAGCAACGTGACCGCCTCCGAGCTGGCTGGTGAGCGGATTCTCACGCTGGCGACGACGGCATCGGGAAATGGCGCGGCGCTCGGCGGATTGAAAGTCATGAGCGAGAATGGATGGTTCGCCGCGCGGCCTTCTGGTACCGAGAATGTGTACAAGCTCTACGCGGAGAGCTTTCTCGGCGCGGAGCATCTCCACCGCATTCAGGCAGAGGGGCAGGCGATCATACAGCGCGCGCTGGAGAGTTGACGACGCGGCATGCGTGGCCGAACGTTTGACATGCCTTCTCCGTTACGTTCTCTCGATGACGTCGAAACTCCAGCCGCGGTCGTTGACCTCGATCGCATGGAGCGCAACCTTGCGCGCGCGGCAAACTATGCGGCGCAGCACGGTCTTGCGTTGCGTCCTCACGTCAAGACGCACAAGTCACCGCTCGTAGGCGCGCGACAACTTGCATTGGGCGCGCATGGGTTGACCTGCGCCACTCCGCATGAAGCCGAAGTGATGGCGACCGTGTGCGACGACGTGCTCGTCGCG
>JANMAY010000276.1:0-3871 GCA_031360095.1 Gemmatimonadaceae bacterium
GTCGGCGGCCCCAGCGGGCCGCCGGGAATCGATGCCGTTTCGCGCACTGTCGTGCGTCCGCCGGCAATGCGTGCGCCAGCAAACAGCGTCACGGCGGAGATCGTGGCCTCGAGCGTGGGCGTCAACTCGGCACTCGAGTACGTAGCGTTGAACGACGTGCGCGTCGCCGCCGCCGTACCTGAACCCGTGAGCGCGAGCACGGAGCCTAGAGGGAGGCGCGTACCCAGCGTGCCGGTGCCGCCGAGCGCACGTACGTTCGACGCGAACTGTGTTGCGGACAATCCGAGCGACGCACTAAAACGCGGATCCGGAACGAGCAGCACCGACGGCGCGATCGTCACGGCGTTGGAGCGCACTCCGCGCTGGTCGGTCGCGCTGCCGGCGCCAAGCGACACTCCACCTTGGACGACCTGCGCTTTGGCGGCAGTGCCGAAGGTGAATGGAGCAACGAGGTGAGCGATGATCACCAATCGCAGAAAGCGCGGGCGAGGAGTCATAGGACCGGTCATACTTGAAAGTGCATGGTGGGGTTCCCACGACGCAACGTGTAAACCATTATCCCACTGTGACTTACGCAGTGTGTCAAGGGTGACGCGCGTCACAGGTACGGGCGGGACCCCCTCCATCGCCGGTGCAGCGCATCTATCCTTTGTAGTCATGCGACCTGCTCTTCTCTTCGATCTCGACGGAACGCTCGTCGATTCCATCGAGCTCATCCTCAATTCAGCTCGGCACGCCTTCGTGGGATTCCAGGGCCGCGCTCCCACCGACGAGGAATGGCGCGCGGGAATCGGACGCCCGCTCGTCACGGTCTTTCGCGAAATCACCGGCGACGAGGCGGAAGTCGAGCGGCTCGTCGGCAAGTATCGAGAGTATCAGCTCGCCAATCACGACCGGCTGCTCCACGCCTACGATGGGATCGTGGCGGCGCTGCGTGGGTTTGCCGCAGCAGGACATCCCCTCGCGATTGTCACGAGCAAGTCGGACTGGCTGGCGCGAAGAGCTCTCGTGCACGTTGGGGCGGACGATCTGTTCCCGGTGCTCGTGGGCTGCGACACCTGCGTGAACCACAAGCCGCATCCGGAGCCGGTGGAGCGTGCCCTCGCGCTGCTCGGCGTCGGGCCCAGTGACGCCATGTTCATCGGCGACTCGCCGCACGACGTCCAATCGGGGCGCGCGGCAGGGGTCTACACCGTCGGAGTGAGCTGGGGTGCCTTTTCGCGGACGGAGATGGACGCGAGCGGGGCGGACGTCGTGATTGACGCCGTGAGCGAGCTCCAGCGAGTGGTAAACGGATTTTCCCAGAACCCGCCTCGACTTCAAACCTTCTGAGCTGTCCGGGTATCCCAACTAGTGCATGGAGGGAGACCCCGACGACCGATGACGGCAGTGGCCTTACCCGAACCAACAATGGCGACGCCGGCGTCCCCCGCCGACCCGGATGTAGCCCTCGCGGCAGCCGGCGACCGTCGCGCGTTCGAACGGCTCTATCGTCAGCATGTCGCTCGAGTGTTCTCGCTGTGCGCGCGCATGGTCAACGACCGGGCGCGAGCAGAGGAGCTGACGCAAGACGTGTTCGTGCGGGCATGGGAAAAACTGTCGTTGTTTCGCGGGGAAAGCGCCTTCGGGACCTGGCTCCACCGCCTCACGGTGAACGTGGTACTGAACGATCGCAAAACCGAAGGTCGACAGCGATCCCGGTTCACGGATGACGACGACGGGGACGCAATCGAGGTGCTACAGGCACGACACCATGCGCCGGGCGACCGGATGGACCTGGAGAAGGCGATCAACAAGTTGCCGAAGGGTGCACGACGGGTGTTCACCCTTCACGACGTCGAGGGGTACAAGCACGAAGAGATCGCCGAAATGCTCGGCGTGACCACTGGAGCTACAAAGGCGCAGCTGCACCGCGCTCGAATGTTATTGCGAGAGGCACTCACCCGATGACGACACCGACCATGCCACTGGACTGCGACGGCTTTGCCGCGGTGCTTGCGGACTACCTCGAGGGCGACGCCCCCGAGAGCGTGCGGTCGGCGGTGGACGCGCACGCCAGCTCGTGCGCGGCGTGCCGGGAGCTACTCGTCGAGCTGAATGCACTCCGCGTGGATGCGGCAGCACTCCCGGTGCTCACTCCATCGCGCGATCTGTGGACCGGCATCTCGGAGCGCATCGACGCTCGGGTGCTTCCTCTTGCAGCGCCGCGTGCGGTGAGCGGCCTCCCTCAGCGGCGCACCTGGCTCCGGCCCGCTGTTGCGGCCGCAGCGCTCGTTGCCGTGACCGCGGGCGTTACGCACTATCTGACGCGTGCGAATCTCGCCCCGGATGGCGCCCTGCGCACGGCAGCGATCCAGTCTTCCGCTCCGCAGCAGGTGCCGCTCCAGCAGGTGGCGACAGCATCCCCCGGAACAACGGCTGCTCCGGTGGCTGCGGTTGCAGAGCCCACGGCCAGGATTTCGTCCACCACGAGCCGGCAGCCGGCGACGTCGGCGACGGCTCGGCCGGCTGGACCGATGGCAGGCCAAGCACGAGCGCGACTGGCGAGCACGACGCAGCCGATGCACGATGTGGAGCCGATGTTCGCGACGGAGATCAGCACGCTGCGGAAGATCGTGCGCGACCGGCGGTCGCAGCTCGATCCCAAGACGGTCGCGATGCTCGAGCAGAGCATCGCGGTCATCGATTCCGCGATCGTACAGAGTCGCGCGGCATTGGAAAAGGATCCGGCGAGCGGGTTTCTCGCCACACAACTCAATCATTCGCTCGAGAAGAAAGTCGAGCTGCTGCGGACAGCGGCGCTGCTGCCCCCGCGGACCTAGAGGACATCAATCATGTATCCGTTTTTCCTTCTGTTCCTCACCGCAGTTGCTCTGGCGGCACCCGCGGCGGGATCGGCGCAGAGCTCGACCGCCGAGCGCGATCGTGAGCGCGATCGCGAGCGTGCCGAACGCAGTCGCGAGCGGGCGGAGCGGGATCGCGAGCGGGCGCGTGAGCGCGCGGACCGTGATCGCGCCGGATCGCTTGATACCGTGGTTGTGTTCGATGGCCGAGGGTCGCTCACGGTCACCTGTCCCAGCGGCGCAGTGATCGTGACCGGCACGGAGCGCAACGAGATCCGCGTGAAGGCGCGCACGGACAACGGCGCCATTCGCTTCAGCAGCAACGGCACGCGCGCGGTGCTCGAGCCGGCGTCGGGACGGGGCTGCAGCGAAGGCCGTTTCGAAGTCTCGGTGCCGTTCGGAACCCAAGTCGCTGCGAGCACATGGAGCGGGTCGGTGAGCGTGCGCGCCGTGCGCGGTGATCTCGACGTGCACGCGCAGAGCGGCGACGTGGAGGTCCGCGATGCCGGCGATCGTCTCGATATCGAGACGCTGTCGGGCGACGTCGTGGTGAGCGGTGTGCGGGGGGAGTCCACCATCCACACGATCAGCGGGGATCTCACGCTGACGTCCGCGCGCGGCAACGTGGAGGTCGAGACGGTGAGCGGCGATCTGGACCTTCGCGATGTCGTGGCGAAGCAGGTCCGGACGCATACGACGAGCGGTGACGTCTCGTTCGCCGGGCAGATTCTTGACGGCGGGCGGTACGAGTTCAACACGCACTCGGGCGAGATCGACCTGCAGCTGCCGGGCGACATCGGTGCGGAGCTCAGCATCTCCACGTTCAACGGCGGCATCGAGAGCGACTTTCCGATCACGCTCAAGGCGGGCGAACATGGGATCGGGGCGGCGCACGCGAAGCGGCTCAATTTCACGGTCGGACGTGGCACGGCACGGATCGTCGCCGAGACGTTCAGCGGCGACATCACTCTCAGACGCCGCCAGTAGGCGTCGTCATCGAAACCGGAGTCTGCGATGCGGCAGCTACA
>JANMAY010000288.1:0-12633 GCA_031360095.1 Gemmatimonadaceae bacterium
ACGCCGGCCAGATAGCCGATGTCGCTGAAGCGCCCTCCGCCGCGATTCAGCTGTAGCGCGTTCCGCTCGTACTGCGGATGGTAGCCCGCCTTCAGCCGCTGGTTGAAGAGATTGAATCCTTCCGAGCTCGCCGATGTCTTCAGAATGTCCTCGCGCGCCGGCAGCATGTCGAGCGAGATGAGATCGGGACGGCCGTCGTTGTTGAAGTCGGCCGCATCAACGCCCATCGAGAACCGGCTCGTGTGACCGGTGCGCGTTGCGATCGATTCGGTGAACGTGCCGTTGCAGTTGTTGATGTACAGGAAATCGTTTTCCTGGAAGTCGTTCGCGACATAGATGTCGGGGCAGCCGTCCTGCGTGACGTCGCTGACGACGACGCCCAGGCCGTATCCCTCTACCCCGCCGTAGATGCCCGCTTGCTCGCTGACGTCCACGAAATGTCCGGCGTCGTTTCGGAACAGCTTGTCACCGGCTCGGGGATGGCGCACGGTGCGGTCGGCCTGCTGGCCGACGGTGCGTTCCGTGTGCGTCGAGTGGTTGAGCAGATACATGTCCAGGTCGCCGTCGCCGTCGTAGTCGAAGAAGGCGGCCTGGGTGGAATATCCAACGTGCTCGAGCCCCAGCTCCCTCGTTTTGTCGCTGAACGTGCCGTCGCCGTTGTTGAGATAGAGCACATTGTGCCCCTGCTTGGAGAGATAGGTGACGCCGGAGACGTACAGGTCGAGTCGCCCATCCCCATTGACGTCGGCCATCGTCACCCCCGTCGTCCAGCCGGGAATCCCGCGCACGCCCGCGCGATCCGTGACATCCTCGAACGTGTAGTTCCCTTTGTTGAGATAGAGCCGGTTCGGACCCAGGTTCGACGTGAAATACAGGTCGGGGAGTCCGTCTCCATTGACGTCTCCCGCCGCAACGCCGGCTCCGTTGTAGTAGTAGAGGTAGTTCAGCGGGTTGAACGCCGTGTCCTCTGGAAGCATGTTGGCGAAGGTCACACCGGTCGTCGCTGGCGAGAGCAGCTCGAAGAGCGGTGGAGTTTCGGTGCGCGCGTCGCGACACGCCGCCAGCGCAAGCGAGGCAACGAGCAATGCACGCGCTGCCCCATGACGAGACAGAGCTTGACGCGGGGCGGCCCACGCAGCCGATTTACCCATCACGAGTTTCTGTCGATATCGAGTGCCGGTGAGCGGTCGTTCATCGCGGCGATTCGAAGCGCTCCACAGTCCACAGGTTGGTGATCGTCATGTCGCCATTCCCCCCGCCTCGCGTCGTGCTGCTCCTCGGCTTCACCGCCCTCGTGTCGGGATGCGCAAGCAAATCCAAAACGGAAGGCCAGGCCGCCGCGCCTGCGCGAAGCGCCGGTCTCGACGCCGCCGACGTCTCGAACTCGCCCAGCATTCCAATCGAGCAGATTCTCCAAAGCAAGGTTCCGGGCATCGTGGTGAGTCGGACGGAAGATGGCGGCATTGCCATTCGCATTCGCGGCAACTCCACGATCAACGGCAGCAACGTGCCACTCTACGTGGTCGATGGTGTCCCGATCGAGCCGGGATCGAATGGCAGCCTCACTGGCATCAACCCGTACGATATCGCGTCCATCAAAGTGCTGAAGGATGCCACGGACCTCACCATGTACGGCAGCCGTGGTGCCAACGGCGTCATCGTCATCAAAACCAAGAAACCCCATCAGTAGTCGCCACCGGGCACCGTCTCCTCACGGTGCGCGGCGGCTGATACGCGCCGCTCGGGCGGCGCGAAAGACCAGCGGCACATCGTTGTTCCGGGCGACGACGACCAGCTCTCCAGCCGCCGACCGTACCCGCTGAATGTCTCGCGACTGTCCCGGCACACGGAAGCCGCTCTCTGGCGACCGCATTGCGGTAAACGCGCCCTTCCCGCTGCCAAGCAGCAGCAATCCGTCGCTCGCGCTCATGCGGCCGATCTCCGGCTTGAATCCGTCGAAGTTGCCCGCGAGGAGCAGATCCAAGCGCCCGTCTCTGTTTGCATCCGTGGCGAGTATGCCGTACACCGGCGCGAGCTGCGCTTCGGATGGCAGCGGGACGAGCGTAAATGACCCGTCGCCATTGTTGTGCACCAGCGAGGACGCGAAGGTATAGGCCTGCTTGTGCCCCACGTCCGCCAGTTCCTTCGGAGTGAAGATGTTGGTGATGGTTTGGCGCGCGTACGCTTTGTAGCCCGTATAGCGCGGCGCCAGGTAGGGCAGCGTCTTCAGCAAATCGTCCCGCATCGTGATCGGATAGCTCACGCCGCCGTTGAACACCGTGACGATCTGCTCCACCGAGCCATTGCCATCGAAGTCCTTCACATACATCTCGGTCGGCTCGCGCTCCGAGGCGTGCAGGCGCCCATTCAAACCAAGGTTGCCGGCAATGAAATCCACTCGGCCGTCACCGTCGAAGTCGCCGGCGATGATCCGGTTCCACCACCCGTTGCTCTTCTCGAGTCCTCGGACGTCCAAACGTTTCAGCTTTCCGCCGCCCATGTTCTTGAAAATGCTGATCGGCATCCACTCGCCAACGATCACGAGATCCACTCGACCATCGCCGTCGACGTCGCGCCACAGCCCGTCCGTGACCATGCCCACGCGCTCGAGCTCAGGCGCAAGCGTGGCCGTCACATCCTTGAAGTGTCCTCGACCGTCATTCTTGAGCAGCATGCTCTTGGGATCGGTACCGTAGCGCCATGGAACGACACGCCCGCCGACGAACAGGTCGACCGCCCCGTCACCGTCGTAGTCGGCTGCGATCACTCGCGAGCCGCTCGCATCCTCGTTCGGTACGCTCTCTTTGGTCTTGGTGAAGCGTCCGCGGCCATCATTGAGGTAGAGGCGATCCTGGAGAGCGCTCGCGCCCTCGGAATACTCGCTGCCCCCGCTCACGACGTAGAGATCGGGAAACCCGTCGCCGTTGGCGTCGAAAAATACGGCGCCCGCGTCCTCCGAGATCGCATCCTGCTCGAAGAGGCCGGGGCTGCTGCGGACGAACTTCCCGTTCCGCTGCTGGATCAGCAACTGGCCCGCCTGTTCCTTCGCGCCCCCGATAAAGATGTCGTCGAGGCCGTCGCGGTTCACGTCCGCCACAGCCATGAGCGGGCCCTCGGTGGAGAGCAGCTTCGGCATCAGACGCTCGCGATCGAAGTCGACGAAGTCGTTCTCCTGGTGCTTGAAACCAAGCGCCGTGCCCTCCGTGACATCGGCGAATAGCTGCGCTGGCGCGGGCGTTGGCCCATCCGGCGATGCGTGCGCGGACTCCGACTGGCGCAGGGTCACGAGCTGATTCGCGGCCATTCGCTGCGTCGTGCTCACGCGTCCATCGGGCCACACGACGCGAATCGAATCGATCGTCGCATGCACGCCGAGCCCGAACCCCAGCACGTAGTCAACGCTCGATTGAAAGCCCCGAGTTGCCGATTGCTCCTGCATGAACGTATTTCCACCCGCGAACACGCTCACGCGCGCGGCCACGGCGAACCGGTTTTTCTCATCACCTTCCAGCTTCACGCGCAGAAAATGGCTCGTGGGGTGCAGCGTCCGGGCGTTGTTGCGATAGACGAATGCTTCCTGGTTGACGTTGTTCACCACGAGGTCGAGCGCACCATCGCCGTCCAGGTCGCCGTACGCCGCTCCACTCGAGAAGCTGGGCGTGGCGAGCCCCCATGCCGCGGCTTCGTTCGTGAACTGAAGGCCTCCCCCATTGTGAAACGCATAGTTGGCAATTCGGGAGGAGCTCATCGCCTTCGTCAGCGCCAAAAAGTTGACAGATGAGCGCCCGCCGCTCGTCACGGTCTTCATCGTCTCGTCGTTGGCGAGGTAGGCGATATAGTCCTGCGACGTGATGTCCTTCGTGAGCCCGTTCGTCACGAAGACGTCTTTGTAGCCGTCGAGATCCAGATCGGCGATGAGCGCGCTCCAGCTCCAATCCGTTCTCGCCACGCCCGCCATCTGCGATACGTCCGTGAACGTCCCGTCGCGGTTGTTCCGTTGCAGCATATTGCGCATCAGCTGATGACCGTAGCCATTCTGAATCTTGGTCTGGTATGCTTCCCATCCCTCGAATTGGGTGGTCGTCTTGAGGCGGTATTCGTCCTCCGGCAGCATGTCCGTGGTGTAGATGTCCGGCCAACCGTCGTTGTCCACGTCCGCGGCGTCCAGCCCCATCGAGAAGTAGCTCATCACGGGCATCTGCTGGTCGAGCGCTTCGGTGAACGTCCCGTTCTTCGCGTTGATGTAGAGGTAGTCGCGCTCGAAGAAATCGTTCGACACGTAGAGGTCCGGCCAGCCGTCGTTGTTCACGTCTGCCGCCACGACCCCCAGACCGAACGCGATCTCGGGGCTGTGAATGCCCGCTGCGGCACTCACGTCGGTGAAGTGGCCTCCATCATTGCGGTAGAGCCGCTCGCCGCCAAACGCATCGCGCACCTCGCGCGTGTTCGCGAGCCCGAAGCTGCTCACAGGCCGCGGAGAGTTGCGGATCAGGAACAGGTCGAGATCCCCGTCCCGATCGTAGTCGACGAACGTCGCCTGCGTGGAATAGCCGCCATCGGTTACCCCGTATTCGCTTGCCAACTCCTTGAATGTGGGGATGCTGTCTGCGTTCAGACCCTGGTTGATCCAGAGCTCGTTGGCACGCTGCTCTGGACCGCCGATGCCGGCGTGGCAAATGTAGAGATCGAGTCGCCCGTCGCCGTTCACGTCGGCGACACTGATTCCGGTGCTCCAGCTGTCTTTCCGGGTGCGAACGCCCGCGATGTCCGTGACGTCACGGAACGTGAACCTGCCTCGGTTCAGATAGAGTCGCGGTCCCCCGGTGTTGGACACCAGGATGATCTCCGGCAATCCATCGCCATTGAGATCGCCGATGGCCGCGCCGCCGCCATTGTAGTAGTTGCGGTAGGTGAAGACGTTGAACGCAGCGGTCTCCACAAGCGTGTTCTCGAAGCGCACGCCAGTTGCGGCCGCTGGCAGCCGCGAAAAGAGCGCCGTGCCCGCGGGGGGAGCGACGTCCTGACGCCCTTCGTCGCTCGCCGGTGGACCAGAGCATCCCGTTGCCGCTTTTGCGAGCCACAGGGCGGCGACAAGGTGCCGCAATTCACGTACACGACGGTGGATCATCGTCAGATGAAGGCATTGAAACAGCATAGCCTGCCCAGAATCGGACAGGCTATGCGTTGGTGAAACGTACCGCGAGGTCCTAATAGCCGGGATTCTGCACCAGCAGCGGGTTGGACGCGATCTGCGTCTGCGGAATCGGGAACAACACCTTGTAGGGCGCTGCGGCAGCCTTGAACCGGCGAGAAGCGACGAACGTGCCGGCGCGAATCATGTCCTCGCGACGCTTTCCTTCCGCCGTGAGCTCGAACAACCGCTCGTTGTAGATCGCCGTGCGCGCGTCGGACTGCGTGGCGGCTATCAGCGGCTTGGCGGGGTTGAATTGACGGGTGCGAATTGCATTGACCGTCGCGATTGCCGCGGCCGTCTGCCCGAGCTCGTTCTGCGCTTCGGCCTTGATCAGGTACATCTCGGCCAGTCGGAAGAAGGGATAGTTGTTCGGGTGCGAGCTGCCACTGAGCGCGGTCGGCAGGGGGACGAACTTGTTGAACCGCGGACCTTCGTTCTCCGCCGCCGCGTTTTCATTGCCGATGGTGTCGGTGAAGACGAGCGGGTTGTTTGCGCGGTCCTTGACAGGCAGGCCAGTATCGAAGCTGCGCTGTTGGCCGACGAGAAAGATGTTGCGGCGCTGGTCTGCCGGATCGAACGCCCGGTACGTCTCGGCGATGGCGGCGAAACCGTTCCAGGGACCACCCTGCACACTTAGCTGGGCGTAATGCAACGTGCGCATCGGCAGGTTCATGCCGAGGTCCGGAGATAAGTTCGTGTGCGCGATGAAGAAGATGTTCTCCTTCGAGTCGTGATTGTCCGGTGTGAAGTTCTTGGCCCAGTTGGACTCGAGGACGTACACCCCGGAGGTGATCACGCGATCCGCGGCCGTGATGGCGTCCTGCCACCGGGCGGAGCCCTTGGCAAGTCCGCCCGCGCTGACCGTTCCCGTGTACACCTGCGCGTTCAGGTACAGCGAGGCAAGGATTGCATCGGCAGCACCTCTCGTGAGCCGCCCGGCCTGGTCGCCCGGGCGCGTGGGGGGGAGGGCGGTGCGTACGGCGTTCAGCTCCGATTCGATGAAGCGGAACAGCGAGTCGCGTGAGACGCGGGCGCTCGCTCCGACCTGCGTCCCCGTGACGAGCGGAACGCCGCCGAAAAAGTCCATCAGCATGTAGTAGTACCACGCGCGAAGGGTGCGCAGCTCCGCGAGTGTCGCCGGCGCCGTTGGCCCGCCCGCCTTCGTGATCACGTCGATCATGAGATTCGAGCGTGCCACTCCGCTGAACAGATTGTTCCACGCCCCATTCATGTCTTCCAGCGCAGAACCGCTGCTCGCGTTCCAGTTCTGCTTGAAGATCTCGAGCCAGCGTCCGTTGTCGTACCAGTCCTGGCCGCGCGTGGGAACGATCATCTCGTCCGTGGTGATCTCGGAGAGATTGTAGTACTCCCACATCGTGCCACGCAGGCCCGCGTACACGGACGCCACGCCCGCGAGCACTTCGGCATCGGTGCGGAACGCGTTGTCTGGCGTCAGAGAATCCTTCGGCACCTCGGTGAGATCAGTGCATCCAATGAACGCCATCTGGAGCGGCACGAAGAGAAGTGCGCCCAGCGTGGCTCGGCGGATCGACCTCAAGTTGAACGTCGTCATAAGCTTCAATACC
The DNA here is from genome assembly GCA_031360095.1 of Gemmatimonadaceae bacterium. GTDB lineage: Bacteria > Gemmatimonadota > Gemmatimonadetes > Gemmatimonadales > Gemmatimonadaceae > AG11. The sequence goes on from JANMAY010000288.1 coordinate 6,781, forward strand.
TGTGTGATTAGACGAATGATCGGTGTGTGATCCGGAGCCGGCTCAGAACTGGACGTGTGCGCCCGCCGTGAAGGTGCGTGCGCGTGGATAGGTCAGGTAGTCGATCCCTCGCGTCGCGATGCCCGCGTCGACGAATACTTCCGGATCGTAGCCCGTGTACGGAGTGAAGAGCAGCAGGTTGTCGCCCGAGAGGTACACGCGCGTCGAGCGTCCGCCTCCGAGCACGGAGGGCAGCGCAAACGTGTAGCCGACCGTTGCGTTCTGAAGCCGCACGAACCGGCCGTTCTCGATCCAGCGCGAAGAATAGATGGCCGGCTCCGCGATCCCGATCGGATCATTCAGCGCCGTCGCGAGGAAGTTGCGGGACGACTTGGCATTGCCCTTTGTCGAGTACACGAGCGCCGTGTTGTTGAAGACCTGGCGGCCGAACTCGCCACGCCACAGCCAGCTCGCATCGAACTTGTTCATCGAGCCGTTGCTACGAAACCCGATGCTGAACTTTGGATTCGCGTTCCCGATGACTCCCTCATCATCGCCCGTTGGTGCGAGCGACTCTCCATTGGTGCAGCCCACACTCTTGGCCATGCACGAGAACACCTGCTGGCCCTTGTCATTCACGCGCAGGAACGTTGCACCCCAGAACGTACCCAGCGGCTGTTTGGGAATGAGCCGCTGGGAGAACCGACCAGACTGGCCCTGCCCGAACACGTTTCCCGTAATGATGAACGGCGCCTCGCCGAGGCTGACCACCGAATTGCGTTCAATCGACAGCACCAGTCCGGAGGACAGCGTCCTGGCCGCATCCTCGATGAGCCGCGCGTCGACAGCGGCCTCGAACCCACGGTTCCGGACCGACCCGATGTTCTGGATCTGCGTCGAGACGACGGCTGGCTGCGGAACGGGGACTCGGAGCAACAGATCCTTTGTGGTCTTCTGGTAGAAATCCAAGACGCCCGTAATGCGATCGCTCTTGATACCCCAATCGATGCCGACGTTGGTCTGTTCGGATGTTTCCCACTTCAGATTCGGGTTCGCAACCTGCGCCGCGGAGAGTCCGGTGGTGATGCCGGTTCCGAACGGATATCTGGCGCCCGCATCCGTCCTGAGCAGAAGCTGCGTGGCATACGGCTGCACCGCCTGGATGCCCTGGCGCCCCCAGCCCGCACGCACCGCCAACGTGGAGAAGCGCCCGTTCCGCATGAAGTCTTCGTTGCTCATGCGCCACGACGCCGAAATGGCCGGGAACGTGGACCATTTGTTTCCTTCCGACAGCCGCGAGGAACCGTCGCGACGAATGACACCGGTGAGGAAATACTTGTCTGCAAAGCCGTAGTTCGCGCGCGAGAAGAACGAGACGAGACGGCTCTGCTGCTCGTACGAGATGGGCGACGGCGAATTGGCCTGCGTACCGGCGCCAAAGTTGTTGAAGGTGAAGGCGTCGGTGATGAACCCCTGCATGATGACTTCGAAGCCGCGATTGTCGAATTCGCTGAACTCGTAGCCGCCTACCACCTCGAGCTCCGACTTGTCGCTGAGCTTCGGCGTTGCAGTCAGCAGCTGTTGGAAGTTGACGTTCTGCAGGCTCCGCTCCGCTTGCCGTGCACGTCCGTTGAACTCGGCACCGAGCGGGCTGGTACGCGGCACGTACGTCTGACGCACGGAGTTCGTGAAGTCCCCGCCCAACGTCGTCTGTGCGCTGAGGCGGGAGAGCAACTGTACCGTGCCGGTGATGTTGCCCAGCACGCGGCTCTCTGGCGCCTGATCCGTGATTTGATTCGCGAGCGCCACGGGATTACGAACCGACTGGGACCCGCCGCCCATTTCGTAGAAGACGGTTTGCTTGGTCAGGCTGTCCACGACTTCGACCGGAAACGTCGGATTGAAGATCGCCATGTTCGTGAACACGCCGCCGGTGAAGCCGCCACCGTTCTCCATGGCGAGATATCTGTTGTTGACGCGCGACGCCGTGAGGTTGAGATCGAGATTCACGCGTCCATTGAGCGCGGCATGCTGCGCGTTCAACCGACCCTGATAGCGCTTGAGACCATTGGCGATGACGACGCCTTGCTGATCGAAATAGTTGAGCGAGGCGCGGTAGTGCGTCACTTGCGAGCCGCCCGAGAACGCCATGTTGTGACTCGTCGCGTACCCTGTCCGGGTGAGGGCTTTCTCCCAGTCGGTGTTCGCGGTGCCGTTGAGCGCAAGTTGGCTCGCCGGGAGGTTTTTCGCGGCGACCTGCGCCGTGACGAAACTCCGGTACTGGTCACCGGTGAGGAAGTCGAGACGCCGCGCGGGATTCGACGCGGCGACGTAGGTGTCGTAGTCGAGGGACGAGGCACCGCGAGAGCCGCGCTTCGTCTGGACGAGAATGACGCCATTGGCCCCGCGACTGCCGTAGATGGCGGTGGCCGACGCATCCTTCAGCACCGTCATCGACTCGATGTCGTTGGGATTGATCGCGTTGAGTGGGTTGCGATCCAGCGCCGCGTTCACCCCCGGCGTTGCGGCGCCCGCCACCGCAGACTCGTTCTGTAGCGGCACACCGTCCACGACGTAGAGCGGCGTGTTGCTGGCTTGAATCGACGTGCCACCGCGAATGCGGACCTGCGAGCCGCTACCCGGCTCCCCGCTGTTCGTGGTGATCTGTACGCCCGCCACGCGGCCGGACAGCATCTGGTTGGCGTTCGTCACCACGCCGACGTTGGCCTCTTCGGTATTGACCGTGGCCACCGATCCGGTGATCGACTCACGACGCTGGGTCCCGTACCCCGTGACGACGATGTCGCTCAGCACCGCCGCCTGGGGCGCCAGCACGAACTCGACGGAAATAGTCCCTCCCGCGGGGACGGTGACATCGCGCGACTGCGCGCCGAAGCCGATGCGGCTCGCTCGTACTTTTTGCGAGCCTGACCCGACCACACCGATCGTGTAGCTGCCATCGCTTCGCGTCAGCGCACCGTTCGACGTTCCCACGATCCGCACACTCACGGCGCCAAGGGGCTGCCGGGATGCCGAATCGAGAACCCGTCCTGTAACGACTCCGGTTGCGCCTTGCGCGATGAGCGGCGCCGCGAACAGAACGGCGCTCGTGACTGCGACGAGCGCACATCGAGTAACTGACATTCGTCTGCTCTCCATAGGGACGGGGGGAATCATCTGGCGGGGGCGGTGGAGCGACGGCGCATCCAATTGCATTCGACTGACTTGGTACGCTGAACGTGCGAAATGAACCGGTTCGATTGACGTACTCAGCTCAGCTGCGTCGCTGATCGTGCAAACTTTCGCGCAAAAAAGTGCGGAGAAGTTCCGAGAAAGTCCAGTAATTGGCGAATCCAGAGCTTTTCGGCCTGCACCTTCTTACCAATATTTCCCCTATCGGACAAGAGCCCACGCACGTAATACATTGTGCAATCGTTTGCGCAATTGTTGCGAAGCTTGTGTCGTATTCAGGAGAGACCTCATGGGTGGCAATCGCGTCACTTTGAAGGATATCGCGAAGAAAGTCGGCCTCTCCATAGCCACCGTCTCTCGCGCCCTCGCCGACCACCCCGACATCTCCGGAGAGACCAAGGACCGCGTTCGCGAGGTCGCCCAGGCGCTCAGCTATATCCCGAACTACCGAGCTCGCTACCTCCGAGCCAAGCACTCCCGGCTCATCGCGCTCATCGTCCCCGAGATGAACATGTTCTTCGTCCCGTCCATGATCACGGGGATCAACCGCGTCGTCCAGCAGAACGACTATTCGCTCATCGTCTTTCAATCGGATAACTCCATCGTCCAGGAGCGCCGGCTCGCCGAATACTGCACCCACCTCTCGGCAGACGGGGTCCTCCTCGTGCTTTCCTCCGAGACGTCGGATCTCCAGCACCTCGACGTCCTGCACGACTGCGGCATTCCCGTCGTGCTGCTCGACAAGACGATCGATACGGCGAAGTACACCACCGTCACCATCGATGACGAAGAGGCCGGCCGCGAAGCCGCGAGCTACCTGCTCTCCCGCGGACACACGCGATGCGTCGGCATCTTCGGCGATCAGCGCCAGCGTATCAGCACGCAGCGACTCAAAGGATTTCGCCGGGCGCACACCGAACTGGGCATCCCGTTGGCCGAGTCGCAGACTCTGCGCGTGACGATCATCGACGAGCTGGAGGAGCAGCTCGATCGCGCATTCGCGGCACATCCGGATCTCACGGCAGTCTTCACGATGACCGACGAGCTCCTGGTGCACACGCACCACTTGCTCTCGCGGCGCGGCACGCGGATCCCCGAAGATGTGTCACTGCTCGCCATCAGTGAGGGCAAGGCCCCATCTTTCCTGCATCCCAACGTGACCCATCTGCGCCACTCGGGCGTTGAAGTGGGTGAGCGCACCGCCCACATCCTCATCGGCATGATCGAACACAACTCCGACGCGATGATGGACGTGCGCATTCGCACCACGCTCGTGGAGCTCGGCTCCGTGGCGACGCTCGGTGCACCGTCGAAGCGCAAACGCGCCACGGCTGGAACTCGCTAACCACACGCCCAATGATGCTCTTCGCCCTCGCGCTGTTCGCACAGCTCGCCGCGCCCGCCACCCGCGTGCGTCCGGTGCTTGCGTTTCCCGAGCGCGGCCTGGATGACAGTACCGCCTATCAAGGGTACCAAACGCGGCTGTTTCGCGATGCCGCCGGCAACACCGTGCAGATATACCTGGACGCGCGAGCACATCGCGTCGTCCATCTATGGGCCGATGCGGAAGACGAAAGCTTCGGCTTCACCGCACGGCGCGCCGATGGAAACGCGGCCGCGCTGCGATGGGATGGGGATGGCGCGCTCGTCTCGCGCTCGAGACAGACGCGCACCGTTGAGCATGCGCTGGTGGCCAACGAGACGCGCATCGACATCGGCTGGTTTCTCCTCGGCTCCATGCGCGTGGAACGCGACCTCCAGTACGCCAATCGGCAGAAGGCGCGGTTTTCCGAGGCGCCGTTCAAGCTGCCGGAGCTGGAGCGATTGCTCTCCGCGATCGCATCACTGAACGGTCCCGAGCGAGCCCGACATCTCGCTCTCCTGAATGCAACGAGCGAGCAGTCGCTCCGCGACCGACTGCGTCCGAGCATCACGCTGACGCAGACGCCGCGTGTCGCGATCACGCGCGTGGCGCAGCCCGCGCTCGACGCGCGCGACACGCTCGTACTGGAGCTTCGCACCGATCCACGTCGCGTCGCAGTGGTCGTCGAAGGCGATTCCGTGTCCCTGCGTGCACGCGCGGGATCGGCCATTCCGTTCGTGGTTCGCGTCACCACCAGCGGACGCGCGCTCACGCCACTCGCCCGCAAGGACATCTTCAACACGTCCTTTCTGGACTTCCTCGCCACGACTCGCGACGAGGGAGCCAACGCGCGGCGGATGGAGCGCCAAGTGCGTGGACTCGAGCTGCTGTCGTCGCACGAAAAGCTCATGGCCGGCCTGCCGACCTACGCAACGTACTTCGGGCGCGACATGCTGATGACGGCGCTGATGATGCGCCCCGTCTGGCGCAACGAGATGTCCGAGTTCGTGATTGCGAGCGTGCTCCGCAAGCTCTCCCCCGCCGGCCATGTGAGTCACGAAGAGGCGCTCGGCGGCCAGGCCGTGCGCGAAGCGGCGAGTGAGTACGCGGCGCTCGTCGAGGAGGCGACGCGCGCGGCGCGGGCTGGCAATGTCCGGTTCGCCGACAGCCTGCTGTCGCGGGCGCGCGTGGTGCTGCGCGATGTGCGTCGCGTGCGCGAGAACTACCACATGATCGACGCGGAATACCAATTTCCGATTTTTGCGGCACGATGGCTCACCGATCCAGCAGTCCCGGCGGCGCGAAAGCGGGCGTTTCTC
>JANMAY010000302.1:0-1566 GCA_031360095.1 Gemmatimonadaceae bacterium
GGTTCGCGTCACGACCGGTTCGAGGACGAACTCAACGACATCTCGCACGAGTCCGGCGACGGCACCTCGCGCTACGCCGGCCGCGCCGCGCTGTTCTTGAACGGCACGACGTCCCATGATGTGCGCGTCTCGCTGCGCTACGACAGTGAGCGCGAAACCGAACGCCGACTGTTCCGCGATATCCGTCCGGACGAGGGCTACGCGATGCTCGGCGACGCCTCGGTGCATGGCTTCGAGACGCAGTCGGCGGGCCGCCTGTTCGCGCGCGCCGAACGCAACAACTCGTTCGCGCAGTACGGTGACTTCTCGACGCCGATGTCGGTCGAGCGCTCGCTGGGTGCCTTCTCGCGCCGGTTGAACGGTGGTCTCGGCTCGCTCAGCCTGGGCCGCACCGAGTGGGGCGCCTTCGCCTCGCAGGGCCACCAGCGCCAGGTGATCGATGAGTTCCAGGCCCAGGGCATCTCGGGTCCCTACACGCTGTCGCGGCCCGATGGCACGCTGGGCAGCGAGTTGGTGGAACTCATCACGCGCGACCGCAACCAGCCGGCGCGGATCATCAGCCGCGTCTCGCAGGTGCGCTTCGTCGATTACACGCTCGAGGCGTTCACCGGCAGGCTGGTGTTCCGTCACCCCATCGCGAGCATCGATGAGCAGTTCAACCCGGTGTTCATTCGCGTCACCTACGAGAGCGACCAGGCCGTCGACAAGTTCTGGGTGTACGGCGCGCAGGCGCGTGTGACTCCGTTCAGCGCGTTGTCGATCGGTGGCGCGGCGTCGCAGGACAACGATCCGCTGCTCAAGCGCAGCATCGTCAGCGGCGATGCCACGCTCAAGCTGGGTAGCGTCCTCACGCTGAGCGGTGAGGTCGCGCGCAGCGATAGCGGGCAGACGTTGTCGTTCAGCGACGTGAGCCCGAAGAGCGGCAAGGCGACGCGGCTCGAAGCGATCATCGCGACCAAACGGTTGGGCCTCAAGCTGCGCACGCTGCGCACCGACATCAACTTCGACAATCCGTCCTCCGGCGCCGTCGCGGGCCGCGAGGAACAGGGCTTCGATGTCCGCGGTGGGCTCGGCAGCCGCACGACACTGTTCGGCAATGGCCTGCGCACACGCGATCTCGCCACCGATGGCGTGCGCAAGGGCATGTTGTTCGGCATCTCCGAGGCATTGCCGCACCGCATCGGCATGGAAGCCATCTGGCGCTGGTCCAAGGAAGGCGCGATTCCGGCGTCGGCACTCAGTGGCGGCACCGTGCCCAGCACCTCGAGCAGCCTGGGCGGCAAACTCACGCTGCCGCTGCCGTGGATCAAGAACGGCACCGTGTTCGGCGAGGGCGAGCAGGAGTTGACCTGGTTTAACCGCCATCGCTTCGCGCTGGGCGGCGACATTCAGGTCACGCAGAAGACGCGGCTGTTCGTGCGCCACGAAAACGTGGCCTCGCTGTCGGGGCCGTTCGCGCTCAATGACTTCCAGCAGCAGGAGAATACCGTCGTCGGTCTGGCGAGCGACGACTTCCGCAATGGTCATGTGTTCAGCGAGTACCGCATGCGTGACGCCGCGGCCGGG
>JANMAY010000367.1:0-5522 GCA_031360095.1 Gemmatimonadaceae bacterium
AGGAACCTGGACTGCGCGGCCAAGCGCTTCAGGATCCGTGATGCCGAGCGACGACATTGCGCGCCGCATTCCTGCCTCCGCCGAGGGCTGGCGGTTTGGAGGGAATACAAGGCCGGACACGAGCTGAACGACTTCTGCCACACGAGCAAACGCCGGATTGGTCCATCCCGGCGAACTCGCGGGCAGTGCGTGCCGTTTCCGTTCGGCGGTCATCGGTGCGCCAGCAGAGCAGCGTCGAGCGCTTGCGCTTCCCCTTGGGAGACAAATGCTTCGGGATCGTAGATCACCAGCACGCCGTCCTCGCGCGCTGCCAGACCCGCGAGTCCGTGCAACGCGGGCGACAGCGCTGCGGATGTCTCGAGCGCATCGGGGTCGATTTCGACGAGATCGTCGATGTCGTCGGCACGAAATGCGAGCGTACGAGAACCGGCGAGAAAGACGACGAGAAACTCGTCGGGATCCAAGTCTTTGGCGGGCATCGCGAGGCGCCCGCGTACGTCGACCACAGGCACGATTTGTCCGCGCACGTTCACAGCACCTTCGATTATCGATGGGGCACCTGGCAGCGCCGTGATGGCGACGGCGCGCGCGATCTCTCGGACCACCGTCGCTGGCAGCCCGACGATTGCATCCCCCACGCGCACGCGCAGGAGTGAGGTCACGTTGTCAAGGGAAACACCATCCCTTGACGTGCACGATCAAGGCCATGCACCGTACATAAGGACTCGACGCGTCCAACGAAGCGCGCGGCACGCCGCGAGCGAGGCTTCAAGTCGTTACGAGGTCAGGCCTTGCGTCGAAACGGATGGCGGCCCGCCTGCATTTCCGTAGATTGGGGGTCGTCGAGCACTACACCTACCGACTTAGAACCGGAGTCACCCGTGCGCACTGTCATCTGCCTCCTCGCCTCTGCATTTGCGCCTGTGCTACTGCACGCCCAGGCACCAGCGACTACAGCGCCACTGACCGACGCCCAGCAGATCGCGGCCGCCGTCCTCCCTCTGCCATCGGAGTTTCGCGCTGACGCGACAGTACTCGGCTACCGGGCCGGTACACCGTCGCTGGTCTCGCTTCGCAAAGGCACCGGCGCGTTCACCTGCTTGGCCAACAATCCCGCGATGCCGAATTTTCACGTGGCGTGCTATCACAACACGCTCGAACCCTTCATGGAGCGCGGTCGATCGTTGCGGGCGTCAGGCGTCAAAGGCACTGAGGTCGACAGCGCGCGATTCAAGGAAGTGCGCGCCGGCACGTTGAAGATGCCGAGCCAGCCTGCGGCGCTTTATACGCTCACCGGGCCCGCGGGCAGCTACGATGCGGAAGCCGGTACGACCAAAGGCGCCCGCGCGTTGTACGTCGTCTACATCGCCGGTGCAACAGCCGCGTCCACGGGCATCTCGGCAAAACCCGCTGAAAACACGCCGTGGATCATGTTCCCGGGCACGCCCAAGGCGCACATCATGTTCGTCCCGAAGATGTAGTGCGGGTGTCGCCGCGCCCGCAGGCGAGTGTCAGCGTGAAGATGCTGCCCTCGCCGACCAAGCTTTGTACGGTGAGGTCCCCGCCCATCCCACGTGCCAGATCACGGCTGATCGCGAGGCCGAGGCCGATACCCTCCTGTGCGCGCGTAATCTTGGAGTCCACCTGCACGAACGGCTCGAACACGCACTCCAAATCGGCGGCGGCGATCCCACGTCCAGTGTCGGCGACGCGCACAACGAGGCGCTTGTTCTCTTCAGTGGCACACGACAGCGTCACTCGTCCGCCCGGCTCGGTGAACTTGATTGCGTTGCTCAGCAGATTGAGCACGATCTCCTGCACTTTTTCTCCATCCGCTCTCGCCGTGAGGCGCGTCCCGCAGTTGGCGTGGTGCAGTTCGATCTGCTTCTCGCGAATTTGTGACGCGACAAGCGCGTCGCACCGGGCGAGCAGCTCGTCCATCGGAACATCTTCGACTGCGTAGTGCAGGATACCTGCTTCCACTTTCGCGTAGTTCAACACCCCATTGATGATGTCGAGCAGACGGCGCTGGCTCTGCTGAATGCGCTCGAGATCATCGCGCTGCTCGGGCGTGATGGGTCCACGAACGCCCAGTCCCAGTAGCTCGGCGTATCCGCCGATCGCGTTGAGCGGCGTCCGCAGCTCGTGGCTCATCACGGAGAGAAAGTCCCCCTTCGCGCGATGCGCCGCGTCCGCCGCTCTCTTCGAGAGCACCTGCGGCGTAATCTCGACGGCGGAAACCAGAATACCTCCGATTACGCCAGCATCGTCTCGAACAGGGCTGTATCCAAACGTGAACCATGTATTGCCATCCACAGCGCCGGAATCGGGATGGATCGCCTCCGCAACGACGATGCTCTCACCACTCATTACGCGCTCGTACATCAACGAACTGGCGTTCCAGGTCTCCGGCCAGCATTCCTCGGCCCGTAAGCCCAGGGCACTCGGGTGTTTCTCTCCCATCAGCGGCCGATAGGCGTCGTTGTAGATCTGCATGCATCGCTCTCCCCACAGCAACATCATCGGAAACGGAGACGCCAGAACGAGCGCGCATGCGGTGCGAAGGCTGGTTGGCCAATCCTCTACGGGTCCAAGCGAGCTTGCTGTCCAGTCCAACTCCCGGCATCTGCTCGCCATCTCGCCCAGACCGGCAAAGGTGGACGCGGACATGTCGCGGGGTACGGTCTCGTGAGCACTCGTCATGGGTCTCCCTGGTGGGACTTGTAGTCTTAGACGCGCGACGACGTCTCGAGCGACGCAAGCTCGCTCGCCAGACTGCGCGCAACGCTCGTCCAATCGTACCGCTCCTGCGCGGTGCGGCTGAGCACGTCCTTATAACGCACCCCGAACCGCAATGCCGTTGATACATTGGCGGCGATGTCTGCCACGGTATCGAACGGATTGAGCTTCATCGCCGCCACGACATGTTCCGGGAACAGATCGGCGATGGCATCGATGCTCGCCTTCATGCCGCCGAAGTACGTGCCGAGGGGGAAGCAGCCCGACGCGAGCGCCTCGAGAAACACGAGCGGTCCCGCTTCCTTCACGATCGACGGGAAGATGCCGGCGTCGCAGCACGGGAAGAGATGCTTGAGCTCCTGATGCGTGAGGTAACCGGTGAAGATCACGCGATCGGTGCGCACATGCTTCTTTGCCAGCGCGAAATACGCGTCCAGCTCGCCGCGCGCTTCGAGATCGGCAAAGAACAACTTCACTTTGCCGAGCGACTGGTTCCCCCCCGAGCCCTCGAGATCTCCCTCGAGCAGCCGGCCACAGTCCACGATGCGTTCCGCGAGCGCGCGGTCGCCCCGCTCGAGCGCCCACACGAATGCTTCCATTGGCTCGCGCAGTGGACCATGTCCCACGAGCAGCAGCCGCGCTCCAGGGTCCTTGGCGAGAATCAGCGGCAGCGCGGCGAGCCCGGACTGCACGCCCTTCGCGGAGATCAGGCGCCCGACGTAGAGCAGCATGGCATCGTGTTCCCAGTCGACCTGCTGGAGCTTTTCTTCGAGATCTTCGTCGGGCGCTTTCGTCTCGTACTTGATGCTGCCAAGCGCGGCGCGCAGTGACTCCGTGTTGTCCGCGCCGCTCACGCGCGCGAGCATCTCGGCAAGCTGGCCTGGGCGTCGTCCGCGCGGCAGATCGGAGATCGCATTCCAGAAGCGGCCCATCTTTTCTCGGCGTCGCTCGCGCGGCACAGGCGCAAAGTCCGCGGTGTGCACGCCGAGCGGGAGCACGCTGAACTTCTCGTTGAGATCCGTGACGTCGGGCAGCATCGTTGCGACACGATTTCGTATCTCCTCTCCGATCACGAAGATGTGGCCCGCATCGGAGAAGGCACTGGTGGCGTAGGCGCGGAAGCGCGCGTCCGGCTTGACCGCGTATTCCAGCGCGCTCCCGTGCGGCATGATCGCGAACGGCACTCCCGTGCGCGCGCTCACGCGCTGCGCCACCACCGACATCAGCACCGCGTGATTGGCGTGCATCGCCGTTACCCCGTGCTCCTCGACGACTTTGCGTACCACGCTCGCATTGCGCTCGATGTACGCCTCGATCTCCTCGTTGGAGAGATTCACCATCGGTACGACGTTTGGATACTCGTCGTACTTGTCCCACACGTACACGGGCAGCGTGTCTCCGAGCTGCGGCTTGTGCATGATGCACTTGCCCGCATACGGAACTTCGCGCGCGAACATCTGCTCCACTCGGCCGTCCAGATGGTATCGGTATGCTTCCGCGATGCAATCGTAGCGGTCGGGATACGGCTCCTGGCAGACGAGCTGCACCGTGTGTCCGTCCTTGCAGAGCGACTCGACGACGCACCGTGTCCAGAGATTGCTCCCCGATCCTTCGAGCAGATAGCCGTGGAGAATACAGATCATAGGTGTCATCCCAGCGAGCGAAGCGAGTCGCCTGTCCCGAGCGAAGTCGAGGGCAGGACCGGCACTTCCTCAAGCAAGAAGTCTGCGAGCGCCCGCTAGAGCTCGGCGATCCGCTGCTGGCGCACCCGGCTGCCGCGCGGGCGCTTCTCGTCGCCCCGGTGGACGCGCGCCAACTCTTCGATCCGCGCCTGAATTGCCGGCTTCGTCATGAGAGGGTCCGGCGCATATCCCGGATGCTCGCTCCAGATGAGCCGCGAGAGCGCGACGGGGTCACCGTCGGGCGTGTCGGCTAGCCATTCCATCAGAAACGCCGCGATGTCCGACTCTTCGCGCGCGCGGGCCGCGATGTTCGAATGGTCGAGCTCGGAGCGCGCCGCCGAGAAGGAAATGTCATAGCCCACGCCGAGCACTTTCTGAAACACCCAGGCGGTGCGCTGGATGTGAAAGTCGGAGGTTACGACCCGGATGGACGTCCAGTCGTTCGGCTCGAGAAAGCGGCGCAGCACGAAGTACGCGTTGCCGATCGTGTCTCGCGACTCTTCTTCCACCAGCAGCGCCTCGCGCGGCAGGCCGAGCGTCAAGGCATACTCCGCCATGGCGTGCGCTTCGGTGACGGCGGGAATGGTTTCCGTCATCAAGCTGCAGCGCCCGGAAAAAATGATGCGGGGCGCCGTTTCCCATGCGAACAGCTCAGCGGCGCGTTCGACGCGCTGCTGAGCGAGTCGTGGAAGACTGCCGTCGGCGTCGACACCGCGGCCGAGCACGACGAGCGCGTCGGCTCGGAAGGGAGGCATGCATGAATTCTAGCGGGCGGGTCACGGACGAGACATCTTGCACGCACGGTTGGCCTCGTACGCTCATCCCAGCAGAGGGTCCCATGAGGTCCATCTTCGCCATCGCGCTCATGCTGCCGCTCGCCTCGTATTCGGCCGCCGGCCCGGATGCGCGCGACATCGAGATCGTAGGGCTTGACTATGCGTTTCAGGTGCCGGCGCAGCTGCCTGCGGGCCGCACCAGGTTTCACTTTGTCAACAAAGGAAAGCACCGGCACGAGGTGAACATCGTGCTCCTGAAGCGTGGCGCGACGCTCCAGCAGTACATCGCAGCGGCAAATGCAGAGCAGCCTTTGGGTCCGATGAC
>JANMAY010000387.1:0-6725 GCA_031360095.1 Gemmatimonadaceae bacterium
GATCGAGTGGGCCGGCGGCGGCATCGTCGCAGTGGGCTTCGTCGACAAGGGCAAGCGCAAGAGCTCGGTCGCGCTGGAGCATGCGAAACTGCCCGATCGCGAGACGGCCGACCGCCTCAAGCAGTACTGGTCCGAGCGCCTGGATGCTCTTGGCGCACTCATCATCCCGAGCACCGCATGAAGATTTGGTCCGGATGTGTTTGTGTTCTGTCGGTTGTTGCGGCGTGCGCCGGTGATTCGGCGCCGCCGCGCAACGACTCCGCCGAGGCGACACTCGCCGCCGCGTGGGTCGTGCGGCCGGACAGCTTTGGCCCCATTGCGCTGGGCGCGCCGCTCGCTCGCGCGCAAGGCGTTTTGGGCGACTCGCTGCTCAAGGAGGCGAACGACGCGACGCTCAGTGTTACATGCGAAGAGATGTGGTGGCCGTTGATGCCCACGGGGTCCACGGTGATGGTTCTCCGTGAGAGCGTCGATGTGCCGGCGCGGATTGAGCGGGTCGACATCGTCGCAGCAGGTGTGCGAACGGCGGAGGGCGCGGGGGTGGGCGACACGGAGGCGCGCGTGCTCGAGTTGTATCGCGGACGGGTTCACGTTGGGCCGCACAAGTACACGGGGCCGCGCGGGCACTATCTGGTCGTGTCGGAAGCACGAGATACGCTGCATCGGATCATTTTCGAGACAGACGGCCAGCGTGTGACGCGATATCGTGCGGGGCGCCGGCCGGTGGTGGAGCAGGTGGAAGGATGTGGGTGAGGGTCGGGAGACTTGCACCTGAAAGGAAACAGAGGTATCCTTTCACATCATGACCGCCCCTCCCCTTGCTCGCCGGGCGTCCCAGCCTGAGCCCGGGCCAGTCCTCGCCAAAGCCGCGCTCGCCGCCGCCGAACGGCTCGGCTTGCGCAATCGTCATCTGGCGGCGGTCATCGGGTCGAGCGAAGCGTCCGTCTCGCGCCTTCAGAATGGGCGTGGGCTCGACCCCGAGACGAAGGAAGGCGAGCTCGCGCTCATGTTCGTGCGGCTCTATCGCGCGCTCGACGCGCTCGTCGGCGGAGACGACGTCAAGGCCCGCGCGTGGTTGACCGCCATGAACGATCACCTCGGCGGCATACCCGCCGAGCGAATCCGAACCGTCGAAGGACTCGTCGATGTCGTCCAGTATCTGGACGCGATGCGCGGGCGACTCTGAGCTGCGTGCGCTTCGCCTCTCGCCGTGGCGAGTGGTGGAGGCGCAGCACCAGGTGTCCACGCGCAAGCTCGTCGACTCGGCCGCCGAACAGGCGCTGCTCGAGGATTTGATCGAGCGTGTGAAGCCTCCCGAGCTCACGGGCGGACGTCTGCACTATCTGCTATTCACGCCATTTCGTTATCCGCCGCTGCGTCATGGATCGCGCTTTGGTGCGCGGCATCAGCGTGGAGTATGGTATGCGTCGGAGAATCGGCGCACGGCGTTCGCCGAGGTGGCCTACTATAGAATGCTGTTCCTCGAAGGGTCACGAGCGGCGTTGGGGGCCGTGACCACGCAGCTCACCGCCTTCACGGTGCGCATGCGCTCGACGCGCGGAATCGATCTCGTCGCGCCGCCATTCGATGTGCACCGCAAGTCGATCGCGTCGCCGGTGCGGTATACGTCCTCCCAGGCACTGGGCGGCGCGATGCGAGACGCCGGCGTGGAGTTGTTTCGCTATCCCTCGGCGCGCGATGCGAGTGGTGGAGTGAATGTTGGCGCATTTACGCCAACGGTGTTCGGCAAGGCGAAGCCGCAGGGGTTCGAGACATGGCACTGCACCGCGGTGTTGGCACACGTGGAGTTCGCGAAGGGCGACTACTTCACGCGCGAGTCGTTCAGCTTTCCGCGCGAGCAGTTTCTCGTCGATGGTGCACTTCCCTCACCGGCGCTGTGACGACGCACGCGTGAGCGCGCGATCGAGCGCGTTCGCGAAGGCCTGCTTGTCGCGGGCACTGTAGGGAGCGTGACCGCCCGTTTCGACGCCGGCGCCGCGGAGGCCGTCCATGAAATCCCTCACCGACAACCGCTCGCCGATGCTCTCAGTTGTAAACACTTCTCCTCGCGGGTCGATGACCACGACGCCGTTCGGCACGAGGAGCGCGGCGAGCGGGATGTCCGCCGTTACCGCGACGTCACCGGCTGTAGCGTGCTCGGCGATGTAGCGGTCTGCGACGTCCGGTCCGCCATCAACGCGGACCGCCGACAGATGCGCATAGCCGGAGGGCAGCTGAATGCGCTGATTGGCGACAAGCACGGTCTCGAGCGCGAGCCGTTCGGAGGCGCGAAAGCAGATGTCTTTGACGTCGCGCGGGGCGGCGTCAGCGTCGAGCCAGAGCTTCATGAACACAATATGACTACATTTCGAGCATGAGCATGAGAGACACGCGGAATCACCACGCCGATCGTCGGCGCAGAATGGAGCAGGACCACAGCAGTCGTGCGCAAAAGAACGACGAGCTGGAGGAGCGCGCGCCCCTGGCGGGATATGAGGAGCTGTACGAGATCTCGCGGAGTGGGCGCGTCTTTTCGCGGAAGTCGCGCGCAGTGCTTCTCGGCGGATATCACCACAGTCCCTTCATTCGCTTCACGGTGAATGGCGCCGTCGTGACGTTGCCGAAAGCAAAGGCCGTAGCGGATAGTTTTGCCGCTCGATGAGCCGTCTCGACCGCGCCGTCGCCGACCATCGCGCTGCGGCGAGTGAGTTTGCCGCGCGGGTCGAGCGCGTATCTCCAGCGCAGTGGGCGGTGCCTCGTCTTCCCGGAAAGTGGAGTCTCGCTGAAGAGGCGCTCCACATTCGGGTAGCCTATGACGTTCTGCTCGACGCGTTGAATGGCGGACCAGGACTGCGACCGCGAGTGTCGTCCGCGTGGTCTGCCGTTCTCCGAACCGTCTTTCTTCCACTGTGCATTCTGGCGCAGCGGCTGCCAAGCGGCATCCGCGCGCCGCGCGAAGTAAAGCCCGATCCCTCGGCGGCGAATGTCGCGCCGGCCGATCGCGCGGTGGAGATTCGCGAACGTGCGGCATCGTTCGAGGCGGCGCTCGCCGAGGCCGCGGCGGCGGGACGCACGGTTGCGCTGCGGCATCCGTACTTCGGGATGCTGGGTCATGCGCAAGGACTTCGGTTCATAGCCCTGCATACGCGTCATCACATGCGGCATTTTCCCCTCTGAGATGCTCGAGCCGCCGATCCTTCCGATGTTGGCGAAGCGGGTCGGTGCGCTCCCTGACGGCGACGATTGGATCTTCGAGCCCAAGTGGGATGGGTTTCGTACCCTGATCTTTCGCACCGGCGACGACGTCTTCATTCAGAGCAGAGATGGAAAACCGCTCAACCGATACTTCCCGGACCTAGTCGAGGTGTTGCTGGCGCAACTGCCCGCGCGCTGCGTGCTCGACGGGGAGATCGTGATTGCCGGCGCCGGCGGTCTCGACTTCGACGTGCTTCAGATGCGGCTGCATCCGGCGGCGTCGCGGGTCAAAAAGCTTGCGATCGAGACGCCGGCGTCGGTCGTGTTCTTCGACGTGTTGGCGGAAGGCGATCGCGATCTGTGCTCGATGCCGTTCCGTGAGCGGCGGGCGACGCTCGAGTCGTTGCTCGCCGGTGTAGTCGCACCGTTGCACGTGACGCCGGCGACCCGTGACCGCGAGGTTGCGACGGATTGGTTCCGGCGTTTCGAGGGAGCAGGGTTGGATGGCGTCATGGCGAAATCAGCCACGGGCGCCTACGAGCCGAATAAGCGTGTGATGCTGAAGGTGAAGCACGAGCGTGAGTGCGACTGCGTTGTCGCCGGCTTTCGGTGGCACAAGAATGGTGAGGGAACGGCGGTCGGATCACTGTTGCTCGGACTGTACAACGACTCCGGTAGTCTCGAGCACGTCGGCGTGTGCGCGAGCTTCACGATGGAGAAGCGGCGAGAGCTCGTGTCGTTTCTCGCGCCCTATCGTGCAGGCGCCGAGGACGATCATCCGTGGCGCCAGTGGGCGGACGCGGAGGCCGCGGGTCAACGCCGGCCGGGCGCACAGAGTCGATGGAGCACCGGCAAGGATCTCACGTGGGTGCCGCTGCGCCCCGAGCTCGTGGTGCAAGTGGCGTACGACCACATGCAGGGGACGCGGTTCCGTCACACGGCGCAGTTCCGGCGGTGGCGATTGGATAAGCAGCCGAGTGCTTGCGACTTCGCGCAGCTGGAAGTCGTTGCGCCGCAGGAGCTGGCGGAGATCTTCGCGAAGTCGTAACGAGGTGCGGAGCCCTCGATTTCGTTCGGGATGACAGTCAGTTCGCTCGCGAAGGGATGACTTCGCGCACCCGTCTGCGCGCTTGCGCTTTCCGCCATTCGAGTACAGCATCGAGGCGTGAGGCAATGCGGCCCCAGTCGTCGAGCTCCGTCCCGGGAGGACCCATGCAACAAGTTGACATGCTCAAGACCGTCCCCGACATCATCAAGGCGGCGGCCGCGAGCAACCTCGCCGTTCTAGCCCTGCTTATTCTCGTGGTGGCGGTGCTGGCGTACCTCGTGCTCCAGAAGGCCACGCCCGCGGCCCAATTCGGCGTGTTCGTCATGACCTTCGCCGGGGTGGCGTTCTTCGGCTATCGCGCGCTCCAATTGCAACGCGAGGACGCGGTGGACAGGCAGAAGGCGCTTCGACTCGAGGCGTTGAAAACTGTGGACCATCTCACATTGAGCCTGCGCTTCGTCGGCGAACCGGCAAACCCGTTCGCGGCCCAGGCGCATGCGTACGTGCGGAAGGTAGGCGAGGCGAAGCCGGAGCTGCACGACGATCTCGTGCAGTTCAGACACGGTGTGGGAGGGATCAAGGCTGACTTCAGCCGCCTCGCCATCGGCGACATGATGTACGTGGTGGTCAGTCAGGGGAATCGCACATGGCGAAGCGATGACCTCCAGATGCTCGAGGCTCATCTGGAGATGAATCCCCAGACGTCGCCCGTGCCATGAGTGGCCGCGGGCATCGCGCGCTCTCCGCGTGCGCACTCGTCATGATGACCTTGCGCGTCGCTGACGCCCAAGAGGCAATCAGCACCGCCAATACCTCACGGGCGGGGAGCAACGGGCGCTGGGATTGGACCGCGTATCTTCGGGCCGCGCCCGCCGTGCTCGACCGCATTCAGTGCGTGGAATACCGACTGCACCCGACGTTCCCGGATCCTGTGCGACTGGTGTGCAAGCGCGGAAGCGGTGCTCAGCCCTTCGCGCTGACCAGCAACGGGTGGGGGACGTTCAGTATCGCCATCAAGGTGCAGTTCAAGAACGGCTCGACCCAGGAGCTGACGCATATGCTGTCATTCGCTCGGCCCACATCGGTCCGCAGCGTGAGCCCCGTCGCTACTCGCGCGGCGGCACGGGGCACGAGTAGCGCCGGTGCGTCGATCACGCAGGCAGCGCCGCTGGAATCGCCGCGATGTGAGACGCTCGTCACTTTCTCCATTCCCGAGAATGGGGTGCGTCGGCTCACGGGCAGCTGGTCCAACCTGACGCTCTTCGCGGAGGAGCTTCACGGCGGCGACAAGGCATCCCACTTCTACCTCGTCAACAGCAGTGCGGATTTCGCCGCCGACGCCGAACGACTGTCGGGAAATGACTTCCGTCGTCGACTCAGCGAAGCCGGAATTCAACGCATCCGGGGCAACACACCGCAGCCACAGACGTACACGCAGATCGATCTCGCAATGGGCAGGCCCCAGACGCTGGACTTCTCGGGTCGCCGATCCGTGCTCAGCATCTCGAATCCTGAGAGCAAGCTGGCCGGCGTGAAGTTCTGCTTCGGCTCATAACGAGTCGCAAATACTCACTCGCGTTTCGTGTGTTTCCGCCACTCTCGCGTTGGATCGTCGTCGGGGTCCGGTGTCTCCTGCGCTGGCCGTGCATTCACCGGGACGTTGCGGAGATTGATTCGAATGCGCGTCCAGGTGGACGACCGGCCGCGCATTGAGTCGACGAGGACATCATCCACTGCGAGATGTGATGCCGCATTGGCGTGCTTCAGCTTCCAGCGCGCCAGTCCGGCGAGCGCGTCTTCGCGATTGGGTGAGTTGGCCACAACGAGCAACGGCATTTTGGTGCGCACTGTTTTCGCCGCGGCGGGCTTTTTCGCGGCTGCACGCTTCGCTCGCGACGGTGCCACACGTGCACCCTCGCCTTCCATCTTGCGAAAGTGCGGCGGCCAGGGAGCGTCGCCGAGTCCGGCGGCTTCGTCGCGCGCGGCAAGATCGAGGAGTTGTTCGAGCGAACCCGCCGCGTCATCCATCGCCGCGTGCGGATCGCCGAGCTCGGCGTAGCGCTGCGGTACTGTGCGCACGGTGAAGTCGGCGGGATCGCAATTGAGAACCTCGTCCCAGCGCAGCGGTGTGGAGACGCGCGCATCGGGAAGCGGCCGGACCGAGTACGCCGAGCAGGTGGTGCGGTCCTTGGCGTTCTGGTTGTAGTCGAGGAAGACGCCGTGCCGTTCTTCCTTCCACCACTTCGACGTTGCGAGCGTGGGCACGCGGCGTTCGATCTCGCGCGAGAACGCCAGCGCGGCGCGTCGCACTTCGGTGAACGTCCACCGCTGCTCGATGCGGACGTTGACGTGCATGCCCCGCGAGCCGCTGGTTTTCGGCCAGCCCGTGAGTCCTAACTCTTCGAGCAGCGCTTGTGCTTCAGCGGCGACGCGCCGCACGTCGTCCCAGTCGACGCCTGGTCCGGGATCGAGGTCGATACGC
>JANMAY010000438.1:0-4930 GCA_031360095.1 Gemmatimonadaceae bacterium
GGCTACTACGCGCTGACGGGGCGCCTGCCGTTCGACGCCGAGACGAGCGCGGAGGTCGTACACCAGCATCTCACTGCGACAGCGCCGTCGATCACGAGCGTGACGTCGTCGGTGCCGCCGCGGTTGGCGAGCGCCGTGGAGAAGTGTCTGGCAAAGGAACCGCTGCGCCGGTATCGATCGGCCGAGAGCTTCGCGGAGGCGATCGATCTCGCGTTCGAGCACGCGAAGGAGATTCCGGCGCCGCTGCGCGCGTTTCTCAACCAGAACGATCGCGAGATGCCGGTGTGGTTGGCGTTCGTCGGCATGGGCGCCGTGAGTGGCATCAGCGTTGTCACGGCAACCGGTGTGTCAGCGTGGTTCCTTGTTCCGTTCACGCTCCTCACTGGTCTGAGCACGATTCCCGCGACGGTTCGCTTGCGCCGCCTGCTGCGCGAGGGATACGTCGTCGATGACCTTCACGCCGCGATGCGAGAGTATCAGCTCGTGAGAGCGGAAGAGATCGAATATGAGCGGCGACAGGTCTCGCCGAGATTCACCGCAGCCATGCGGGTGCTGTTTGGCTCGTCGCTCGGCGGACTGACGCTCGGCGGACAGCTCGCATACCAGTATTTCCGCTACATCGACATGTCGCGCAACGTGCCGGTCGACATGAAGATCGATGCGCAGTGGGCGCCGATGTTCCTCGTCTTCTTCTCACTGGTGGGTCTCACGATCTCGGGGGTGGCACTCGCCGGCGAGTTCGTGCGCTTCCGATTGTCGGCGAAGGTCGCGCGGGGCGCCATCGAATTTTGGAAGAGCAAGTGGGGCGCCCGACTCGGCAAACTGGTTGGCATTGGTCTCGAGCCAGCCGACCGGCCGGTGCTCGGCATGCCGTTGCTCACCGAGGTCGCACTCGGTCGTGCCACCGATCATCTCTTTCAGGCGCTTCCCAAGGCGTCGCGACGCGAGCTCGCGCAATTGCCCGAGATCGTGCGCCGGCTCGAGACGGACGCGTCCAAGCTGCGTACGAGCATCGACGCGCTCGACAATCAGCTCGCGATCTTCGACCGCGACACGAACGGGTCGTCGCTCTCGCCCGATTCGCCGACAGGCGATGACTCGCAGCAGACACGAGGGGAGATCGAGCAGGATGTGCGCGCCACGCGCGCACTCGCCGCGCAGCGATTGGCCGCCACCGTGTCCGCGCTGGAGAGCATCCGGCTCGATCTGTTGCGGCTCCAGATGGGGAGCGCGGGACTCGAATCAGTCACGGCATCGCTCGACGCCGCACAGCGCGTCGGCGAGCAGATCGAGCGGGCGCTGGACGCGCAGGATGAGGTGGAGCGCGTTCTGGCGAGCGAGCGTCCGCGCGAGGTGACCGTCGAGGAAGGCGTCGACGACGACGATGCCGACACGCCAGTTGAGGGCGTGCCAGCGACCCGTGGCTGAGCTCCCCCCGCTCCTTCAACCTCCCGCACTGCAAAAGGGCGACACGATCGGCGTCTTCGCGTCGTCCTACTCCCCGCGCGCACCGTGGCTCGCCCGCGGTGTTCGGGCGCTCGAGCGCGCTGGGTATTCGGTGCTCGTCGACCCCGAGCTGTCCACCACGCGCCGTTATCAAAAGGCCGAAGATGAGCGCCGCGCCGCGAACTTCACCGCGATGTGGACCAACCCGCAGGTGAAGGCGCTCGTGGGCGGCACGGGAGGCTACGGCGCGGTGCGCATGCTCCCGTACCTCGATCCGTCGGTGTTCCGCGCGCACCCGAAGGCTTGCGTCGGCTACTCGGACATCACGGTCCTGCATTTATGGCTCATGCGGCTCGCGGGCCTCCGCGCATTCCATGGCCCGACGGCCGACGACCTCATCCCCAGCGCGCGCGACGCCACCACGTCGTCGCTGCTCACAGCCCTCACGACGCCACGGCCCACGACCCGGAGTGGACGCGACGTCACGCGCACGGTGCGGCCCGGCCGCGCGTCGGGCCGCCTCGTCGGGGGCAACCTCGCGCTCGTGCAGCAGACCATCGGCACACCCTACGAAATCGATACGACGGATGCCATTCTCTTCCTGGAAGAGGTGCGGGATCCCATGTCGTTCGTGGATGAGCGGCTCGTGCAGCTCCGCGCCGCCGGTCTCCTTGGAAAAGTGCGGGGGATCGTGTTTGGGCACCTCTCGCTCGACCGCTCCGAAGAAGACGAATTCGAGGATTTCGTGCTCGATCTCGTGGCCGAGCTTGGAGTTCCTGTGCTGATGGACTTTCCCGCGGGCCACGATAATCCTAATTTGACCCTGCCTCTCGGCACCGAAGTCGAGCTCGTCGCCGAGGAGACGACGGGCTGGCTGGTGTATCGCGAGGACGCCCTGCTCGCAGCCGCCTCGTCGCTCCCCCCTTCCGTCCCCGCTTCTTGAGCGCACCCGACCACTTCGACCTCGTCGTCATCGGCTCGGGTCCCGCCGGTGAGAAAGGCGCCGCGCAAGCAGCGTACTTCGGTAAGCGGGTGTGCCTCATCGAGCGCGCACCCAAACCCGGGGGCGCGGCCGTCAACACGGGCACCATCCCCAGCAAAACGCTGCGCGAGACGGCGCTCTACTTCTCCGGCCTGCGACAACGCGGGCTCTATGGTGTCGATCTGCGCGTCAAGCAGGACATCACGATCTCGGACTTCATGCATCGCGAGCGGGCGGTCATCGAGACGGAATGGGGGCTCATCGCCGAGAACATCGAGAAGCACGGGATCACGACGATTCAGGGCTCGGCAACTTTCGTCGACTCCCATACGATCGAAGTGACTCGATACGGCTTGGAGACCCGGCGCGTCACCGCCGACTTCTTTCTCATTGCCACCGGGTCCATGCCGCAGGCGCCGGTCGGCTATGAGCTCGATGGCGAAGTCATCGTGGACAGCGACTCGCTCCTCACGCTGCAGCGCATTCCCGCCTCGATGCTCGTCATTGGCGGCGGCGTGATCGGCTGTGAGTACGCATGCATCTTCGCCGCGCTCGGTGTTCGCGTCACGGTGGTCAATGCGCGCAGCCGTCTACTCGCACATCTCGACAACGACGTCAGCGACGCACTGCGCCAATCCATGACGGCGCGACTGGGGATCGCCGTGCATGGGAATGCCGAGGTGCGCGACGTCGTCGTTGCCGATGGTCGTGCGCACGTCACGCTCTCGGACGACATCGTGCTCAGCACCGATGCGGTGCTGGTCAGTACCGGACGTATCGGCAGCTCCGCGTCGCTCGGTCTGAGTGGCGTCGGTGTGCGCTGCAACGAGCGCGGGTTCATCCAGGTCGACTCGAAGTTTCGCACCGCCGTGCCGCACATCTTCGCGGCCGGCGACGTCATCGGGTTTCCCGCGCTCGCCTCTGCGTCGATGGAGCAGGCGCGCGTCGCGATGTGCCACGCGTTCGAGTTGAAATACAAGCAGACCGTCTCGAACGTCATGCCGTACGGAGTCTGGACCATTCCCGAGATCGCTACCGTCGGCGAGAGCGAAGATGCGCTCCGTGCCCGCGGCGTGCCGTACGAGATCGGCCGCGCGAGCTTTCGCCTGAATCCGCGCGGGCAAATCCTCGGCGACACCGACGGCTTCTTGAAGGTCGTCTTCCATCCGGAAGATCAGCGCGTCCTCGGCGTCACGATTGTCGGCGAGACGGCGTGTGAGCTGATTCACGTGGGCATGACCGTGATCGCCTTCGGCGGAACGCTCGACTACTTCATCCAGGCGGCGTTCAACTTTCCTTCGTTGGCGGATGCCTACAAGTACGCCGCGTACGATGGGCTGCAGCGGCTGCAAAAGCGCCATGCCCGGATGCCCGGGCTTCCATCACTCAAGCGCGCCGCGGTCACCGACTAGCGCGGCCTGCACTCACCCGTCAGCGTCCGATGCGAGTAGCGGCGTCAGCGCGTACGCGACGATGTACTCGTACGCCTGCGAGCGAGTGACGAGCCCGCGTGTGAGAATTCCCACCGCGCCCACTCCGCGCTTGACGTCGCGCGCCCCGGTGACCGCGTCCATGGCGTGACCGAGCTCCATCCCGCCACGCACGAGCTCCGCGATCGGCTGCGGCAGTTCCAATGACAACGATCCGCCGACGCCGGATCTGCCGTCGCGCGTAACGACGGCTGCCCACGCGCACGTCCGAACACGCCCGTCGTGCGTTTCGATCACGCCGCCTTCGATACCAACGCCAATGTCGGCGTCCACTGCATCGCGCGCCGCGCGCGCCCGCGTGAGGGCGCCGCGAATTGTCTCGTCATCGCCCCACGGTTGATCGGGCACGCCACTCTCGACGACCACCCCCTCGACACTCACCTGCGGCACCAGCCGCTCGAGCACGGCGCGCGCCGCGCCGATCTTCACCGGATTCGTCGAGCCGACGGCGACACGCTGCATCTCGTGTAAAGCAACTGACATGACGCGACACGCTCCGGGAGAGTCGGACTCAAAGCTACGCGCCGCGCATGAGGGTTGCGCTGGTTGCCGCGCTTTGCACCGCGGGATATGCTAGGGCCGATGGCACCACCACTCGAGCTCTCCACGTCCCTGCTGGCAACAGATTCGCGCGAGCGACACGCGTTCGCGTTCATCGCCGAGCGGCTGTGGCTCGACTTCGTGAACTCGGACACGGGCGCGCGTGGTCACGACGCGCTCTACGACTTCGAGCGCTTCGTAGGGTGGCTCGAGGCCGCGCGCCTGCTCGATGCGGAGCGCGCGTCCACGATGCGGCGCCGCGCACAGCAGCAGCCCGCAGGCGCCCTGGCCGTGCTCGGCGACGCGCGGCGGGTACGCACGGTGCTGCGCGCGCTCGCCGAGCGTGGCGTCCCGTCGCATGACGTTCGCGCGGATGCGCTGGGCGAGATCAACCGCGTGCTTGGCAGAAGCGCTGGCACGCGCCGCGTCGAGCTGCGCGACGACGGCAGCTTCGCGCGCACCTTCGTTCCGG
>JANMAY010000455.1:0-1575 GCA_031360095.1 Gemmatimonadaceae bacterium
GGACAGTCCGCCAGCTCGAGTGCGACGGTGCGCTCGAGAGCGGTGCCGAGATGCTGGAGCGCTTTGGCTTTGGCAGCATCCATGTGGCGACGGCGGAAACGCCCTATGCGCTTGCCCACGAGGCGGCGGCGACACTGCTCCAGGAGCAACAGATCGACCCCGCGTCCATCGGGCTCCTCATCTATGGGGGAACGCCGAGTGCGATGGCGTTCGCGTCGCATGACGACGCGGAAGCGGGTGCGGCGTCGCTCTGCACTGCCGACCGGTTCCGGTTTCCCGCGACTCGGCTCCAGTACGAGCTGGGGCTCGAGGGCGCCGCGGTGCTCGCGCTGGACCAGCTCGCGTGCGCCACGCTGTTCGGTGCCGTGCGTGTGGCACGCGCGCTCATGGAGACAGAGGGCATCGATCGCGCGCTGTGTGTGGCGAGCGAATTCTATCCACGGCTCGCTGGCCGAGAGGCGATCTACAACTGTACGTCGGACGCGGCGTGCGCAGTGCTGCTCGAGCGCGGCGGTGAGCGCAATGCGATCGCCGGTGCCGCCACCATCACCAAGGGCTACTACTGGGACGCGGCTGCGATGCGAGAGGAAGTCGTGGCGTCGTACTTCCCGACCGCGGTGCACGCCATTCAGCGCACGCTCGAGAATGCGAAGTGGCGCGCGGACGACGTGGATTGGGTGATTCCCCACAACGTGAGTGTGCGCAGTTGGGAGATCCTGCTGCGTCTCGCGGGACTGCCGAACGCCAAGCTCTACTCACAGAACGTGTCGGCGCACGGCCACACGCTGGCCGGCGACAACTTCATCAATCTTCGCGACGCGATCTCAGACGGCGCCGTCAAGGCCGGCGATCGCGCGCTCCTGTTCTCCTACGGTTACGGAGCCCACTGGAGTGGGCTCGCACTGGAGGTGTGATGCCTGCCCCAATGCGTTTGCACACGGAGCACGCTGACGGACTTGTGCTCGTCACCGGAGCGACCGGTTTGCTGGGCTCGATGGCGTTGAAGCAATGGGCAAGACGGTCGACGCCGCCGAGCATCGCCGTGCTCGTTCGCGATCCGCTACGGTGGCGGAGGCTCGCGGCGGAGATGGGTCTGCCTGTGGGCGCCGTCGTTGTGCTCCAGGGTGATGTCACAGAGCGAGGGCTTGGCCTCACGCGTGAGACGCGGACGTGGCTGGCTGGTCGGACGACTGCAATCGTGCATCTCGCCGCGGATACGACCTTTTCGCGACCGCTCGATCAAGCCCGACAAGTGAACCGCGACGGAACTCGGCATCTGCTCGAGATCACGGCGCAGTGTCCGCACGTCACCCGCTTCGCGCTCGTGAGCACGGCGTTCGTCGCTGGCCGGCGCACGGGCCGCGTGTTCGAGAACCCAGCAGACACGTCGAGCGGCTGGGTGAATGCGTACGAGCAGTCGAAGGCGGAGGCAGAAGCGCTCGTCCGTGAGTTGCGCCGCGACTTCGTGATCCTGCGCTCGAGCACCGTCGCCTGCGACGACACGCGCGGCGGAGTGACGCAGCGCAACGCCGTCCATCGCGCGCTCCGTCTCTTTCACGACGGGCTCGCCGCGAT
>JANMAY010000484.1:0-6785 GCA_031360095.1 Gemmatimonadaceae bacterium
GTGGAGCGTCCGTCGGATGTAGGCACGGCGAGCCGCCGCACGTTCCTCAGTGTGAACGGTCGGGTGGTGCGCGACAACGGCATTCTTCGCGCGGCGGAGACTGCGTACCGCTCCACGATTTCCGCCGGCCTTCGTCCGTCGCTGCTCCTCGAGATCGTCGTGCCAGGCGACAGCGTCGACGTGAACGTGCATCCCGCGAAGGCCGAAGTGCGCTTCCGGGATCGCTGGGTGGTGGAACGTGCAGTCGAGGACGCGGTGCGCCGCGCACTCGGCACCACTGACGCGGGCGCCGCGCTGGGCGTTCGGCACTGGTCCGCGAACGGGGCGAGATGGAGCGTGCCCGCCACTTCGGATGTCGAGCTGCTGCGCGCCACTCCCGTCGACCGCGATGGGTTGTTCGCGCCGGCGGAATCCGCCCTCGCGACGCGTCCGCCCGAGCCGGAGTTTCCCGCCGTCATCTCCGCGCCCGAGCCATCCTCGCCGGTCAGCGTTCCCCCGCTCCTGCAGCTGCGGCGCACGTACCTGATGTTCGAGCACGACGACGGTGTCGTGCTCATCGACCAGCACTCGGCGCACGAGCGCGTGCTGTACGAGCGGTTCATGGGCATCCTTGAACGCGGCGAAGCGCCGTCGCAGCGGCTGCTGTTTCCGCTGACACTGCACCTGACGCCCGTCGAGGGAGACGCATTCGAGGCGCATCGCGAATCGCTCGCGAAGCTTGGCTTCGAGGTCGAGGGCTTCGGTGGACACACGCTTCTCGTTCACAGTGTGCCAATGCCACACCCGCGCTTCGACGCCGAGCGGTGCCTGCGAGAGACGCTGGCAACGCTGAGCGGGGACCGCGACGGCGCTGCGCACGCGCGGCACGAGCGGCTCGCGGCCACGGTGGCGTGCAAGGCCGCGATCAAAGCCGGTGACGAGCTCTCCGTCGGCGAGATGCGCGCGCTCTTCATTGCGCTCGGCGACACGCGCCTTCCCGCGCATGACGTGCACGGCCGCTCGACGATCGTCCAGCTGTCCTGGCCCGAGCTCGAGCGACGTTTTGGACGACAGTAGCACTCCAGTCGTTCGCGTCGTGTGCGGACCCACCGCAGCGGGAAAGTCCCACGCTGCAATGCGTCTCGCCGAGTACGCTGATATTGCGATCATCAGCGCAGATTCGCGGCAGGTGTACAAGTCGTTCGATATCGGGACAGCCAAACCGACGCCGCACGAGCGCAGCGTCGCGCCGCATTTCGGCATCGATGTGCTCGAACCCGGCGAGCGCGCATCGGCGGCGTGGTGGGCCGAGTCCGCCGACGGGTGGATTCGCGATGCCATCGCGAACCACCGAACCCCAGTCGTCGTCGGCGGAACCGGAATGTATTTGCGCGCGTTGTTCGGAGTGTTCTTCGAGGAGCCTCCACTCGACGCCGAGCGCCGCCGCCACTTGCAGGACGCGCTTGGCGTTCTGCCGGTTGTGGAACTTCGGCGGTGGACCGAACAGCTCGACCCCGCTCGAGCTGAACTCGGGCGCACGCAGCTGTTGCGGGCACTCGAAGTCGCGCTTCTGACCGGACGTCGCGTGAGCGACCTCCAGCGCGATCACGCGCGGCCGGCAAAGTGGCGCGCGCGCTATCTTCTGGTCGATCCGGGGGCGTCGCTGGGAGCGTACATCGAAGCGCGAACGCGAGCAATGCTCGCGGCAGGATGGCCTGCGGAGGTCCAGCACCTGATGGAGCACGTTCCCGGCGACGCCCCCGCATGGAACGCCACGGGCTATCGCGCGATTCGTTCGCTGGTGCAGGGAGAGCTCTCTATCGAGGAAGCCGTGCAAACAGTGGTGATTCAGACGAGGCAGTACGCCAAGCGACAGCGTACCTGGTTCCGGCATCAGCTCGACGGCGAGCACGTGACTCACATCGACGTCCGTGCGCCGAATGCCGACACAGCGCTCCGCGCTTGGTGGACTGGAGCGATCCCGTGAACATCGGCATCACCTGCTATCCCACGTACGGTGGCTCAGGCGCCGTTGCCACCGAGCTCGGCATCGCGCTCGCGCAACGCGGCCACGAGATCCATTTCATCACCTACCAGCAGCCCTTCCGGCTTCCCTCGTTTCTGCCGCGGATTTTTTTCCATGAAGTGGACGTGGGACGATATCCGCTCTTCGAGTACCCACCGTACGATCTCGCACTCGCGGTGCGGATGCACGAGGTGGTCCTCACGCACAAGCTCGACCTGCTGCACGTGCACTACGCCATTCCGCACGCCACGAGCGCCTGGATCGCGCGCGAGATGCTCGAGAAGACGCGACCGGACATCAAGGTCCTCACGACGCTACACGGCACCGACATCACGATCGTCGGGCAGGACCCGTCGTTTCATGCGATCACGAAGTTCTCCATCGAGAAGTCCAACGGCATCTCGGCGGTCTCGGAGTATCTCAGGACCGAGACGCACTCGGCGTTTGGGTGCGCGAGCTGCCGGATCGAAGTGATTCCCAACTTCATCGATCCCACAGTCTACAATCGTTCGAGATACGAGCCGCAGTTGCTCGAGCAGACGGCGGGGAGAAAGAAGAAAGTGCTCATGCACATCTCCAACTTCCGGCCCGTGAAGCGCGTGAAGGACGTGGTGCGCATCTATGCGCGCGTGGCCGCGGAGATCCCGAGCATCCTCGTGATGGTGGGCGACGGACCGGATCGCGTGGATGCAGAGCAGGAGGCGCGCACGCTCGGCGTGAGCGACGATGTGTACTTTCTCGGCAAGTTGGAATCTGTCGCACCGCTCCTCGCCAGCGCGGACCTGTTCCTGCTCCCGACAAAAAGCGAGTCGTTCGGGCTCAGTGCGTTGGAGGCCCTCGCCACGGGGGTGCCCGTGATCGGCTCGCATACCGGTGGACTTCCCGAAGTCGTGCGGGACGGGGAAACCGGTGCGCTCTGCGAGCCCGGCGACGTCGACGGAATGGCGCGCGCCGCAATCCGGTACCTCTCCGAACCGGATCGCTGGCGGGCGGCAAGTGACCTTGCGGCGTCTGACGCCCGCGAACGATTCGGCATGGACGAGGTCGTCGGGCAGTACGAGCGGTTCTACCGGCGCGCGCTCGGGATTTCCGATAGTTAGGCTGCTCGCGCTATCTTCGGTCCATGCCTCTTTCCTACGCGCTCCTTCTCGGGATCATCGAAGGGATCACCGAGTTCCTGCCCATTTCGTCTACCGCGCATCTCATTCTCGCGAGCCGGGTACTGCGTCTCGAGGAGACGGAGTTCGTCAAGAGCTTTCAGATCATCATTCAACTCGGCGCGATCCTGTCCGTCGTCGTGCTGTACTGGAGCAAGTTCTGGAACTGGGATGTGCTCAAGAAACTCGTCGTCGCGTTCATTCCGACGGGCATCATTGGCCTCACCGTGTACAAGGTTCTGAAGAGCTATCTGCTCGGCAACATGAGCGTCGTGCTCCTCTCGCTCCTCATTGGCGGCGTGGCGCTGATCGCGTTCGAGGGCATTCAGCGTCAGGGCGATGACGCCGACGTCGACTTCACGGAGATCACGTACACGAAGGCGCTGTTGATCGGACTGTTTCAGGCCATCGCGATCGTACCGGGCGTCTCGCGCTCAGCGGCGACGATCGTTGGCGGCTCGCTCATCGGCATTTCAAAGCGAACGATCGTGGAGTTTTCGTTCATGCTCGCCGTGCCGACGATGCTGGCCGCCAGTGCTCTCGAGCTGCTCAAGAACCACGCAGCGCTGTCGGGCAACTTTGGCGTCCTCGGCGTGGGATTCGTAGTCAGCTTCATCACGGCGATCGTGGCGATCAAGTCGTTCCTGACCTTCATCAAGAAGCGGAGCTTCGCCGCGTTCGGCTGGTATCGCGTCGTGCTGGCGATCGTGTTCTATCTTGTCTTTGTCCGCTGACGCGACGGTTCCGCACACCGATCGTCCCCTTCCGCCCTCGGCGCGCTCGTACGACGGTGAGCGAGTAGAGACGCTTGCGGAACGGTGGCAGGTGCCGGCCGTCTACGCGTTCGACGAGGTCGGCTCGACGCTCGACATCGCGCACGCATTGGCCGCCAGCGCCGAGTCGGGCACCGTGGTTCTGGCCGAACAGCAGACCGCTGGACGCGGGCGGCACGGGCGACGATGGACGTCCGCGCCCGGAGCCGGCGTGTGGCTGACGATCATCGAGCGGCCACGCGACGTACGCGCGCTCGACGTCCTCTCGCTTCGGTGCGGGCTGTATGCGGCGGAAGCGCTCGATCCGCTCGCCAATGATCGCGTACGTGTGAAATGGCCGAACGATCTCTATGTGCGAGAGTGTAAGCTCGGTGGCATTCTCATCGAGACGCGCTGGCGTGGGACCGCACCCGAGTGGGTCGCGATCGGTTTCGGTCTCAACGTGACGCCCGGCACTGTGGCCGGCGCGATTGGTCTTTCGCTCGGCACCACACGTGTCACCGCGCTCGACCGATTGCTGCCCGCGCTGCGGCGTGCAGCGGCCGCGAGCCGTCATCTCGATGATGACGAGCGCGCGCGTTGGCGGATGCGCGACATTGCGGTCGGGCGCACCGCCTCGGATCCCGCCACCGGCATCGTGGCCGGCATTTCCGCCGCAGGAGAGCTTCTGATTACGAACGCGGATGGACACAGCAGTGCGTATCGTTCCGGCTCCCTCACTTTCGCCGAACCGCTCACATGCTCCTGACCTTTGACGTCGGCAACTCGGAAACCACGCTCGGATTGTTCGACGGGCAAACGCTCCGTGCACACTGGCGCGTGATGACGGATGTGCCGCGCAGCGCCGACGAGTTCGGCGTGCTGCTGCGCGGATTGATCGCGGGCGCCGACGTTCCACTCACCGAGGTGCGCGGCGTCGCGATCGCGTCCGTGGTGCGCGGAATGGCGACACATCTCATCGAGGCGTGCCAGCGCTGGCTGCCGGTGCATCGCCTGGAAGTGTTTGACGCCTCGTCCGCGCTACCGATCACTCTCGCCGTCGACGAGCCGCTCACCGTTGGCGCGGATCGCATCATCAACACCCTCGTCGCGAGTCGCCGCTACCAGCGCGACGCGATCGTGGTCGATCTCGGCACAGCCAACACGTTCGACTGCATCACGCGCGACGGCGTGTTTCTCGGCGGCGTGATTGCACCCGGGGTACGCACGTCGGCAGAGACGTTGTTTCGCCGCACATCGCGGCTGCCGGCGACGGAGCTGGTGGTGCCGGCTCGGACGATTGGCCGCCGCACCGAAGAATGCATCAGGGCAGGGGTGATGTTCGGAGCCGCCGAAGCCATTGATGGCATCGTCCGCCGCATCATGAAGGAATGGCCGCGGGAAGAGACGCCGATGGTCATCGCGACCGGTGGTCTCGCGGAGCTGTTCGCCCCCATATGCACCACGTTCGACGCGGTCGATCCGTTCCTCACCCTGCACGGGCTGGCGATGGCGTACGAGCTGGTGAGCTGACACGAGTTCCGGGAGTCCGGTCTTACGCCGAGCGTAGTCGAGCGACCAGCATGTAAGCCGTTATCTGCAAACAACTTAGCGTACATCGTACCATTGCGTCCCGTCCCCTTGCTGTGGCGTGCCGTCGCGGATATTATCCATTTCTGTTAGCACTCCACATAAACGAGTGCTAACGGTACCAGATCAACCTTTTTTCACAGCTTTTCAAGACGGAGGCGCACCACCTATGGCCACCAAGAGCGCGGCCGGCGTGAAGATCTCGCCGCTAGCTGACCGGGTTGTTATCAAGGCCTCGGAAGACACCGAGCAGATGCGCGGCGGTCTCTACATCCCCGACACGGCGAAGGAAAAGCCGCAGCAGGGAGAGATCATCGCAGCCGGCCCAGGCAAGTACGAGGATGGCAAGCTCGTCCCGATGTCCGTGAAGGTCGGGGACAAGGTGCTGTACGGGAAGTACAGCGGCACCGAGATCACGCTCGACAACGAGCAGTACCTGATCCTCCGCGAGTCCGATGTGCTCGCGGTGGTCTCCTAATCACTGCCAACGCAAAGAGGCAATTCTATGGCTAGCAAAGAGCTTCATTTCAACGTCGATGCGCGCGCGGCTCTGAAGCGCGGTGTCGATCAGCTCGCCGAAGCGGTGAAGGTCACCCTCGGCCCGAAGGGTCGGAATGTCGTGATCGACAAGAAGTTCGGCGCACCGACCGTCACGAAGGACGGGGTCACGGTCGCGAAGGAAATCGAGCTGTCGGATCCCGTCGAGAACATGGGCGCGCAGATGGTGAAGGAAGTCGCGACCAAGACGTCCGACAACGCCGGCGACGGCACGACGACGGCAACGGTGCTCGCCCAGGCGATCTTCCGTGAAGGCCTCAAGAACGTCACGGCTGGCTCCAACCCGATGGCGATCAAGCGCGGCATCGACAAGGCGGTCATCGCGGTCATCGAAGAGCTCAAGCGCATCAGCGTCCCCACGACCGGCAAGAAGGAGATCGCGCAGGTTGGGACCATCTCCGCGAACAATGACTCCGAGATCGGCAATCTCATCGCCGAGGCGATGGAGAAGGTGGGCAAGGACGGCGTCATCACGGTGGAAGAGGCCAAGGGTCTCGACACCACGCTGGAGACGGTCGAGGGTATGCAGTTCGATCGCGGCTACGTCTCGCCCTACTTCGTGACCGATCCGGAAAAGATGGAAGCCGCGCTCGAGGATCCGTTCATTCTCATCCACGACAAGAAGATCTCGTCGATGAAGGATCTGCTCCCAGTGCTGGAGAAGGTCGCACAGCAGGGCAAGCCGCTGCTCATCATCGCCGAGGACACCGAGGGCGAGGCCCT
>JANMAY010000497.1:0-1738 GCA_031360095.1 Gemmatimonadaceae bacterium
GCGTTCAACGTCGAGCCCTTCGCGCAGGCCACGATCTCGTTGGGGCGGGTGAACGTCACGCCGGGGATTCGAATTACGGTGAGCGACCGTTGGGGAAACTTCGCAGCGCCGCGACTGGCGGCCATGTGGCGTCCGGCCGACGCCGTGGCGATCCGCGTGTCTATAGGTCGAGGATTTCGAGCCCCTGACTTCAAGGAGCTCTATCTCGACTTCGTGAACTCGGCGGCCGGTTACGCTGTGCGAGGCAATCCCGATCTCCGCCCCGAATCGTCGAGCAGCGGATCGTTGGGCGTGGAGTGGACCGGGGCGCGCCTCTGGGTGCGAGGGAGCGCGTACGCACAACGCTACCGCGATTTCATCGAGACGCGCGAGCCCGACGCCAGCGGAACGTACACCTACTCCAACATTGCCCGTGGTCGCTCGGACGGACTGGAGCTGCAGGCTGGGGTCAACGTGGCGGCGTGGAGCGTCGAGGGCTCCTACGACTATCTCCGTGCCCGTGACGAGGATTCGCACGCGGCACTGCTCGGAAGACCAGGGCACGCGGCGCGCGCCTCTGCCTCCGGCCCCTTCTCGCTCGGCGTGCGCGGAACGCTGTCGCTGCTGTACACCGGGTCCACGCCGCTGGACCGGAGCACGAGCGGCGAGGTCAGCCGTTCGCGCGCGGGTTGGACGCGGGTGGATGCCCGTCTGGTTCGTCCACTCCGGTTAGGGATGGAGTGGTCGCTTGGTGTGACGAATCTCTTCGATCGGCGCCTGCTCCAGTCGTGGCCCGGCTTCACTGGCCGGCAGCTGTTCACCGGACTTAGCTGGCGCCTGCGCGCGCCCTGACGACTGACCGGACAACGCGCGACGACCGGGCCGCGGCGGCTGTGCAACGTTCAGGGCAGTTTGTCAAAACGCACGTTGCGGGCTCGACCGGCAAAAATCTGCGCTCCGGTCACGCGACCTCCAGCATCGCGACGAAATCGGACGGTTGCG
This sequence comes from Gemmatimonadaceae bacterium, assembly GCA_031360095.1. Taxonomy (GTDB): domain Bacteria; phylum Gemmatimonadota; class Gemmatimonadetes; order Gemmatimonadales; family Gemmatimonadaceae; genus AG11. The sequence continues at coordinate 982 of JANMAY010000497.1, forward strand.
CCCGAACCGCTGATTCGGAAGCCGTCGGCATACAGGGGCAGGAGTGTGGAGTCGTCGTCGGGTGACAGACGAGCCATCAGTCGGCCGTTGTCCAGCCGTATGACGATTCGCGAGTCGAGTTCGGGGCTCACGAATGTCCCGACGAAGTCCTCCCGTGCCGGCGCTCCCGCAGTCGGCGACACCATCAGGTCCATTTCCCGCACATCGCTATCGGCCGATTCCACGCGCAGGTGGCTGGCTCGCTGGCCCTTTGGCGTGAACGTGAGGCGGTAGCCAGACGATGTGGAGAATTGTCCGTCCCCACCTTCTGCCCGCAGTGAGTCGGCCGAAGGTCCGACCAGTCGGGCGAACTCCCCCACCGACGTCACGCTGAGCAGGTCGTCGGTGCGCGGATCGCGATACTGTCCGACAATGAGCGCGCGCTGGGCTGCCGCGATGGGCGTAGGTGCCGGACGTGACGTGGCCGCGCGTGGCAGCAGCAGGGACATGACGCGTCGCGCCAGCGTGGTGGGGTTGGCCGTGGCCGCGTTGCAGAGGATGGCGATCGACATCTTCGCTTCCGGATAGCGCGCGAGGAAGGTGCGATACCCGGCTGTCGAGCCTCCGTGCGAGATGTCGCGGATGCCCGGCGCGTAGCTGCCGATGGTGAGGCCTAACGCGTACGAGATGGTGCGTCCGCTGGTGAGGCGCCCCCGCGTCTCGAGCAGGGATGTGAGTTCGGGTCTACCCAGCAGTCCGTTGGTGAGGGCGTCATTCC
>JANMAY010000065.1:0-41968 GCA_031360095.1 Gemmatimonadaceae bacterium
CGGGGCGATGGTGACGGTGCACAATGATCGCGGCGTCTTCCTCGCCAAGGCCCGCGTGGAGCCATCCATCCGCGAGGGTGTCGCGTGGGCACCCAGCATCTGGTGGGGCAAGCTGGCGGCGGACGGCGCGAACGCGAATCAAACCACGTCGCAACTCGAGACCGACCTGGGACATGGTCCCGTCTTCTACGACAATCAGGTCGAAGTCGCCATAGCGGACTGAGTCGGAAAGTTCAGTCCCCGCGCCCTTGCGCGCTCCGAATGCACGGCGCTTCTTCCAAAACACACCTGCTCTGCCCGGAGGGATTGTTGTCGTTTCCAGAGACACTTGGCGCGCTCAAGCGTTCGTCCTATGGAGAACCCGGACGCGCTCGACGCTCCGTCAAAGACGAGATGCGGCAGAACCTTCTGTCGCGACTCGCCGCCGGTGGCCCGCTGTTCGAGGGCGTGCTCGGCTATGAAGAGACCGTCATGCCGCAGATCGTCAATGCGTTGCTGTCCAGGCACAACTTCATTCTGCTTGGGCTGCGCGGACAAGCGAAGTCGCGGATTCTACGCGCGCTCGTCACGCTGCTCGACGAGGCGATGCCGATCGTTGCGGGGAGTGAGGTGAACGACAATCCATTCGCGCCCATCTCCCGGTACGCGAAGAATCTGATCGCGGAATGCGGCGACGAGACTCCGGTGGCGTGGGTCGGCCGCGACAGCCGTTTTGTCGAGAAGCTGGCGACGCCGGACGTGACGATCGCGGATATGATCGGCGACCTCGATCCCATTCGTGCGGCACGCGGCGGACACGTGCTTTCGGACGAGCTCACGATTCACTATGGAATGCTGCCTCGCGCCAACCGCGGCATCTTCGCGCTCAACGAGCTCCCCGATCTGGCTGGCAAGGTGCAGGTGGGCTTGTTCAACGTGATGCAGGAAGGCGACGTCCAGATCAAGGGATATCCCGTGCGCCTGCCGCTCGACGTGCAGCTCTGTTTCACGGCCAATCCCGAGGATTACACCGCGCGCGGCAAGATCATCACGCCGCTCAAGGATCGCATCGGCAGCGAGATCATTACGCACTACCCGGAGACGGTGGAGCTCGGCATGGCGATCACCGAGCAGGAGGCGTGGACGAAGCGCGATGCCAAACGCGTGCGCGTTCCCGATTTCATCGCGGAGGTAGTCGAGCGTATCGCGTTCGAAGCGCGCACCGACAAGCGGATCGACCGGCGGTCCGGCGTGTCGCAGCGGATGCCAATCAGCGTAATGGAAAATGTCGTCTCCAATGCGGAGCGTCGTGCGATGGTCACGGGAGAGACCGAGATCGTTCCGCGCATCTCCGACGTGTACGCGGCGCAGCCGGCAATCACGGGCAAAATCGAGCTCGAGTACGAAGGTGAGCTCGTGGGCGGTCATGCCATTGCACGCGAGCTGATTCGCCGCGCTGCCGAGGCGACGTTTCAGGACCGTGCTGGCGGGGTGAACACGGACGACATCATCATCTGGTTCGACGAAGGCGGCGCACTGCAAGTGACGGAAGACGAGCGCGCCGAGACGATGGAATCGGCATTCGGGGTTGTTCCGGGACTGATCGATCTCGTACGGCACATCGGGCTGTCGGAGTCGTCGGATGCACCGCTCACGGTGGCCGCGTGTGAGCTCGTGCTGGAGGCGCTCGTTGCGCGCAAGAAAATTTCGCGCTCGGACGGAGGACTCTACGGACGCGCCGAGCCCGAGAAGCGGCGGCGGCGCCCAAACGAAGATTTTTTTGGCGGCGGGATGTCGGCATAACGCGGAGAGGTAACGATGGCGCGGCCGCTTCCGATGGCGAAGAAACCGGATGCCATGCCCGCGAGCCACATCCGCGTGCGTGAAGCGGTGGTGGATGATCTCGATACTGTCATGCAGCTCCGGTTGGCGCTGCTCCGCGAGCATCCCGATCATCCGATCTACGGCCGGCTTCGAACGGACGTTTCCGCGAGGGCTCGCGAGCTGTTCAGCACGCAACTGCGCTCGAACCTCGAATCCATCTTCCTTGCCGACTGCGACGGCGAAATTGCGGGCATTTTGCGCTGCGTGGAATCGATCGGCTCGCCGCTGCTCGAGCCGGCGCGCTATGCGTACGTCTCCTCAGTGTACGTGCGACCCGAGTCGCGTCGTCGCGGCGTGCTCCGCGCGATGCTGGGTGCGGCAGAGCGATGGGCCCGTGCGCGTGGACTCGATCAAATGCGGTTGCACAACGTAGCCGGCAGTGACTCCGCCGAGCCGGCATGGGATGCCCTGGGATTTCAAGTCGTGGAGCACGTGCGAGTGCGCGCTGTTCCCGCGGAGCGAACCTAGCCTTCCGTCTTGTCCCTGCGCTCCGCGCGGAGACGCGCCAGCTCTTTCTCCACCGATTCGGGCAGAAACATGTCGTCGGCGATGCCGGCGATTTCCTCGGCGTGCTTCCACGCTTCCTCGAGGATGTGAAGCTCCCCCTCGAGCGCACGTCGCTCCGTGTCTTCGTGCGCGGCCATCTCGAGCGCGAGACGGCCGGCGGTGGGGAGCTTTTGCAGTGAGCCTTTAGTGCCAAGCAAGCTTTGCTTCTTCTCGAGCGCTCCCGCTGCGCGCGCGAAAAGCTGGACGGGATCCGGTGTCTCGTCGAGATACCCGACCGCGCGCGAAATCTCGGCGCTCGAACCACCGCCTTGATTCAGACTCGGCAACAGCGCTCCGGCAGCGCGAACGGCGGCCATGCCGGTCAGCTCAATGTCCGTGCTTCCATTGTCATAGTGCCACCACGGTACACGGTTCAACCTCACTACCGGGACCCGCAGAAGAACGCCCTCACCGTCGACGCGCAGTCGTGCCTTCGGCAGCTCTGATAGCCGCACCGCCATGGATACGTCGTCCGAGGAGCGGATGTGCAGCAGCTTCTTGTAGCGATAGATGCTCGTTCCGGCATTGAGCAGTTGAAATGGCAGCCCCACTCCAACGGCCGCGAGTCCGAGAATTGGGCCGGCGATGAGCCCCGTTCCCGCGATGACGGTGGCGCCCGCAACAAGCGCGAACCGCCTTCGCCGCCGGCGTCCGAATTGATCGCCATAGCGCCACGCCGCCATCTCCGGCCGCTGCGGCTCACCTATGCGTACGAGCTCCAATCCTTCGGTCACACGGGCGATCCCGATGTGGTCGGTGGAAATGCGCATGCGCGTGGTTTGGAATGCACGCTCGCACTCCTCGATCGCCTCCCAGCGCTCCTCGAGCGGCGTGAGGTTCCAGCGCTCGCACTTCCGGCAGACGACCCAAAGCCTGCCCTTTGCCGCGTCGAACGCCAGACGGCGGCCGACGGGAAAGTGCTCGATCACCTCGTTCGCTCCGAGGTTCTGATTGCAAAAGAGGCAGGTGGAATACATGGACGCCGTCCACTCTCAGGACAGCTTCACCGGACGATTGGTGCGCGCCGACTCGTAGAGGGCCATCATGATCTTCACGTCGCGCAGACCTTCCTCACCGGACACTTTCGACGTCTTCCCATCGAGAATGCAGCGCGCGAAGTCGTCCATCTCGGTTGCGAAGTGGTCGGGCTCGTCGAAGCGCAGCGGCTGGCCGTCGCTGCGGAAGCCGCGAAGACCGCCATAGCTGTACGCCGGTTCCATGCCGAATGACCCGCGCTCGGCGATCGCGGTGAACTTGTTGTAGTTGGCGTTGTACGACGTGCTGATGTCAGCGACCACGCCGTTGGGGAAGCGGAGCTGGAAAGTCATCGTCTCTTCCACCTCCTTGAACTTCACCGGGTCGGTGAGCGTCGTCGTGGCAGACACCGACGTCGGTTCCCATCCCGTGAGCATCCGTGCGGACTGCACAACGTAGATCCCGACATCCATAAGGGGACCACCGCCGGCGAGCGCGCCATTCAGCCGCCACTGCGTCGGGTCGCCAATCCGGAACCCGAAGCCTCCTTCGATGCCCTTGATGTCGCCGAAGACCTTCTCGCGTGCGAGTCGCAGACATTCCAGATGGTGCGGCTCGAACTGGCAGCGGTAGCCGATGGCAAGCTTCTTCTTCGCAGTGCGAGAGGCCGCAATCATCGCTTCACATTTTGCGACGGAGGTTTCCATCGGCTTCTCGCACAGCACGTGCTTGCCTGCTCTCACCGCTTTGATGGTATGCTCGGCATGCAGTGCGTTGGGTGTCACGACGTAGAGGACGTCGATGTCCGGATTGGACGCCATCGCCTCCATCGAATCGTAGTTGTAGATGCTGCTGTCCGGAATGCCGTATCGCTCCTTCCATCGCGCCGCCTTGGCGGGGGTGCCGGTGACGATGCCCGCGAGACGGCAGTACTTGGTCTTCTGGAGCGCCGGCGCGATCTGATTCGTGCTCAGCGAGCCGAGGCCGACGAGCGCAAATCCGAGCTTCTTCTCGTCGCCGAGTGAATTGGTGTCGCGGAGCATCGTGTCGAGCATGGGTGTCCCGGCGACGGCGAGGGCGGCGGACTTGAGGAAGTCGCGGCGGGATGGATGGGTGTCCGTCATGAAATGATCCTTTGTCTAACGAGATGATTCCGCAACTCGACTCGAGCGTTACCGCCGCTCGGGCCGGCCATAACAATTGGGATACGGAACGGGACGGAGCGCACGGAGGGCGACGGAGACGACAACGCGAAGGCATTCCAAGGTTCTCCGTTCACTACCGTTTCCTCCGTTCCTGTCCCTATCCCAATCGTTACTGCATCCCGAGCGGCTCGTATGGAACAACGGCAACTAAATAGCGCGGAGCTCCGTGCGGCGAAAGAACGCCCACAGTCCGTACGCGAGCATGAGCGCGCCTGCTCCACCGATCGCACCGGCGACGCCAACGACATCAGCCACCGAGCCCGCGACGAACGCGCCGACCACCTGCGACAGCCCGACGACGACGAGTCCGTAGGCGGCCATCATGCGGCCACGCAACCCATCGGGGACGATGGTCTGGAGCAAGCCGTTTGCGATGGCTCCGTTGAGAATCATTGCACACCCGATAGCAAGGAGCAGCGGATACGCGAGCCAGGTCACTCGAATGAACGCAAACGCAATGAGCAGCACGGGCCAGAGAATCGACGCGACAATGAGCAGCTTGATCCGAGAGAATCGATATCCCACGCCAGCGAGTGTGAGCGCACCGGCGAGCCCGCCCACGCCGACGCATGACAGCAGAACACCGTAGCCGGATGCGTCGAGGTTGAACATCTCACGCGCCACGACGGGCATGAGGACCAGGATGGGAATTCCGAGGATCCCATACACCGCGACCATGAGCATCAGCGCGCGGACCTTTGGCGTGTCGCGCATATAGTGCAGCGCCTGTCGGACGCCTTCCCATGGATTCACGACCACTTCATGCGGAACCCAGGCCGGAAGCCGAATCATGAAGAGGCCGACAAGGACCGTGAGATAGCTGGCCGCGTTGAGAAAGAAGCACCACGAGATGCCGAGGCGTGCAATCGTCGCGGCGGCAAGGCCTGGCCCCACCACTCGGGCAAGGTTGAACCCGCTCGAGTTGAGCGCGATCGCATCGGGAAGGTCGTCGCGACCAACGAGATCGATGAACAGCGACTGACGCGCCGGTATCTCGATGGCGGAGATGAGTCCGCTCACGAATGACAGCACCAGCAGCCACTCGATGGTGATCCGATGCGTGTACGTGAGCCACCAGAGCACGCTGGCTTCGACGAGAAACGCGGCTTGCGCGAGGCGCACCAGCCGCAGCTTGTCGGATCGATCGACAACCGCACCCGCCGGCATCGTGAACAGCATGATCGGAATCGACGTCGCCGTGGCGACGAGGCCCACGAGAAAGGCGCGATTCGAGAGCTCCAGTGCCAGCCATCCCACGGCCATCGTCTGCATCCAGGTTCCGATCAGCGACAGCGTCTGGCCGGTGAGGAAGAGGCGGAAGTTCCGGTGTTTGAGGAAGACACGGAAGGGATTGATTGACGACGCGGTAATCACGCTGGAAATATAGGCCATCGGCGGGGAGTGGCACTCGGGCGCGTGCGGCGGTATTCATGCATGAGGAGGGGTCATGCGCTTCCATACCTACAGCAAGTTTTCGCCGGAGATGGCCGACGCGGTCGATCTCCAGGCGCTGCTCGACAAGCTCGCAGATTTTCTGCTGCAGTCCGGCTTCGCGCAGGGTGAGAACAACAGTCATCCGTACTACGGCATGGGCCTCGACGAGCCGGGCGACCGGTCGCTCGACGCGCTGCGCCAGGCGATTCTCGACGCCCTGATGGAGAGCGGACAGTTCACGCCCGAGATGCTCGAGGCGCTGCGCGGCGACGGCGACGAGGAATCGCAGGCCAAATTGGCGAAGCTGCTCGATGCGCTCGTCCAGCGGTTGATCGACGAGGGCTATCTCAACCTCGACACACCGCCGCAGATGCCGGCCGGACATCAGCCGGTCGTCGGCAAAGGCTCGATGGCGCAGGCGGCCGCGCGCGACGTGAACTTCAATCTCACCGAGAAGGGGATCGACTTCCTCGGCTACAAGACCCTGCGCGGCCTTCTCGGCTCACTCGGCAAATCGAGCTTTGGAAGCCACGATACGCCATATCTCGCGACTGGCATCGAGTCCGACGGCTGGAGCAAGCCGTACGAATTCGGCGACGTACTCAACATCGACGTGAACGAGACACTCAAGAATAGCCTGATCCGGACGGGAGACATCAGCGTCCCAATGGACTTGGACTACAGCGACCTGATGGTGCGGCAGGCGGAATACCGCTCGAGCTGCGCGACGGTGCTGATGCTCGACTGCTCGCATTCGATGATTCTCTACGGCGAGGACCGCTTCACGCCGGCCAAGAAAGTGGCGCTCGCGCTCACGCATCTCATTCGCACCCAGTTCCCCGGCGACTCGATCAAGGTCGTGCTCTTCCACGACTCCGCCGAGGAGATTCCGCTGGCGACGCTGGCGAGCGCGCAGGTGGGACCGTACCACACCAACACGGCGGAAGGACTGAAGCTGGCACGTCGGCTGTTGTTGGCGCAGAAGAAGGACATGCGCCAGATCATCATGATCACGGACGGCAAGCCGAGCGCGCTGACACTGCCCGACGGTCAGATTTACAAGAATTCCTTCGGGCTCGACATCACGGTCATCGAGAAGACGCTGCAGGAAGTCGCCTCGTGCCGGAAGTCGGGGATCATGATCAATACCTTCATGCTTGCCCGCGACCGTGCGCTCGTGGAGTTCGTGAAGCGCATGAGCGAGATCAGCCGCGGCAAGGCCTATTTCACCACGACGATGACGCTGGGTCAGTTCATCTTGATGGATTTCCTGAAGCGGAAGACGCGGAAAGTTAGTTAGAGCGTGCGGCGTGCGGAGTACGGGGGCTCGTGAAGGGTGTGGCGTGACGCGTGGTCGTGAGGCGTACGGCGCCGCCCCCTCACGGCCACTCTAAACGCCGTACGGCGCCGCTCACCTCACGTCCCCGCTGAGGGCGTACGCCGTACGGCGCCGCTCACCTCACGGCCACGCTGAACGCGTACGCCGTACGACCACGCCGTACTCCGCACGCCGTACGCCGCACGCCTCTAGATCTCACAGTTCAGAATGCGGCGTAGGACCTTGCTGTCCATGTTGCCGCCACAGAACACGACGCCCACACGCTGACCTTGCAGCTCGTCGCGCAGCTTCATTGCCGCCGCGATACCCATCGCGCCGGCGCCCTCGACCAGGTGGTGTGTCGCCGAGAGGATGAGTCGAACCGCTTCGGCGATCTCGGCGTCGGTGACCGTGATGAAGTCGGAAAGACCGTCGAGCAATGTGGGGAACGTCAGTGCATACGTCGAGCGGGTCGCAACGCCTTCGGCGAACGTATCGGCACGCGAGGTTTTCAGCGGCATCTTGGCATGCCAGCCGTCGTGGTTGGCCGGGGCCCCTGCTGCCTGCACGCCGATGATGCGCAGCGACGGCTGCCGTACGGTGGACACCGTGATGGCGCCCACGGCTTGTGATCCGCCGCCGACGGCGATGAGCAGGACGTCGAGATCGGCGCACTGCTCGAGGATCTCGAGTGTCATCGTGCCCGCGCCAGCGAGAACGTTGGGGTTGTTCGTGGAATGGGCAAGGGTGAGGCCCTTCGTGTCGACGAGCGCCTGCGCAACCGCCACGGCGTCGTCGTAGTCGGCGCCTTCTTCGACGACCGTCGCACCCCAAGCACGCAGCGCCGCGTTCTTTTCGGGGTTGTTCCCGCTGGGGACGCAGATCGTGACGTTGACTCCGAGCTGGCGGCCGGCGTACGCGAGTCCAAGTCCGTGATTGCCTGTTGTCGCGCCGACGATGCCGAGCTGACGTTCTGCTGCGCCGAGCGCCGTGACGGTGGACAGGCCGTTGCGGACCTTGAACGAGCCCGTGGGCTGAACGTTTTCGTGCTTCACGAACAGCGTAACGCCGGGGATCGCCGTGTCGAGCGTTGGATAGTGGCGGAGTGGGGTGGGCGTGAGGAAGGGGGCGAGCCGATCGCGCGCGCGCTCGACATCAGCGATGGAAATGGGAGGCGTCATAGTGCAGAGACGTTAGATTGCGACGCTGAAATGCGCAAAGCATTCGGAAGATGAATTACCTATATGTCGCTCTCGGGAGCGCGGCCGGTGGCCTGGCTCGGTTCGTCGTCGGCGCCTGGGTGCAGCGGCGTCTCGACCACCTGATGCCGCACGCCGGGGCGCAGCCGTTCCCAATCGGCACACTCATCGTGAACGTGTCTGGCTCGTTTCTGCTCGGCATCATTTTGGTGGCGGCGCCCCGGCAAGGCGAGCACGGGTCCGCGATTCGGCTGCTGCTCGCGGTCGGTCTGTGCGGAGGCTACACCACGTTCTCCACGTTCAGCGCGGATACGGTCGGGCTGTTGGAGCGCGGAGGGACGGGGTTGGCAGCGATGAACGTGGCAGTGAGCGTCGCGCTGGCGTTGGTCGCGACCTTTGCGGGTGCGGCGCTGGCGCGGGCGCTGCTTGGTCGGCCGTACTGATGCAATACGCTCCACCGCCAACGCTCGTCATCACAGCGCAGCATCTCGCGGTCGCGGCGATTGCGGGCCTGGTGATCGGCGTCGAGCGTCAGTGGTCGGGGCATGCGTCAGGTCCCGACGCCCGGTTCGCCGGCGTGCGCACCTTCTTTCTTCTTGGGCTGCTCGGTGGCATCGCCGGCTGGTTCGCGATCGAAGGAATGGAGGTCGTTGGCGCAGCGCTCCTGATCGGTGGGTGCGCGCTCACCGTGGTGGCGTACTCTATCGCCGCGCGCCGAACTGCATTGTCCATCGACGGGACGACCGAGGTCGCAGCGATCCTCGTGCTCGCCATCGGCTTCACAGCGGGAATTGGGCATATGGTGGTCGCGAGCGGCATCGCGACGGTCATCGTACTCGCATTGGCAGAAAAGACGCGCATCCACGCAATGCTCGCGCGGATCGAGGAAGTCGAATTGCGCGCCGCGCTGCAGTTCGGCGCGCTCGCACTCGTGGTGCTTCCGCTGCTCCCGTCGGGACCATTCGGGCCGTGGGGCGGGGTCAAGCCGCGCGGACTGTGGACGATCGTCGTGATCTTTTCCGGGCTGAACTTTCTCGGCTACCTCGCGCGGCGGAACGTGGGCGCTGAGCGCGGCTACGGCATCACGGGACTGATCGGTGGTCTGGTATCGTCCACTGCGGTGACGCTCGATTTCTCGCGTGCGAGCCGCGAAGATGCGAGCATCGGTCAGGGTCTCGCGGTGGGTGTGATCGGAGCGTGCACGGTGCTGCTGCTGCGCATCACCGTGGTGAGCGCCGCACTGAACGCGGCCGTTGCCGCCGCGCTGCTTCCTTACGTCTTGCCCGGACTTGTCGTGGGCTTGCTCTGCGTGGCGATCGCACTGCGCCGACCAGCGAAGGCCGCTCTTCCTCCTGAAGAGACAAACAATCCTCTCAGGCTCGGGTCGGCCATTCAGATGGCGGTGCTGTTCCAGGTCGCGCTCACGGCAAGCACCCTCGCAGCGCGGTACTGGGGAAGTCGCGGCGTGATGAGCTCCGCAGTCGTGCTGGGTCTCACCGACATGGACGCGCTCACGGTCTCCATGAACCACCTCGGCGCGACGGCCGACATGGTGCCGATCGCCGCCCGCGCGATCGCGGTGGGAGTGTTGACCAACACGGTGTTCAAGGCCGCGTTGGCGACGGTTATCGGAACCGGACGATTCCGCTGGTTCACTCTGGCGGGCCTTGGCGTGCTTGCGGCAGCGTCGGTGCTGGGGCTGTGGATTGGCGCGCGCTTTTTCGGCTTGCCATCTTGATCACTTCCAGAGCTGCAAGCGGGACTACGCCCAAGGCGAGGAGCACCAAGGCGTCGGTGAACGGCATGAGCGACGATTTCAGAAAGTGACTCAGCATGGCGTTGTGATGACTCAACACCTGCAGGCCGAGCGACAGGGCAACTACCGCGACCAGTTTCATGTTCGTGGACAGTGGTATCCGCCAGACTGACGTCCGCTCGCTTCGGGCGCCGAACGATCGCAGCAGCTCGGCAAAGACCAAGACGGTAAACGCGTATGTGCGGGCCATTTCCGGAGCTCCCGACCTCAAGGAATAGAAATAGACCGCGAACGCGACTCCTCCCGTGAGAAAGCCGGTGAGCAGCATCGTGCGGAGAAACACACGATCGGTGATGCTGGCCGATCTCGCACGCGGGCGGCGCTTCATGACCTCGGGGTCGATGGCATCCGTGGCGAGGCACAGCGCGGGCAATCCGTCAGTGACGAGGTTGATCCAGAGCAAGTGAATCGGAAGCAATGGCGATGGAAAACCCAGGGCGACGCACAGGGTCATCAACAGTAGCTCACCCGTGTTGCCCGCAAGGAGATACTGAAGTGTCTTGCGGATGTTGTCGTAGATACCCCGGCCTTCTTCTACGGCGACGATGATGGTTGCGAAGTTGTCGTCGGTGATGATCATGTCCGCCGCTTCCTTCGTGACTTCCGTGCCCGCGATGCCCATGGCGATGCCAATGTCGGCGCCCCTGATCGCCGGGGCATCGTTCACGCCATCGCCAGTCATGGCCACGACGGCATCATTCGCTTGCAGCGCGCGAATGATGCGCAGCTTGTGCGCTGCGGTCACGCGAGCGTACACACCGATCTCGGGCGCGCGACGCTTCAACTCTTCGTCGTCAATCTTGTCGAGATCCGCTCCGCTCACGGCAGGCCCTGACGCGATTCCGAGCTCAGTGGCAATCGCCGCGGCCGTTTGCGGATGGTCGCCGGTAATCATCACAACACGGATGCCAGCGGCGACACACTTCGCAATCGCCTCCTTGCCCTCTGGCCGCGGCGGATCATGCATCCCAGTCAATCCAACGAATACCAGATCGCGCTCGACGGCGTCGGCGGTGCGCGGGGCAGACGCACCGCCCTCCAGATCACGATAGGCTGAGCCGAGCACGCGCAAGGCCTGCTTCGCCATCGCCGTGGTCTGCGCCAAGAGGCGTTCGCGATCTTCCGTGCTCAACGCGCGGATGCCGTCGCTGGTGTACAGGTGAGTGCAGCGCTCCAACAGCGCGCCCGGCGCTCCGTTGATGAATGCGCGAAGCTTCGCGTCACCCATCCGGCGAATGACCGAGCTGCGTTTGCGGTCGGAATCAAAGGGAATGGCGAACTGCTTCGGAAAGTCCTTCTCGATCTGGCCGCGGTCACCCCCGGCTTTCGCACCGGCGACCAATAGTGCGCCCTCCGTCGGATCGCCAATTGTCTTCCACGTTCCGTTTTCCTCAACGAGATTGGCGTTGTTGCAGCCAATGAGAATCTGCGCGAGCTCGCGTACTGGTGCGCCTTGGGGGGCTTCCACTTTCTTGCCCTCGAGGCGGACTTCGCCGGCGGGTCCATAGCCTTCGCCCGTGACCTCGTAGCTCTTGCCATCCACGTACAGAAGGCGCACGGTCATCTCGCCGACCGTGAGGGTGCCGGTCTTGTCGGTGCAGATGACGCTCGTGGAGCCAAGCGTCTCGACTGCGGCGAGTTTGCGCACGAGCGCGCGACGGCGAGCCATGCGCATCACGCCGAGTGAGAGGGCCACCGTGACAACTGCCGGCAGACCCTCGGGGACGGCGGCGACTGCGAGGCTGATCGACGTCATGAACAGTTCGAACGGCTTCGTACCGCGAAGTAATCCGAGCCCAAACAACAGCGCGACGATGCCCAACGCGGCCCAGACGAGAATGCGCCCGACGCTGTCGAGCTTGCGCTGAAGGGGTGTGCCCTGATCTACGGCCGCCGATTCCATCAGCGTCGCGATGAGGCCAAGTTCCGTCTCCATCGCCGTCGCCACGACGACGGCGCGGCCCGTTCCAGCCGCAACGCTGGTCCCCACATACACCATGTTCGCGCGGTCACCGAGCGGGATGTCGCCGGTTTCCAAGATGGCGGGCAATTTCGCGACCGCTTCCGACTCCCCGGTGAGCGCGGATTCGATGCAGGTGAGCGAGGCGGCCTCGAGGAGGCGCGCGTCTGCCGCAATGAGATCTCCGGCTTCCAACACGAGCACATCACCGGCGACGATACCAGCGGCAGGTATAGATGTGACCTGACCGTCACGACGCACCTTGGCCTGGGGCGCCGTCATTCTCTTGAGCGCCGCGATCGACTTCTCCGCGTTGAATTCCTGATAGAAGCCAATCAGGGCATTCAGAATGACAATGGCGAGAATTGCAATCGCATCGACGGCGTCGCCAAGCACGCCAGCCGCGACGCCGGCGGCGATGAGCACCCAAATGATCAGGCTTTTGAACTGGCCAAGCAGAATCTGCAGCGGGGTGATGCGCTGAACTTCCTGCAGTTCGTTGGGACCGTCACGAGCAAGGCGCTCCGCGGCTTCGCGCGCGGAAAGGCCGTTCGGCGTCGAGCCGAGCGCCTCGAGAACCTGATCCGCGGGTTGATTGTGCCAGGAGACGATCTTTCCGCCGGCGCCGGTGCGCGACGGGTCACCCATCGAGTGCGTCCATTGGCCTCCTGACAAGTGCGAATCAGCCCTTCACGGTCGTTGAGGGAGGTGCCGAACGGAAGGTAGCGGCGTTGATGTGTCGTCACACCGGTGCGCGGAGCGCGTCAGGAGAAGTGCGGACGCCGTCGTCGGGCACAGGGAAAATACGACATCGATTTCCCCGACAGATTCCAGCGCTGCGCGCGATAAAATTTCGTTCTTTCGCGAGAGGCGCAGCAACGTGCACCTGCCAATGCCTTTGGTCAGTCGCGCCACCGTACGTCACATCGAGCATTCGACGCTGGGTGCCCTCCTGGCGGGCGCATTGGTCTCGCCGGTGATCATGTCGCTGCTCGGCTGGTCGGAGCCCCCACCGATTCCACTGCCCTTCGTCGTGCTGCTCAGCATTGCAGCGGTCGGAGCGTCTTTGAAGCTGCGACATCGGAATCGGTACGCAATGGCGTCGTTCGTACTGCGGGTGAGTGGCATCGTGGTGGCCGCGGGGTCCATCGCGTTCATCCTGCAGCGGGGCACCAACGCGTTCTACACGTCGTTGTCGCTACTGGAAGGCACCGTCGCACTGCTCACGCTGCACGTCGGATCCCGCGTGATGCGCTGGACGGCCGTCGTGAATCGCGACGACTATCTCGTTGTTCCACTGAACGCTCGCAGAGCGCCGCTGTCTCGCCTCCTCAGCCGTTTTTTCCTGGCGACTGGACCACTGGATTCGCGCCGGCGCGTGACGATTCCGGCGGTGGCACTGGCGGACGGGTTGGCAAGCGTGAGCGCATGGTCGCTTCTGGCATTCTGGACTCTCGTCACGCTCGAGCATCGGCATGTCGCCTCGCTCTTTCTGCTGTTCGTTTCCGTGTTGCTCGTGCTGGAATGCATCATCCTCATCCCGGACACGTTGGCCGGTTGGGGCCTGCTCCCGCGCGCGTTCGACCCCGCCGAGGACATGGCAGGTGACGGTTCCTCGAGGCGGGATTTTCCGCCGCCCGAGGGTTATCCGATGACCACGCTCGCCGCGCCGGGCAATGCCGCGCACGAATAGCAACCGCCGCAAAGAACACGAGCGCGGGCAGCGACTGCGTCGATTTCGTTCCCGACGGTCGAGCAACCGTGCGGATCGTTCCGCCGCGGGAGCCTTCCGCGTCGCCTCAGCCGTCTGTGGGTCGTCACGCGCCGGTCGCGGCGCCTGGTGGTCACTTCATTGAATGGGGCTTGGCCTTGCCGGACATCGCCGACATGCGCGCGCACTGCTTCAGGATCTCGGTTGTGTGCTCGGAGACTTTTTTGGGATCCGGCGTGCCGAGGCTCACTTCGGATTGCAGCGCTGTGAGATGTTCGCTCAGCGCTGCAAGTTGGGTCTCGTGTTGTTTCATCATTCCCGACATTGGCGCCTTCTGTTCGCCCATCATCTTCATTTGCGCCACGTGGTGTCGCTTCATCTGGTCGAAACTGCGCGTCATCTCAGCGACCGCCGGCCGAGCCATGTCGAGGTCGACGGACTTCGAGTGGGTGACTTGTCCCTGCAACGCGCGTGCAAACGTCGTGAGGTTGTCCCGGTAGGCCATCGCCAGCACATGATGCGGTCCTTCCATCATGCCGCTCATGCCGTGCCTGTCCTTCATGCCCTCGGGATGCTGGGACATCTTGTCGTGTGACGGCATGGGCGTCTGCGCTCTACCAGTTGCCGCGGTGCCGATCATCAGGACGGTAACCAATTTGGCAGTAGCTGCGACCATCGAATATTTCCGACTCATCATACTATCTCCTGTCTCTGTGAGACTGCCGAGCGCGCGCGCTGGGCGCTGCGGCGGCTGCGGTGCTTACCCCGGCGTTGTGTGCAAGATCGCCTCCCGCCCCAAATACGCCCGGAGCGGGAGGGGAAATGCAGACGCTGGAGCAGCTTCCGACGGAAAGCCGACCACCTGAGGCGAAGTAGGGGTTTTGACGGACACAACTTCGAGATTTCGCCCGACAGTACGCCTGATCGGGGCGAAGTAGGTTGCTCTCACGTGCCACAGCGCGACCAAACCGCTCGCGGCACGGAGAGAACGTCATTTACAGCGAATACTACTTTCGGAGGCAACGTGCTTCGCATCAAGACTTTCGCCACCCTGTCAGGTCTCGTCCTGATTGCGTCATCCCTCTCGGCGCAAAGCACCTCGGGACAAGCCGAGTCCGGTGCGGCCACCAGCGCCGCCGGCACCTCCCGCGGCGAAGCGAGCGATTCGTCGAAGAAGGCAGAGGTGTTCATCTCGAAATATTTCGCCAGGAATGTCCCGGCCACGCGTCCGTATGACCAGCGCGGGGTCAACATGTTCGAAGTCCCGAAGCCAATGAGGGGGTCGTTCACCGGGCCCGCGCTCGACATTGGCGCGGCCTTCGCGCAGAGCTTTCAGTCGTTGAACCAATCCAACACCGCCGCGCCGCGCATGGTCGGAGGTAAGGATCAGAACAAGCTCATCGCGATCGGCGCGGGCCTGCCGCTCGCGAGCGCGAACCTGATTCTCAACGCGCAGATCGCCGACGGAATCGTCGTGTCGGTCGAGAACTACCTCGCGGCGCGCGGCCATGAGCAGTTCTACGTCAAGGGTGGGTACCTCCAGTTCGATGCGTCTCCCCTCGACTTCAAGGCGCTGAACACGCTGATGAAGTACACGACCGTGAAGGTCGGCATGTTCGAGAACAACTTCGGTGACTCGCATTTCCGCCGGTCCGATGCTGGCCAGGCGATCTACAATCCCTTCGTCGGCAACTACATCGTCGATCCGTTCACGACGGAGGCGGGCGCTGAGGTGTATCTCCGGAACGGGTCAGTATTCATCATGGGCGCCGTGACGAGCGGCGAAATGCGCGGCAGCGTCGCGACGCCGGAGAACCGAGGCTGGGCGCGCTATGGGAAAGCCGGCGTCGACAGACAGGTCACCAGCGATCTGCGCGTGCGCCTCACAGGCTCGCTGTACCGGGCGGATCGCTCGCTCAATCAGACCATCTATTCCGGCGACCGTCCAGGTTCGCGCTACTATGACGTCCTCGTGGATTCCGTTGGCCGTGACCGCTGGAGCGGAACCATTCAGCCTGGATTCCGCAACAACGTGAGCGCGGTTCAGATCAATCCGTTCGTCAAGTTCAAGGGCCTCGAGGTCTTCGGCTCGATCGATCGCGGTCAGGGCTCGGCAGCAACGGAAGCGGAGGCTCGCAAGCTCCGCCAGACGGCGGCAGACGTCGTGTACCGCTTCGCGAACGATCAACTCTACGTAGGTGGCCGATACAACACGGCGATGATGCGCCTTCAGGGCATGGCGAACGACGTCGGCGCCGATCGGCGGGCATTTGCGGCAGGTTGGTTCGTTACACCGCTGATGCTTCTCAAGGCCGAGTATGTGGACCAGAAATACGTGGACTTCCCTACGACTGATCGTCGCAGCGGTGGCAAGTTTAACGGGCTGACGCTGGAGGGTGTGGTCGCCTTCTGATCAAGCGCGCAGAACGAAGAGGTGCCAGGCGAAGACACCGATGAGGAAGCGTTCGCAGTGTTCGCAGTTCCGCTCTTCTTAGAGGTTTCATAATGCTTGGCACGGGGGACAAGGGGGGCTGGTGTCCCCCGGCGGCGGGATGCACAGTGCACCCGCCGCATCGCGTTCCAGGGGACCCATGATCATCGGGAAGCTGTCGGCAACGGAAGAGGCATGACCGTCGAAGTTCCGTCGTATGTGCTTGGCGATTCGTTGTCGTACGCGGTTACGCTCCGGGGTCGCTTGCGTGTGCTGTATCCTTTCGCTTAAGAGGTTGTGATGGACACCAAGCTGTTCAGCGATCGCAGCGTCTGGACGATGATCCACGGCATCGTTCTGGGCGGTGGCGCACTGATGGCCCTCGCAGCTGCGCTGTTTGCCTTGCGCGCCATGCGTGCCACGGATGCGCCGCATGGCGCGGCGCAGCAACAGTCGCGATACCTCGCGTGGCTGGTCGTATTCGCCGCGGTGGCGCTCTGGTTGACGGTGTTCATTGGTATGCTCGTCAGCTTTCCAGCCTACCGCGCGACGCCTCCGGAAGGGCTCACCGATTTGAGTCAGTATCCGAGATCATTGCTACAGTCGAACGCAGGAACACAGTGGCTCCATGCATTCGCGATGGAGATCAAGGAGCACGTTCCGTGGATCGCTGCGATGCTCGCCACGGCTGTCGCGTTCGTGGCCGCGCGCTCCCGATCGAAGCTCCTCACCGACCTGCGGTTGAACCGCATGGCCACAACGCTGCTGGCTATTTGTTTCGCGCTCGCTTCCATCGTGGGCGTGCTCGGCATTTTCATCAACAAGGTTGCTCCACTCGAGTAGCCAGGAGTTCGCACATGACAACGATGAGCGAGGGGCACGAGGGAGCCCCGAATGGCGCGGCCCTCGCCGCGTTCCTTGCGGCCGGCATTGGTGCGTTCGCGGTGGGATTCTTTGTGATCATCAACGAGACTGGACTCTTCGCTGCGCCGGCGCTGTACGGACCTGCGGGTGGAGTGTCAGGACGGATGACATTCGCCACCGTGGTGTGGTTGATCGGGTGGGCGGTGTTGCACACGCGATGGAAGGACCGTGAGGTGACGTCGAAGGGGGTGTATGCCGCCACGCTGGTGCTGATCGCGCTGGGCGTCGTTCTCAGCTTTCCACCAGTCTGGCAGATCTTTGGCTAGCTCGATGCGTTCACCCTTCACTTATCTGATGCACCGATGACTGCTTCAGGGGACATTGTGCTGCGGTTGAATACGGTGGGTGAACTCGTGAAGCCTTCTGCACCCTCGCCCTTCCCCCGGCGGAGGTTGCGAAGAGAGGCTGAGAAATTCGTCCTCGAGCGCGCGATAGCGCAAACGGGCAGGATGCGGTTCGTTATCAGTCTGCCCGACATGGATGCGACGGTCGCTCATGACGTAACGGAAGCCGTCCGCGAGCATTTCGCTGTCCGCCTGAGAGAGGAGCAGAAGAAGCTTGCGGGCGTGCGGCGATTGGGTTGGAGAAGCCTTGTCATCGCCCTCGTGTTTCTCAGCGCGACGATGGTGCTCGTTGAGCTGATGAAGCGCTACCTCCCGTCCGGACACCTGTTGTCCGTCGTCGAGGGAGGATTGCAAGTGTTGGCGTGGGTGGCGCTTTGGAAGCCCGGTGAGCTTCTGCTCTATGAATGGATTCCATTCCGACGTGATGCGCGGTTGTTCAGCGCGCTCTTGGGCGCCGAGTTCGAGTTTACCACCCCTGCGGAAGGTGTACCCCAATGACGGGACTCAACTCTCGTCATTCGTTACTCGCGCCAGGCATCGTGGATCACTCGCGGAGGAAAGGCAGCTCGCAGCGCGTTCAGCACCGCGAGCACATCGATCACTTCCTGAGCAATGGCGCCGCCCACGGGCGTGAGATGTCCCGTCGCTGCCACCACCATGCCGATGGCGCTCAACGCCATGCCGCCCACCGCGCTCTGGAGGGCGATGCTCGGCATGCGACGGCTGATGTGCATGAACTCGTCGACTTTGGTGAGTGAGTTGTCCATGACGACAACACCTGCCGCCTCCGCCGTCACGTCGCTGTTCTGTCCGATCGCCATACCCACAGTGGCGGCCATCATTGCCGGGGCGTCATTGATGCCATCGCCGACATAGAGGGTCTTCGCCAGCGCCGTTTCCCGCCGAACGATGGCAACTTTGTCCTCGGGGCTCTTCTCCGCATGGACTTCGGTAATGCCGACTTCTTCGGCAAGGTAGCGCACTTCCGATTCGCGATCTCCCGACACAATCATCACGCGCGCGAAGTGGTGCTTCGGGCCGAGGTGGCCGACGAACGAGCGGCTCTCCGCACGCGGCGCGTCACGAAAGCGGAAGCTTGCCGCATAGCGATTGTCGATTGCCACAACGCACTCGAGCCCACCGGCGACAGGCGGAAACTGATCGGTGCCAGACACCTTTTGGGCAGCGAGCTTCTTGCGACTCGTGATCTGCAGCGCATGTCCGGCTACACGTCCGCGCAGACCCATGCCGGGCTGCTCCCCTACGTCCGTGGCCTCGGGAAGTTGGAGCCCCTGCTCCGTGGCCGCGGCGATGATGGCCCGCGCCAGCGGATGTTTCGAATAGCGCTCCAGGCTCGCCACCAGCGTCAGCACTTCGGCTTGCGCCATCCCCGGGACGATCAACTGGTCGGTCAGCTTCGGCTCGCCGTATGTCAGTGTGCCGGTCTTGTCGAATATCGCAGTTCGGCACTGCGCGATCTGCTCGAGCACCACGGGACTTTTGACGATGATCGCTCGGCGCGCGCATAGAGAGATCGAGCCGATGATGGCGATCGGAATCGCAATGAGGAGTGGGCACGGCGTCGCGATCACCAGTACGGCGAGGAATCGCACCGCGTCGCCACTGAGCGCCCAGGCGAGGAGCGCGACTGCCAGAGCGACCGGTGTGTAGATCGCTCCCAAGCGATCGCCGAGACGCCGCAGATTCGGCCGTTTGGCTTCCGACTCGCGCATGACTTCCATGATCTTCGCATATCGCGAATCTGCGGCAAGATTCGTTGCGCGGATGGTCAACGCCGACTCTCCATTGATCGCACCCGAGATCACCGTGGAGCCCGAAGTCTTGGTGATTTGGAACGGCTCGCCCGTCAGGTACGACTCATCCATCACTCCGTGTCCTTCGATCACCACACCATCCACCGGGCAGATGTCGTGGGGATAGATGACGAGTGTGTCTCCGACGGCAATCTCGACGAGCGCCACATCGGCAATGCCGGATGCCAGTTTGCGATGGGCGATTGAGGGCATCCGTTTCGCCAGTGCTGCCAGCACGGATGAGGCGCTTCGCAATGCATAGCTCTCCAACGCCTCACCACCGGCGAGCATGAGGACGATGATGGAGCCAGCCAGGTACTCACCCAGCAGAATGGAAGTGATGACGGACAGCCCACCCAGCAGGTCGGAGCCGAATTCCCTTCTGCGCAGCTTCCGAAGCAAGTCCACCACGAGTGGCACGCCGCCGATGACGAGGGTGGCCAATAGTGGAATTTGGTAGACGCGAGGAGATGTTTGGAAAGCAAAGCGCAGCAACTGACTCGTGAGTATCGCGACGATCGAAAGCACGGCGATAACAGTCGTCTTCCGGTGCCAGAGGCCCGTCGGCGAATACCAGGGCTCGCGCGAGGGTGGCTTCATCGAGGATGGCTTCATCCCGCGATTCGGTTCCACGGCTGCGCTGACAGAGAGCGAATTGGGGCTCATTGCGGCTGCATGGAACTTCGCCTCGAAGGAGGCGTCGCCAGGAGCGCCAGACATGCCACAGCGAATCGGCAATTGATTGAGACTCGCCCGCGCTGGTGGAAAAACTCGCAGTAGGCGCGTCTTGGGCTGGCAATTCGCACGCCAGGATCGATCGGGATGTAATGTTGCAGTAGAGAATGGAGGCAACTCCCCGAGCAGAGATCGACATGCCTCATACAAGCAAATCACCCACGAACGACCTGCCGGCAGATACTGTCACTCGGATGCAGCACGCGATCAGATGCTTCGCCAATGGGGCAGGCGACTCTTCGATGCTGATGAACGCATTGAAGCAGATGGATTCATTGAGCACGGTGCCTAAGCCTGCTGACAGTGACGTCGTGCGAACATTCCGCACCCTGTGGCGCGCGACGCCACGTCGACCAACCATCACGGATGGCCAGTGGGACGCGGACTACCGGTATGTCCTTGCGAAGTGCTACATGCCGACGTTGGACACAGCCGCTCCGCTGACGCTCAGGAACTTTCCGGCGCTCGGACCCGAGTCATGAACCTCTGTTGGGTCGTCACCGCGGGGCTTGGTGGACATGTACGCGACGTAGACCCTCACGAGCGCGACGTGCTCCTGCGCGATGGGTATGAGGAATTCCGGCTGTCCTGCATCACCCCGAGCGGAACGCGAGAGGGGCTGTTATACGTGCAGGCGTGCAAAACCAGCGAGTCACTCGCGTCGCACGTCGAGATGGGTGGCCTGGCGCTCTTTGGCGGATGCACAACGATGGAGGTGCACCGACCGGGCAACGCGGCAGCGGTACCGCTTCCTCCCTCCAATTTGGCGGTCTTGATGAAAGAGTCGGAGAGCCCGCGGACCGGATCTCGCTAGAGACGAATCCCAAGGCCGACGGTCGTGGACATTTGAATAGCCGGACCGCCGGCGCGCGTGCGGACACGCCCAGCCTCAGCGCGCAGCGTGACGACCCAGCGCATGTTCACCAGCAGCATCGCGTCACCTCCCACCGTCCGGCTCGAGATCGACGCAAGGTCAGCTTGCGTGCGGACATCCTCCCGAATTGACCCCGCGCCGACATGCACCCCGGCAAACTGCACACCATCCGCGAAGTAGCGCCGCGCCCCGGCCACGAGTGACCTGCCCTCGGCCCCACCGCTGACGTCGTTCACCCTCACGCTGTACAGAACATCGCGATCGTACACGCCAGCGGATCCGGTGAACACGTTGACCGCGTCCGCAAAGTTCAACCGCCGGTACCCGATCGAGCCTTCCACGTTGCCGCGAAACGCTCCGAACAATTCCGTCGCGACACCACTGCGTGCATACAGCTTCGCACCTGGTGAGTAGCCGAGGCTCAGAGCAGCGTACCCGGAGCCAATGCGCGGATAGGCTTCGATCTCGATATTGTTGTCGCGCAAGCCGAAGCGCGTTGCGTGGGAGACACGCACTATGCCTGCGCCGTTCGGAATGTTCTGCCGGGCGGCGAGCTGGATCTGGCGCAATGGGTCACGCTGATCGTTCCACGACTCGTAGCTCCCGGTCGCCGTGACTTCGGATCCATGCACTTCTTGGGCGAGCAGGCGATGGAGCCGCGACACATCGGGGCGCTCCGGTGCCAGCATCGCTCCCCGCTCGATGGTCGCCAGTGCCGAGGGGCGTCGATTCAGCCGGCGCTGCGCTGTGGCGTGCGCCACGAGGGCATCGACGTTGCCGGGGTTCGCCACCACCGCCTCCTCAGCGAGCCGCTCAGCGCGATGCGCGTGGCCCGACCACAGCTCCACGTACACCAGAGCAACCAGCGCATCGACGTTGTGCGGCTGCTGCGCCAAGACGGATTCCAGGATCTCTCTCGATTGGTCACGTCTGCCCGCTCGCGCCAAGTCACGCGCCTCAGCGACTGCATCGGGTGCTTGCGCTCGCGCGGCTGAAGGAACGGCGAGCAGCATCACCAGCAGGAGCGTCGCGACAGGCGCCCCCTCCCGTACATTGCGCTCGAACTTATTCCAACCCTTTTGCTTTCGCAGGAATTCCCAGAAGCCGCGCAGGCCGGCGTAGAGGATAATGGGCCGGTAGAGCAGAAAGTCGAGCGGACCGAGGGCGAGCATGCGAATGAGTGCGGCCATGCTGTACCCGCGAAAGCCCGCGTCGTTGAGCATGACGGCCACGGTTGTCGGGATCGCGGTGCCGAAGATCATGACGCCGAGAAACATCAGGTACGCCTTCCATCCGAGAAAGCCGAACACCGCGGCGACGATGAGTGTGACCAACGAAAGAATTTGAAACAGCGGCGCCAGGGACTCGAACAACAGGTAGTACGGCATCCCCACGAGCCCGACGGACCGGTAGCGTCGCCGACCAAGCATGCGCCGATAGTGCCAGATCGTTTCCATCGTGACGCGTTGCCACCGGGCGCGTTGGCTGATGAGGCTGCGGATGGATTTCGGTCCCTCGGTCTGCGCGACCATTCCCGGCAGCGAGAGAATTCGGTATGGACGCTTCTCTCGCAGGAACTTCTCATGAATGCGGAAGGTCATCTCGATGTCCTCGCACGTGAAGCTCGGCGAGAAGCCTCCCATTTCCATGATCACGTCGCGTCGCCACACCCCAAAACCGCCGGAGACACAGAGCATGCACTCGAGCCGGCTCCACGCCGCACGGTAGGCGACGAACGATCGCATCAAGTCGAGATGCTGGAAGTCGGCGAGCAGATGCTCGTTTGTTTTCGCCGCATGAGGCGTGGAGAGCAGCGCGGTCTCCGGCGCCAAGCTGACACCAAACAGGCTCGCCGTGCCCAGGATGCGACCCGGGTCCTTGGCGATCACCGACATCGCCGTCAGCAGCGCGTCAGGCGCGAATACCGTATCGCCATCGACGCAGCAGAGATACCGGTAACGTGCGAAGTTGATGCCGCAATTCAGCGCGTCCGCCTTTCCCCCATTGTCTTTCGACACGACGATGAGGCCAGGCTCCGACTCGCTGCGATAGACCGTGCGCACCGGCTTCGCGGCGAGATAGTCGCGAAAGAAGACCTGCCGAGGCTCGAGCTTGAACTCCGCGATCAGCATATCGAGCGTGCCGTCCGTGGAGCCATCGTCCACGACGATGACCTCCAGTTGCGGATACGAAAGGCGGAGCAGCGAACGCACCGCCGGAATGACCACCACCTGCTCATTGAACACCGGCGCGATGACGCTGACCGGAATCGTATAGCGGGAGCCGAGCAATGCGTCGTAGTCTTCGGTGTCGCGTTGACGCCGCCGGAAGCGGTTCTCCCAGAGGGACACGCCCAACATGAGCAGTACGTAGGCGGCGAGGAGGGCGGTGTAAACGGCGGTTACGAGCACGGCGACGTACGCAACTGCCTCGACGCCCTGCGGTGCCGCCATTACGAAACCCTCACACCGACGAAGCGTAGTCGCGTGAGCAGATTCTCGATGCTTGGGAAGAGCGCGGGGTTGGAGCGCGCCGCGGCGGCGTCGATCATCCCCGCGCCGCCTTCGCGAAACGACCGCTCCAAGACACTCAGAACGTCGGCGCTGGGTTCGCGGCCATGTCCGACGTCGTCAATCAGCTGGTCGAGCAGCCCGATGTTCTGAAGGACCTCGGCGGCGCCGTTGCGCGCGAACTTGTCCGGTGCGTCGAGTTGCGCCGACACCTCGCGCCAGATGCTCGGTCCGAAGGCGACCAACGACTCCTTCGCGGCGAACCGCACGTCCCAAGCGCGATCGGCGAGCAGCGGGGCAATCCGCCCGGCGTACTCGCGACGCATGCGTGAATCCGGCTCGACGGCCGCCACCTTAGCGAGCGAACGAATCGCGGTTGAACGGACGTAGGGCACTGGGTCGTCGAGCCCGCGCAGCGCGACCGGTGCCGCGGCTGCGTCGTTGATCGCCGCTAGGGTAGCCTGCACCGCCTTACGCACCGCCGCGTCGGGGTCATTCGCGAGGGCGGCAATGTCCGCGGCGAAACTGGCGTCGGGATACTTGGCGAGAAGCGACACTGCCCAATAGCGAGCATGCGGAAGTGGATCCGCGAGCAGCGGACGGAGCAAGGCGTCGATGGGGATCGCGAACTGATCGAGCTGCGTCGCAATGCGCGAGGGTTGATATGCGCGAGCGCGGAGTCCCGCGATGAGAATCTCCGCGGCGCGGCGATCCTCCAGCCGGTGGAGAATGACGACGGCGGCGCTCGCGACTTCGTCGTCCGCGTCGAACAGCGCTCGCTCAAGAAGGTCGTGGATACCCGGCGCCCGGACGTAGCCAAGCGCGAAGAGCGCGGAGATGCGACGCCACTTGCCGCGACCGCGATGCGCGGAGGCATCGCGCAGCGTACGCGGCAAGCCCCAGCGCTCGAGCGCATACGCGGCGAAGACATCGGTCAACTGCGGCGGTGCCGAGACGTCGGCGACCAGTTGGTACAGCACTCTCCTCGGGAGGCGAGCGAGCACTCGGTCGAGTGCCGGTGATCGCTGGAGAGGAAATGTGGAATCACGTGACTGATTTGCGATCTGGCGCGCCACCTCGTTCAGTCGTTTGGCTCTCCGATTGTAGACCACGCGATTGGCGACAACGTAGAACGAGAGACCGAGCCAGAGCGCGAGCGCCGCTTGGAACGCTACCGAGAGCGCGCTCTCGACATCGACCGGAAACCGCGGGACCATCACGACATCAATTCGGCGGGCGCCTCCCGCTCCCGCTCGGATTCACTGTTCGCGGAAGAGAATGCGATGACAGCCCGGATGATTTCGTCCAAGCTCGTCGTCGGGCGATACCCGACCAGCGCGCCGATCTTCGAGAGGTCGGGCACGCGACGCGGAATGTCCTCGAACCCGTCTTCATACGCTTCGTCGTAGGGAACGAGCACGATCTCGGACGACGAGTTGGTGATTTCCTTGACGCGCCGCGCGAGCTCGAGGATCGTGACCTCCTCGGTGGACCCGATGTTGAACACACCACCCGGCGCATCAGGATGATCCATCAGTTTGATCAATCCATCCGTTACGTCGCCGACGTACCCGAAACAGCGCGACTGGCTTCCGTTGCCGTACACGGTGATGCGGTCACCCGCGAGCGCTTGCTTCACGAACGCCGGAAGCACCATGCCGTAGGTCCCGGTCTGGCGCGGCCCGACCGTGTTGAACAGCCGCACGATGATCGTGGGAAGCTTTCGCTCACGGCAGTACGCGAGGCCCAGGAACTCGTCCATCAGCTTGGCGCATGCATAGCTCCAGCGGCTCGTGGTGCTTGCTCCCAGCACAAGGTCACCGTCCTCGCGAAACGGAATGTCGGTGCTCAGCCCATAGACCTCCGAAGAGGATGCGAGCAACACGCGTTTGCGCTTCTTGCTCGCCAGCTCGAGCACCACCTCCGCGCCTTGCAGGTTGTTCTCGATCGTGCGCACGGGACTCTCGATGATGAGCCGTACGCCGACCGCCGCGGCGAGATGAAAGATGACGTCAACCTGGTCCACGAGCTCCGCGGTGACCGGCCGGTTCTGCACGGCATCGATCGTATAGTGAAAGCGCGGATGCGCGAACAGATGCTTGATATTGGCAATGCTGCCGGTTGTGAGGTCATCGATGACGTAAACCTCGTCTCCGCGCTGGAGGTAGGCATCCGCGAGATGAGATCCGATGAATCCGGCGCCGCCGGTGATAAGAACGCGCAAAAAACCCCTGAGGCTGAGTGGCGGCCGCTCGCAAAACCCGAGGGCTCCGGCTGAGCCTGGCGAGGGCGCTCAATCTATGTATGTCATATGTCCCGGCAACGCCGAACAATGCATTTGCTGTACCCAAGCGGCCCGCTCGCAGCCGCCTGGTCTGAACCCGGCGCCGTCTCAACCGAACCGCTTGGTACGTTCGCGCAAGGACCACCGGCCACGCGTGAGGAGAGTCATTGCAAATACTACTATTGGGTAGTATAGTAATACTATGATGTGTGACCGCGCATCGACCATTCGACGACGACCTGCATGCACCTCCTCGGATACACACTCGCAGCGCTCATGGGACTGTTGCTCGGCCTCATGGGCGGCGGTGGATCCCTCCTCACGGTTCCGATATTCGTGTATGTGCTGGGTTTCGAACCCAAGTTGGCGATCGCCATGAGCCTTCCCGTCGTCGGTGGAACCAGCCTGGTGGGCGCCATTGGACACTGGCGCGCTGGAAACGTCCAGTTGAAAACCGCCGCGGTGTTCGGGGTGGTTGCCATGGTTGGAGCATATTTCGGCGCGCGATTGGCAGCGTTCATCTCGGGCGCAACGCAGCTCACGCTCCTTGCCGCCGTCATGCTCGCCGCCGCGATTTCGATGTTCAGGTCGGCGCGGCAACAGACAGCCCGGGGAAACGCCGAGCGGGACGCGATACGCGACATGCCATCTGGACTCCTCATTCCCGTCGCGCTGTGTGTCGGAGTGATCACGGGTGTCGTCGGAATCGGTGGTGGTTTCCTCGTCGTGCCAGCGCTGGTGCTGCTTGCGCGCGTCTCGATGAGGCAGGCCGTCGGTACCTCACTTCTCGTCATCGCCATGAACTCCGCTTCCGGATTTGCCGGCTACCTGGGCCGCGTGGAGGTTCCATGGGTATTCATGCTCGGATTCACCGCAGTCGCCGTCGCTGGGATCATTGCCGGCCTGTATCTCGTCCGGTTCATCTCACAACGTGCGTTGAAGCAGGCCTTCGCCGTGTTTCTCGTTGTGATGGGTGCTTTCATCCTCGCCAAGAACCAGCATGCGTTCGGACACGAGGTCGCACCAACGAAACACGCAGCGCAGATCACACTTTACTGTATCGAGAGGACGTCGTGCTCCTGAAGCGCATTTACGATGAGAAGCTCGCCCAAGCCAGCTATCTGGTCGGCTGTTCCGCCACCGGGGAGGCCCTCGTCATCGACCCGAACCGGGACATCGAGCAGTACATCCGCGCGGCGAGCGCCGAGGGGCTTCGTGTCACCCACGTGACCGAGACGCACATCCACGCAGATTTTGTATCCGGAAGCCGCGAGCTGGCGGAACGCACGGGCGCCGCGTTGCTGTTGTCTGACGCCGGCGACGATGACTGGAAGTACGCGTTTGCTACGCAGGCTGGCGCCACCTTACTCACGGACGGCGACCACTTCACGGTGGGGAATCTGCGTTTCGACGTGGTGCACACGCCTGGGCACACGCCTGAGCACCTCACCTTCATCGTGACCGACACCCCAGCCACGGATCGTCCCATGGGCGCTTTTACGGGCGATTTCATTTTTGTGGGTGATGTCGGGCGTCCTGATTTACTGGAGAAAGCCGCGAACATGCAGGGCACGATGGTCGCGAGCGCGAAGACTCTTTACGAGAGCGTCCAGCGATTCAAGGCATTCCCGGACTACTTGCAGCTATTTCCGGGACACGGTTCGGGGTCGGCCTGTGGCAAAGCGCTCGGCGCCGTTCCGTTCACATCGCTGGGATACGAAAAGCTCGCCAATTGGGGGATGACTGCGAGCAGTGAAACGGAGTTCGTGGACATGGTGCTGGCTGGGCAACCAGAGCCACCGAAATACTTCGCCGAAATGAAGCGCATCAACAAAGTGGGCCCGGCCATTCTCGGTGCAGTACCCCTGCCGGAGCGCTTGCGCTTCGATCGCTTGACGCCGCTGCTGGCAAAGGGCTCCGTCGTGCTGGATACACGTCCTGCCGCGGCGTACGCGAGCGGATACATCCCCGGAACGATCAATATTCCCCTCGGCAAGGGCTTCAGTACTTGGGCAGGTTGGCTCGCCCCATACGGCCAGCCTTTGTACCTGATCGTGGATGGCGACGGCGAATCGCCGGTGATGGAAGCCGTCCGCGATCTCGCGATGATCGGACTCGACCACGTCGCGGGCTTCTGGAGCTCGGCGTCGATCGAGGAGTGGCGCGCGGCCGGCGGAACGCTGGAGACAGTGCCGCAATTGACCGTGGCCCAGGTGGCAACGCAGCTCGCCAGCGGTACGGCAACCGCGATCGATGTGCGGGGTCACGCCGAGTTTGAGGTCGGACATCTTTCCGGTGTGGTGAACATTCCTGTCGGCTATCTCGTCGACCGACTTGGCGAGATCCCCAGAGAAACACCCGTTGTGGTGCATTGTCAGACCGGCGCGCGATCGGCAATTGCCGCGAGCGTGTTGCGCGCGCGCGGGTTCACGAATGTCGCGAACCTCGTCGGCGGGTACGCCGCGTGGCGAGCGGCAGGTCAGCCCGTGAGCAGTTGAGTCAACGTTCTACACAACTATACTGCTACATAGCATTGTTTACCCCCAACACCAACATCCGATGGGCAAGATGGCGCTGACACCAGACGTATTGGTCCTCATCGCGGAACGCTTC
Organism: Gemmatimonadaceae bacterium; assembly: GCA_031360095.1. Classification (GTDB taxonomy): domain Bacteria; phylum Gemmatimonadota; class Gemmatimonadetes; order Gemmatimonadales; family Gemmatimonadaceae; genus AG11. The sequence goes on from JANMAY010000065.1 coordinate 28,557, forward strand.
AAGGCGCTCGCCGAGCCGGCGCGTCTGCAGATTTTGAATGTGCTTCGAGCGGGGGAGCGCACCGTGTCCGAGCTCGTCGAAGAAACCGAGTTGGGCCAGGCCAACGTCTCCAAGCATCTCCAGCTTCTCTACACCATGGGCTTCGTGGGCCGGCGCAAGGAGGGCCTCTTCGTCTACTATAGCCTCACCGACAAAAGCGTGTTCGATCTCTGCAACCTCATGTGCGGGCGTCTCGAGACGGAAATGAAGGCGCGTCGCAAGGTGCTCGTCGGCTGAACGAGACATCCGTTTCGTTCGGGGTGGCGTTTCTCGCCGGTATCGTGTCGTTTCTCTCGCCGTGCGTCCTGCCCATCGTGCCGAGCTACGTCACCTTCATCACGGGGATGACGCTCGATGAGCTGACCGTCCGCGGCACCGCAGCGGCGCGGCGCCGGACTGCGCTGCACGCGTTGCTGTTCGTGCTTGGATTCTCGTTCGTATTCGTCACGCTCGGTGCCACCGCCACCGCGTTCGGCGCTGTGCTTCAGCGTTCGCTTCCACTGATTCAGCAGATTGGCGGCGCTCTCATCACCCTGTTCGGGCTCTATCTGGTCGGCGTGCTGAGACTACCCGCGTTGATGCGGGAGCGGCGCGTTCATCTTGCCAACAAGCCGGCGGGACTCATGGGGTCTCTCGTCGTCGGGGTTGCGTTCGGAGCCGGATGGACGCCGTGCGTGGGACCTGTGCTTGCATCGATTCTCCTCTACGCCGGTACGTCGGCGACCATGACGAAGGGCACGCTGTTGCTCGCGGCGTACGCGCTGGGATTGGGCATTCCGTTCTTCGCCGCCGCGGTGGGGCTCAACTGGTACGTCGCAGGCGCGCGGCACCTGACGCGATGGCTGCGGCCGGTGGAGATCGTCGCTGGTGTATTGCTCGTTGCCGTCGGAGTGCTGTTGTTCACGGGCCGCTTCACCGCGCTCTCCGCCTATCTGGCGGGGTTCGGTCAGCTCATCAATCTGGGGTCATGATACTCTTCGGAACTTTGCTCCTACCGCGCGTTGTGCTCGCCCTCAGCGGCGCCGTGCTCATGGCATGTGCGACCGAGAAGGCGCCCGAGGCCGAGCGTGCTCGCGATTCACTGGTTGCGCGGCCCGTTGCGGTTGTCGCTTCTGCGGCGACGAAGCCGCGACGTGTGCTCGTCGGGGGTATCGACCTGACGGGGATTGGCTACGATCGCGGCAGCTCGAGCGCACCAGTCGTGATGATCGACCTGAGCGACTTCGCGTGCCCGTATTGTGCCGAGTTCTCGAAGGAGACCTATCCGGCCATCGAGAAGGAGTATGTGAAGACGGGAAAACTGTTCTTCAAGTATGTGCCGTTTCTCGTCGGGAGCTTTCCGCATTCGGACGAGGCGACCCGCGCCACCGAATGCGCAGCCGATCAAGGCGGCTTCTGGCCGATGATGAATCTCGTCTACCAGGGCCAACGCGAGTGGAGGAAGGGGGGCGATCCGTATCCGTTGTTGAGCCGGATGGCGAGTACCGCGGGGCTCGACACGGCACGACTTGGCGTGTGCTTCTCCTCAAAGGGGACCGACGCACGAACGGCGCGCGCGACGAAGGCCGCCTCGGAGCTTGGCGTGCGCGTCACGCCCTCGTTCCTCGTCAACGGGCGGCCAATACAGGGTGCGCTGCCGCTGGCGGACTTCCGCAAGGTCATCGATGCGGCGCTGATGGTCAGTCGGGCGAACAAGTGATCGTGCGCTCGTGACACTGCTCTCGTTCGCGCTCGAGGCGCTGGCAAAGCCCTGGCCCTGGTATGTGGCAGGTCCGCTCATCGGAGTGTTCGTGCCGGCTCTGCTGCTCGTGGGCAACCGGACGTTCGGAGTATCCAATAATCTTCGCCACGCCTGTGCGGCGATCATACCGGGCCGAGTGGCGTTCTTCCGCTATGACTGGCGAAGCGAGGGCGGCTGGAATCTCGCCTTCGCACTCGGCATCGTGATCGGTGGCGCGCTCGCCGCACGATTTCTCAATGGCAGCGCCGTCATCCAGCTGTCGGACGCTGCGCGGACGAGTCTCGCATCATTCGGCATTCACGACATGACCGGTCTGGTGCCACGCGAACTGTTCCACTGGAGTGCGCTGCTCAGCTGGCGCGGTGTGGTGCTCATGGTGGGCGGCGGATTTCTCGTGGGGTTCGGCACGGCGTACGCCGGCGGGTGCACGTCTGGACACGCCATCAGCGGATTGGCCGATCTACAACTGCCATCACTCGTGGCGGTGCTGGGATTTTTCGCGGGAGGTCTGATCGGGACCTGGCTCGTACTGCCGTACCTGATGGGAGGCTGAGCGATGACGACTCGCGCTCGACCTTCCGCCCATCTTGCGCTGTATCTCGCCCTCGGCGTGATGTTCGGCGTCGTGGTGACGAAGTCCGAAGTCATCTCCTGGTTTCGTATTCAGGAGATGTTCCGGTTCCAGGCGTTCCACATGTATGGCATCATCGGATCAGCCGTGCTTGTTGCCGGCGTCTCGCTACAGTTGATCAAACGTCTGGATGCGCACTCGCTCGACGGCGACGTCATCGTCGTGCCACCGAAGGAGATGGGGCATGGCACTCGATACTGGTTGGGTGGCCTCCTCTTCGGCGTGGGCTGGGCGTTCATTGGCGCCTGCCCCGGCCCGCTCTTCGCGCTGCTCGGAGCTGGTGTCAGTGTCATTCTCGTGCCACTCGCGAGCGCGATTGCGGGAACGTGGGTCTACGGCGCGCTGCGGCCTCGACTACCGCACTGAACGCGAGCGCGGGCCTTCGCCTCCGTGCGGCTAGGGCAAGACGGAATCCGCCATTCACCGGGAAACTCCCGACACGACTTCGGTAGAGCGCCCGACGGTGCGCGAGGCTGTTCGAAATGATTTTTCCTGCATGTCACTTCGCCATTAGTCGGGCGCTGCGTTGTTGCGCCCCACCGCGGATTGACAAGGACCACAATCCACGCAGGAACGGACGCCATGCAAATTTTCCCAGCACGTAAGTTCTGGTTCGGCGCAGGAGCAACGGCACTCACCGCCTTTGCTTTCGCGTGCAATCGCGGCAGCGCAGCGACCACCGACCTCGTGAGCGGCGATGCCGCGCAGCGTGTCTACGTCGCGCCTGGACAAAAGGACGAGATGTACGCCTTCATGTCCGGAGGTTTCAGCGGACAAGTCTCCGTGTACGGGTTGCCGTCGGGACGTCTGTTGAAGGTCATTCCCGTGTTCTCTCAGAATCCCGAGAACGGATGGGGATATACGGAAGAGTCGAAGCCGATGCTGCAGACGACGTTCGGCTTCATTCCCTGGGATGACACACACCATACGGAACTGTCGCAAACCGACGGCGTGCCCAACGGCAAGTGGCTGTTCATCAACGGAAACAACACGCCGCGCATCGCGCGCATCGACCTGACGCGGTTCGAGACGGACGAGATCATCCAGATTCCGAACGCGGCTGGCGGCCACGCCTCTCCATTCACGACGCCGGATGGAAAGTTCGTCGTGTCGGCGACACGGTTCAGCGTACCGGTTCCGAACACCGACGAACCGATTGCCGACTACAAGGCGAAGTTCCGCGGCACGCTGTCGTTCATCACCGCCGATCAACCCGGCAAGATGGACATCGCCTTTCAGATCCTGATGCCTGGCTACGACTACGACCTCGGCCACGCGGGCAAGGGTCCGTCCGAAGGCTGGTTCTTCTTTACGTCGTACAACAGCGAGCAGGCCAGCACGAAGCTCGAGGCCAACGCCTCGCAGAACGACAAGGACTTCATCGCCGCGGTGAACTATCGTCGCGCCGAGGCGTGTGTGGCCGAGGGCAAGGCGAAGACGTTCCCGTCCGAGTACATGCACAACTTCATCGACGAGAAGAGTCGCTCGGCGGTGTCGGAGACGAAGACGAGCGTGAAGATGCTCGATCCTCGTGAGTGCACCGGGATGGTGTACTTCCTCCCGACGCCCAAGTCGCCGCATGGCGTGGATGTCGATCCCTCCGGAGAGTACATCGTGGCGGGCGGCAAGCTGGCGACGGTAATTCCCGTGCATTCGTTCACGAAGCTCCAGAAGGCGATCGCCGACAAGGCGTTCGACAAGGAGATCGACGGCATTCCGGTGCTCAAGTACGGTTCCGTGATGGTCGGCGAGGTGCAGAAGCCGGGCCTCGGTCCGCTGCACACCGAGTTCGACGGCAAGGGCTACGCGTACACGTCGATGTTCATTTCGTCGGAAGTGGTGAAGTGGAAGCTCGGCACGTGGGAGGTCATCGATCGCGCGCCGACCTACTACTCGATCGGCCATTTGATGATTCCCGGCGGCGACACGAAGCAGCCCTTCGGCAAGTATCTGGTGGCGATGAACAAGATCACGAAGGACCGCTACCTGCCGACAGGTCCGGAAATGGCCCAGTCCGCGCAGCTCTACGACATCTCGGGCGACAAGATGAAATTGCTGCTCGACTTCCCGACGATCGGCGAGCCGCACTACGCGCAGGCGATTCCGGCGAGCCTGATCAAGGACAAGCAGGTCAAGTACTTCAAGCTGGCGGAGAACACGCATCCGGACGTCGCTCGGTCGGAGAGCGAGGGTAGCATCGTGCGCCATGGCAAGCGCGTGGACATCAAGATGATCGCCATTCGCAGCCACTTCGCTCCCGACAATCTCGAGGGGATCACGCTTGGCGATACCGTGATGTTCCACGTCACGAACGTCGAGCAGGATTGGGACATTCTTCACGGCTTTGCGGTGCTCGGGGCACAGAACTCGGAATTGATTCTGAATCCCGGCGAGACGAAGACGATGAAGTGGATTCCAACTCGTGTTGGCGTCTACCCCTTCTATTGCACGGACTTCTGTTCCGCGCTGCATCAGGAGATGCAGGGGTACATCCGAGTCTCCAAGGCCGGCTCGAGCGTGCCGCTCATTGCCAACGTCAGCGCAAAGACAAAGGCGCAGATGAGCAAGGCCGGACTGTGACACGCCTTTCCGTTCGGTCGCGACTTCTGATGATCGTAGCGTCCCTGCTCATGCTTGCGCTCTTCTTCGTGCCGCTGTGGCGCATCACGCTGCACGCGCCGCAGTATCCCGAAGGTTTGGGCATGTTGATCCGGGTCAATACGATCACGGGAGTCGAACCGACGGATCTGAACAACATCAACGGGCTCAATCACTACATCGGCATGAAGGCGATCGAACCGGATGCCATTCCGGTTCTGCGATACATGCCATGGGTGGTTGCGGCCCTTGCCGTGTTCGGTCTCGGCGCGGCAATCGCGGGGCGGCGCGCAGTCCTGATGGCGTGGGTCGCGACGTTCGCTGCGGCAGGGGCCGCGGGGTTGGTTGAGTTCTATGCCTGGTCGTACGACTACGGGCACAACCTGGCCGCCGACGCTGCCATCAAGGTGCCGGGGATGACCTACCAGCCACCGCTCATCGGTACCAAGCAGATACTCAACATTACGGCGTCGTCGTGGCCGGCGATCGGTGGGTGGCTGGCCGTTATCGCGTTCGCGTTGGCGGTCGCTGCACTCACGCCCCTGGGTCGTCGCGCGCGCGTGGCCGCAAAGCCGGCGTTCGCTCCTGCCCACGCGTTGATCCTGCTCGTCGCGGCGCTCCTGTTGTCATGGTTCGCGCGGCCGGCACATGCAGCGACGCAGGGCGCGGACACAGTCGTGGTTTCACCGGCTAGTCCGGTGCGCAGCATCAGATCTGCGCTTGCGCTCGTGGGGTGCGGCGGCGTTGTCGTCGTCAGCGCCGGCACGTATCACGAGCAGGATCTCATCGTGACCCGGCCGGTGAGCATCGTGGGTCTCGGCATGCCCGCGGTCGTCGGCAATGGTGCGCAGACGCTCATTACGATCGCGGCGGATGATGTCACGGTGCGCGGACTTCGTCTCGCGCACGTGTCGACCAGCTTCGTGGAGGATCACGCCGCCATTCGTGTCGCGAATGCCCGCGGCTGTGCCATTCTCGACAATCACATGGAGGATGCCTTCTTCGGCATCTATCTCGCCAAAGTCAGCGACTGCCGTATCGAGCGCAACGTGCTGCGGGCGTCGCATGTCACGGAAACGACGTCCGGAAACGGGATCCATCTCTGGTACTCGCGCGACGTCGTGATCGCCGACAACACCATCAACGGCTTTCGCGATGGCATTTACTTCGAGTTCGTCCAGGGCACGGCGGTCTCGCGCAACGTGAGCGAGGGCAACCTGCGCTACGGCTTGCATTTCATGTACTCCGATGATTGCCGCTACGTCCGGAACGTATTTCGGCGCAACGGCTCCGGAGTGGCCGTCATGTACACGAAGCGCGTCCAGATGATCGGGAACCGCTTCGAGCACAATTGGGGCGCCGCTGCGTATGGGCTCCTCCTGAAGGAGATCAGCGATGCGCGCCTCGAGCACAACGTGTTCTTCCGCAACACCACCGGACTATTAGCAGACGGCGCCAATCGCATCATCGCCGATCGCAATGACTTCATCGAGAATGGATGGGCCGTGAAGCTGGACGCGAGTACGGTGGACGGGTCGATGACGCGCAACAACTTCGTCGCCAACACGTTCGACATGGCGTCGAACAGCCGCGATCCCTCAACCCAGCTGTCGGGCAACTATTGGGATGCCTATCGCGGATATGATCTCAACCGCGACGGCGTGGGCGATGTGCCGTTTCGCCCGGTCCGTCTCTTTTCGATGATCGTTCAGAATCACGCGCCGGCCCTCATTCTGCTTCGCAGCACGTTTGTCGGTCTGCTCGATGCGGCCGAACGTGCGCTGCCGTCACTGACACCGGTGATGTTGGCGGACGCGCGCCCCGCCATGCGGAGAGTGCAATGATCGAAGCACACGAGCTCTGCAAGCGGTTCGGGACAATCGACGTGCTGCGGGGGCTCGACCTCCGCATCGCACGTGGGCGGGTCACGGCCATCGTCGGTCCCAATGGCGCGGGCAAAACGACGTTCATCAAATCCGTGCTCGGTCTGACGCGTCCTGATTCCGGCATGCTGACGTTCGATGGGGTTCAGATCGGTGACGACGATGTCTACCGCGCGCGGATTGGGTACATGCCGCAAATCGCCCGGTTCCCGGACCACATGACCGGGTTGCAGCTGCTCGCGCTTTTGCGCGATCTGCGTGGCAGTGCAACGGTGAACGATACGCTTGCCGAAGCGCTTGGCCTTCGCGGCGATCTCAAGAAGAAGCTCCGCGTGTTGTCCGGCGGCACGCGCCAGAAAGTGAATGCCGTCGCGGCCTTTCTCTTCTCACCTGAGCTGTATGTCCTCGACGAGCCAACCGCGGGGCTCGATCCAATTGCCTCGGGCGTTCTCAAGGCACGCATTCAGCTGGAGCGAGAGCACGGCGCCACAGTGCTGCTCACGTCGCACATCATGAGTGATGTCGACGAGCTGGCCGACGACATCATCTACCTCGTGGACGGCCGAGTGCAGTATGACGGTGCCCTGCCCGATCTGAAGGATGAGATGGGACAATCGAGCCTCGAGCGCGCGATCGCTGCCATGATGAGCCGGCGGGTGGCGGCATGAACATCGTGATGACCGTAGCGCGATCGCAGACTCGCGAAGTGCTGCGAAGCCGTTGGCTCACCTCGTATGCGCTGTTCTTCCTCGCCGTCACTGGGGGACTCCTTCGCTTCACGGGCGGCGACGCTCGCACGATTCTCAGTCTCGCCAGCGTGATGTTGTTCGTAGTGCCGCTCGTGACGATCGTGTTCGCGACGGCCTATGTATACACGGCGCGCGAATTCACCGAGCTTCTGCTGGCGCAGCCCGTGAGCCGGCGGCGATTGTTCTTCGGTCTGTACCTTGGCCTTGTGATGCCGCTCGTCGTGGCGCTTCTGGCCGGCGTGTGCATTCCCTTTCTCGCCTACGGCTTCGACGATCCGTCGCAGCGCATCATGCTCGCCGCGTTGCTTGGTGCCGGCGTGGCGCTGACGATGATCTTCACGGCCATCGCGTTCTGCATTGCCATGTGGTGTGACGACCGGTTGAAGGGGGTCGGCGCGGCGATCGCGGTGTGGATGCTGTGCGCGGTAGTGTACGACGGACTGGTGATGGCGATGGTGGCGGCCTTCGCCAACTACCCGCTCGAGCGCGCGATGTTGGTGGTCACGCTGGCCAATCCGATCGACCTTGCGCGCGTGGCTCTGCTCCTGCAACTCGACGTGTCGGCGCTCATGGGGTATACGGGTGCGGTCTTTCAGCAGTTCCTCGGCGGTGCGATCGGCACCCTCGTCGCGGCCGGCGCTCTCTCCCTCTGGATTGCGGCGCCAGTCGGTCTGGGCCTCCGCGCGTTCACACGAAAGGACTTCTAGCACCTACATCTGCCGCGCGCCGCGCGGACGATTTCTCACCGTCATTTCCCGAACCCTCATCTCTCATGAATCAGATTCATCGACATAACGTGCGGACCGCGCTCATCTGCGCCGCGCTGTTCGCCATTGCCTGCGGCAAGGACACCAAGAGCGCAGACACCGGCGCGACGGCGTCGGCCGAGCGGAAATCTGAGGGAAAGCAGGAGGAAAAGGGCGATACGATTGTCGTCGAGGCGTACAGCGACGCGAACGGCAGCTACTACAAACCCAGCGAGGTCGTTGCGGAGAAAGGAGATGTTATTCGGTTCAAGCTCAAGCTGGGCGTGCACAACGTGCACTTCCTTCCCGATTCGAACCCCGGCAAGACCGGGCTTCCACCGGCAAGCGACATGCTTCAGCTGCCGGATCAGACGTACGATGTGAAAGTGAACTTCGAGAAGGGACGCTACTACTTCCAGTGCGACCCGCACGTTGCGCTCGGCATGAAAGGGCACCTCACCGTCAAGGACTGACGTGCCGCTGACGACAGAAGGTCTCGAGCATCCGCGCATCATCCAGGGCGGCATGGGCATCGGCGTGTCGAGCTGGGAGCTCGCACGCGCGGTCTCACGGTTGGGGCACCTTGGAGTCGTGTCGGGAACGGCTGTGGACACGGTGCTGATCCGACGGCTGCAGGACGGGGACGTGGGCGGCCACATGCGACGCGCGATGCAGGAATTTCCCATTCACGGTGTGGCCGAGTCCCTTTTGCGCCGCTACTACCTGGCGCCAGGAGAGCGCGGCAACACGCCATACAAGCCGCTGCCGATGTACCGCAGATCGGTGACGCTAGTTCGCCAGCAAGTCACGATGATGGCGAACTTCGTGGAAGTCTGGCTCGCGAAGGAGGGACACGGAGGCGTCGTCGGCATCAACCTGCTCACCAAAGTGCAGATGCCGAATCTCCCCTCGCTGTATGGGGCCATGCTCGCGGGAGTGGACTACGTGCTCATGGGCGCTGGCATTCCGCGTGAGATTCCGGCCGTTCTCGACGCATTCGCGGAACACCGCGTCGCGCGGCTCAAGCTCGAGGTGGAAGGCCCCGCCGGTGAAACGCCCGACGAGCTCGTGTTCGATCCCGCTGAACATTTCGTTTCCCCGCGAGTGCCGCTGAAGCGGCCGCAGTTCATCGCGATCGTGTCTGCCAGCTCGCTCGCGACTACGCTGGCACGAAAGGCATCGGGACAAGTGGATGGGTTCGTGGTGGAAGGCCCAACAGCGGGCGGCCACAATGCCCCGCCCCGCGGTGAGCCGCGCTTCTCCGATGACGGCGAGCCGCTGTACGGCGAGCGCGATGTGGTGGACCTCGAAAAGATTCGCGCGCTTGGATTGCCCTTCTGGTTGGCGGGTGGTGTCGGCACGTCGGATGGACTCCGCGACGCGCTTGCCGCCGGCGCCGCCGGCATTCAAGTGGGAACGCTGTTCGCGTACTGTGATGAATCCGGACTCGCACCGGATCTCAAGACGAGCGTGCTCTCCGGCGTCGCTACCGGCACCGTGAGTGTTCGCACCGATTCCCGTGCATCACCGACGGGATATCCTTTCAAGGTCGTGCTCGTGGACGGACTGCAGCAACAGGACGATCGCCGCGAGCGGGAATGCGATCTCGGATACCTCCGAACGGCATATCGCACCCCGACGGGCACCGTCGGATATCGCTGCGCTGCCGAGCCGGTCGATCAGTACGTCGCCAAAGGCGGCGATGTGGCAGACACGGTTGGACGTCGCTGCTTGTGCAACGGGCTCACCGCGAATATCGGCCAAGCACAGCACCGCGCCGAGGGCGACGAGCTTCCCTTGCTGACCAGCGGCGACGATCTGGTTTCACTGAATGTCTTTTCGCGCGGACGCGCTCACTACACGGCCGCGGACGTCATCGCATATCTCGGTGCTGGCACAACCGCATGAGCCGCTGTACGGTCGCGGCGCGCTGCGTGAAGGCGGTCGCGGTGCTTTGTCTTGTCGTCGCCCCAATGGCCAACGCACAAATCACGTTGGGGCGCGACCCATGAGACCGTTTGTAGACGCTGGCCATCGGCCCTGTGCCGGAGCGAGCGCTCGAGCTTGCCGACCGCATCTGGAGAGGAGCGCCTTGGCTCAGTCGGCATTCAGCCCCGACTCAGCTTGGCGACGCATTCTGCCTGTCCACAACAGTCGCCGCACATTCAACGCACGGGGATTGTCGTTGTGCCTAGTGCACCTCCACGAAGGAGCTTCTGTGACTGTGCGCCGTCGGAGTGATCGATCACGCGCGCTGCTGTTGGCGCTCGCCTCCACGCTGAGCGTGATCGTTGCCGGCTGCGACGGAGGCGTGCCACACGCGTCGTCAGACTCGGCGCACGACGCGCCGACGGTCGCCGTCCCGCTCGGCGTAGGCGATGTGTACACGGCCAACGAGCGCGGCGGGTCGATAAGTCGGATCGACCTGGCCACGGGACGTGTTACGACGGTTGCCGTCGGGTTCCTACCACACAATGTTCAGGTCGCAGCAGACGGGCGGCGTATTCTACTGGTGGGCTCGCCTCCTGGCGCGATGAGTGACATGCGAGAACCCATCGCGCCGACAGCGCGGGAACGGACAGGCCAGGGGGACAAGACGGAGGCGTCGCCTGGAGAGTTCCTCATGCTCGACGCCGCGCTCGACACCGTCGGGGCCGTACGCATTGCGATCGGGAGGGAGCCGGCGCATGTGATCAGCGATGCGGCGGGTAGTCGCGCGTACACGACGAATGGGGAGCCGAGCGCCGTGATCGTGATCGACCTCGCTCGCGGGCGGATCACCGACACAATCGCTACTGCCGCGGGTCCGCACGGACTCCGCGCGCGCCCCGATGGTCGAGAGCTCTACGTCGCTGGCACCAAGGACAACGCCGTCTCCGTGATTGATGTGGCGACCCAGCGGGAAGTTGCACGGGTGCGGGTTGGGCGCGCGCCCGTGCAAGTAGCTTTCCTTCCCGATGGCGAGCGCGCTTACGTGACCCTCCGCGACGACAACGCCGTGGCCGTGCTCGACACACGGACCCGGCGTGTGTTGGCGACGATCCCTGTTGGACGCGGCCCGATCCAGCTCATTGCATCTCCGGACGGACGTCAAGTCTATGTCGCGAATCAAGGCACGGAGGTCGAGCCGGACAGCACAGTGTCCGTGATCGACACGAGGCGCAATGCGGTCGCGCGAACGCTGACCGTCGGACGAGGCGCCCACGGCGTCGCCATCAGCGACGACGGAGGTCTCGTCTTCATCGCCAACACGTTCTCAGGCACAGTGTCGGTGATCAATACGATCGCGCAGCACGTGATCGCGACGGTTCGAGTAGGTGCTGGGCCTGGTGGGATTACCTACCGTGCGCCGGCGCCGTGACACTTCCCGCGCTTCGCCGACTCGAGGCCTGAGAGGCGAAGTCGGAGTTTAAATGGACGCAACTGCGATGTTTCACCGGTCAGTACCTGATGTTTTTATGCCCGGTAAAGCATGTGCACACGGAGCGTCATATTCCCCCATGAGACTTACATCGACATGCCCGTAAGGGAAACTCCTGACACAGTCTCGTTCGATCTCCCGACTGCTTGCACTCCTCCGCCGGGCGAAACTCCAGTACAGCTCAAGCGCACGTCAGAGCGACGTGCGCTAACCGCTCTCAACAGTTGTCTTGCCACGCGCGTGACTGGAGGAACATGACGGTGGAGCCGACTGACGCGAACGCGCGCGCGAAACCGATCGCGGAAGGTCGGATTTGTCCAGCTATCGTACGGTGCATCTTTATTGGAGTGATTGCGCTCCAGCTCGCCTGGTCAGTACCCGCTTCTTCACAACAGATCACGCAGAAGACGCATGACTGGCAGCCCTCAGTGATGCTGTTGGGCGATCTCTACAGCGAGGTACAGCGCGCCAATCCGCGCGTGCAAGCGGCCCGCTCGTTGACTCGCGCAGCGCAAGCACGGGTGGCCGGAGCCTCGCGCCCTCCCGATCCGCAGTTTCAGCTCGGGCTCATGAACTACGCGCTCCCGCGACTCGCGCCCATGCCGGTGCTCGGCATGAACCAGTTGCAGCTCATGCAGATGCTTCCCCTCGGCGGCAAGCTCGCGCTCGCGGGCCGCACGGCGAGCGCGATTGCGTCGGCAACTGCGTTCCGCGCCGAGGACGTGTCCTGGGAATTGAGAAGCCAGACGGCGATGGCGTTCTACGATCTGTACACCACCGATCGCGCACTCGACGTCGCCCGTGAGACGCTGCTGCTGCTCAAAGACATCGCGGCAACGACACAGGCGATGTATCGCGTGGGGGAGGGACGACAGACGGACGTGCTCCGCGCGCGCGTGGAGATTGCGCGCATGGCCGAGGACACGCTGCGAATGCAGGCGATGCGCCAGTCGATGACGGCGCGGCTCGACGCATTACTCGACCGCAACCCATCCGCCGAGATCGGCGCTCCGGCCCTGCCAGTGTTCCCGGATTCTGTTCCTGCGCGCGCATGGCTGGATTCCATCGCGCGCGACGCGCGGCCCATGATCCGCGCCGGAGTGGACGACGTACGAGCCGCCGACGCGTCGGCGCAGCTCGCGCGCAAGGAACTCTTCCCGGATCTCCAGGTGGGCGTGCAGTACGCCCAGCAAGGCGGCGAGATGGGCACGGAGCGCATGGGCAGCCTGATGCTTGGCGCATCACTACCGATTTTTGCTCGCTCGCGTCAGCTCCAGATGCGAGTAGAGGCGGACGCGATGAAGCAGATGGCACAGGCCGAGCTCGCCGCAATGCGCGCTGACACCCGCGGCAAAATCGGTCAGGCGTACGCCGCGGTGACGCGCGCGCGCAACCTTGCGCGCCTCTATCGCACCACCGTGCTGCCTGAGGCAGAGGCGACCGTTTCGTCTGCGCTCGCAGCGTACCGCGTTGGCGGCGTGGACTTCATGACCCTGCTCGACGACCGCATGACGGTCAACAAGTACCGCCAGGAGCTGTTTGCGCTCGACGCCGAGCAGGGGAAAGCGTGGGCCGATCTCGAGATGCTCGTGGGCCGAACGCTG
>JANMAY010000028.1:0-3992 GCA_031360095.1 Gemmatimonadaceae bacterium
GACGTCGCGACGGATGCGGCGATGCATCACGAGGCGCACGACGCCTGCTACATCGCCAACTCGGTGCGAACGGAAGTGGTGGTGGAACCATCGTTCGCTGCGGACGTCCCTGAGGAGACTTCCCCCACGACGATCCAGCGATGATCGAGCGCTTCGTCGTCGCTGCGTTCGCTTGCTGGTCAGTTGCAGCGTCTCCGGCGTACGGCCAAAGTCGAAATACTGACGAGTCGTCGATTCGCGCCGAGCGGGCGCGGTCGAATCGGGCGATCGCTGAGCACGATGTCGACGCTGTCGCGCGCGTGCTCCTGCCCGAGTACGTCGGGGTGTCGTCCGGCAACCTCCGCACGGTTGGTCGCGCCGCGGCGCGTGCAAGCTACGCGCGGAATTTCGCGAGCCGGCCTGGCATCGTGTTCATCCGCACGCCGCGTGCGATCACGGTGAATGCTGCCTGGGGTCAGGCAGGCGAAAGCGGACGGTGGACGGGGCGCTGGTCGAGCGCGAACGGCGTGGTGCGCGTTGGCGGCGAGTACTTCGCGAAATGGAAGAAGCTCGACGGCGCGTGGCGGCTGCTTGCCGAAACGTTCGTGCAAACGACATGCACGGGAGGCCGCTACTGCGACGCGCCGCCGGCTGTCGCCACTACCGCACCCACGCTTGGCCTCAGTCACGTATACGTGTCGGTCGACTCCGGAACGTTCGCGGCGATCGCTACCTCTCCATTTCTTCGCGAGGAGCTCGGCGCGTTCGAAACACGCACGACCACGCGCGCGGACGGTGTCACCTACACGGGCGCATATCTCTATGGACGGGAGACGTACGTCGAGCTCCAGCAACCGTCCCCAACGAATGCAGCGGATCTAGCGCAGCTCTATCTGGGTACCGATGCGCAGGGTGACATTCACACCTCCATGGAGCGGCTCGCCAACGGCGGCATCCGCACTGGCTTTGGAAGGAACACGCGACGGCGCGAAGAGAGCGACATTCCCTGGTTTTACGCATCACAGGTAATACCGAACCTCGCTGAGGTCGACCGCGCGTCTCGGTTCAGGATGTTCATTCTGGAATGGCATGCAGACTTTCTGCGCAACTGGTTTCCCGACCGGCCGGCGGACAGCACGGGGGTATCACGCGCCGAGTACCTCGCGCCGCTCTGGAAGCCGCACCGCTATGTGCGCGACGTCGTCGGTATCGTCTTCGCACTCGACAGTACCGAGACGGCACGCATGACCGAGCGGCTCTCGATGCTCGGATATGCCATTCGACGAAATGCGGATACGGTCCACGCGGTCGGCGCTGCGTTGACCGTCTCGACCGTGCCTTCAACTTCCGCGCGCCACGGCACTGTCGCGCTGCGCTTGTCGCTCCAGCGCCCAAAATCAGGCCAACGGGTCTACCGCCTTGGCGCGTCGGAGCTTCGCTTTGAGGATGGCGGCGAAGCGATCTGGATCTTTCGCTAGCCGTCGACACGCAGGGCTGCCGCACGACCGTCCCGCGCTCCAGGATCAATGCTCACCGCTCTGCTCCTCACCGCTGCTCAGCTCAGCGCTACTCCACCTATCTCGCGCGACTCCACGCTCGTGGGCGCGCGCAATCCAGCCTACGCCCCCGACGGCCGGCTCGCGGTCAGCATCCGCGGCGACATCTGGGTTCGCAGCACTGACAACACCGCGCGCTGGATGCAGGTCACGTTTGGCCCCGCCTGGGACGCAGGCCCGGCGTGGAGCACCGACGGCACGTCGATCGTGTACGACTCCGACGCAACTGGCAACGGCGACCTCTATCGCGTGCGCGTCGGCACGTCTGGCGCAGTCGGCGCACCCGAGCGCATCACGACCTCGCTCGAACCCGAGGGTGAGCCATCCGTCGCGGCAGATGGCGGCATCGTTTTCTTTCGCGGACGCGGCGCGGCGTCGAAAATCTGGCTTCGCACGGCGGCTGGCGTCGAGCGCCGGCTCACCACAGGCGAGAACGGTGCGGAGCACTGGCCCGCGTGGTCCCCCGACGCCAATCGCGTTGCATATGGCGCGGTTCGCGAAGGACGAACCCGGCTCCGTATCCGATTCGTCGTCGGTGACTCGGATCGCGTTGTGGTCGACGATCGAGACGCAGAGCACCCGGCGTGGTCGCCGAGCGGCGATCGTATCGCGTTCGGGACGCGGAATGGACGCGCGGGCGTGTGGACAACCACCGCTGATTCACGATACATCAACCTCATCAGCACTCGCCGCGCGGAACCCGCATGGTCACCCGACGGCCGCACGCTCGCGCTCGCGGAGCTGCCCGGTCCGGACGTTGGCTACAACGGCGATCCCGACCGGCTCGGTGATCGCGAGCGGCGAAACGACTTGAGCGCCACCGGTCGCCTGTGGTTCATCGATGCACCGACGTCCCCGGACGCAGGGCTCGCATCGGCCGTGCTGCCTCTGGCCAACCGTCGCCAGCGCAACGCCGAGGTGTTCGCCGCCTTCTGGTCGCGCATGGACACGCTGTACTATCGCAACGCACCGGTGCGGCGCGCACACTGGCAAGCGCTTCGGTTGACATTCGCCGAGCGTGCGCTGTCGTCCACATCGGATGTGCAGCTCGAGCAGATCATTCACGAGATGTTGCGCGCCCGCCCGCCGCTGCGCGACGCGGCGACGGGACGCTCAGCGATTTCGAGCGCGCATCCCGTTGCGACCAACGCCGGCCTCGAGATTCTTCGCCTGGGCGGCAACGTCGTCGATGCCGCAGTCGCGGTCTCGTTCGCGCTCGGCGTCGTCGAGCCGGACGCGAGTGGACTCGGCGGCTACGGACAGATGATCGTGAGCCTGTCGGGAATGGAACGTCCGACGCTCATCGAGTTCATGACGCGTGCACCGGAAGAAGCGACGCTCGTGAATGGGGCGCTGCTTCGTCGCGGCTCGAGCCCGCCCGACGGGCCCGTGCTCGTGAACGTTCCGGGCACCGTGGCTGGAATGGAGCTCGCGTGGAAGAAGTACGGAAGCCACAAGGTGTCGTGGAACGAAGTCATCGCACCGGCAATTCGTGCGGCCGAGCAGGGCTATCTCGTGAGCGATGGTCTGGCCACGACACTCAGCACCGAGCGTGAGCACTTCCTCAAGTATCCATCGAGTCGTGCGCTGTTCTTCGTGAAGGGAGAGCCGCTCGAGGCGGGCGACACGCTGCGCAACTCTGACTTGGCGCGTACACTGCGCACGATTGCCGACAGCGGTGCGACATCCTTC
This sequence comes from Gemmatimonadaceae bacterium, assembly GCA_031360095.1. Lineage (GTDB taxonomy): Bacteria > Gemmatimonadota > Gemmatimonadetes > Gemmatimonadales > Gemmatimonadaceae > AG11. The sequence continues at coordinate 3,228 of JANMAY010000028.1, forward strand.
TACACCGGATCCATCGCTCGCCGAATCGTGGCCGATCTTCGCGGGCAGGGAAACGCGATGCGCACGACCGACCTGGCCCGCTATTACGCCGCCGAGCGTGAGCCGGTGTCGGGATCATACCGCGGGAATACCGTGTACTCGAGCGCGCCGCCGGTCTCGGGCGGAGCGACGCTGGTGTCGCAGCTCAATCTGCTGGAGCAGCAGCAATCGACGCGGCCGTACGCCGATGATGCCGCGACGCTGCATGCGATGCTGGAGGCATGGAAGCTCGTTCCGGGAACGCGAGGCCGCATCGCCGACCCGGGTTTGTGGCCGGTGAAGCTCGATGCATACCTCAGTAAGGACTCCGCCCGCGCGCGGTGGCGCTGCTTCGATGCGCGCCGAGCACTGACGCCGCGCGACGTACGCGGCGATACGCTGCCATGCGCCACGCCGGGCGTGCGGGTGTCGTCCACCGTCACGGGCGACGAATCCGAGTCACTGTGCTCGGATCACGCGTTGTTTTCCGCGGAGCAGTTCTGCCACAAGACTGGCACCACTGCCTTCGCCGTCGCTGACGCGATGGGCAATGTTGTGAGTGTCACGCAGACCTTGGGAACATGGGGTGGCAACTTCTATGTCACGCCCGGACTCGGTTTTCTCTACAACGACAAGCTGAACTCGTATGGCAGCGACGTCGACGAGTACGGCGCGCGGCTACCAAACGCGCGGCATGGCAGCACGCTTGCGCCGACGATCGTGTTTCGCGGCGCGGGTTTAGCGCGC
>JANMAY010000068.1:0-16159 GCA_031360095.1 Gemmatimonadaceae bacterium
CAAGGCCGCGGACAACAAAACTCGGCTCACCTGTGCTGGTGCCGCGTATGGTCTGTATCCATCACCGCCGGGACATCTGAGCCCTGTCGGCCAGTGGAACATGACGCGTATCGTCGCACGCGGCCCGCACGTGGAGCACTGGCTCAACGGCTACAAGCTGGTGGAATACGATCTGTGGAGCGCGGATTGGGAGGCGAAAGTCGCGGGGAGCAAGTTCAAAGCGTGGCCGAAGTATGGGCGCATGAAGAGCGGCCATCTCGCGATCCAGGGCGATCACAGCGGATCGCTGGCGTTCCGGAACATCAAGATTCGCAAACTGGATTAAGACCGACACGAACTTTCCATCACGGATTTCAACAACAAAAAGCCCGGATACTGCAACCATTTTTCTGTTGATATCCGGGCTTTTGTGCTCCTGATCCCTGATGGTATTGCTTGTGTTGGGCGCGCCTCACCGCGGAAGCGCGAACGCCACAACGTAATCGCCCTTTCCCCAATCCTCGCTCCCGCCGACCGACACGACGACGAACTGCCGGCCTGTTGGCGTGACACGATATGTCATCGGCGTTGCGCGCGCTCCCGCCGGCAGAGGGCCTTTCCACAGCTCGCGGCCGGTCTCGATGTCGAATGCGCGGAGCACGTGATCCATCGCGGCGCCAATGAACACGAGACCGCCCGCCGTCGCGATGGGGCCACCGAGATTCGGAGTGCCGAGCGGCGTCTTCGACACTGTGGCAAGCGCGGGAACGAGACTCGCCAGATCGCCGAGTGGCGTTTCCCATACACGCGCACCGGTGTTGAGATCGATGGCGACGAGGGCACCGAAGGGAGGCGGTGAGCACGGCAATCGGCTCGGGCTCACGAGAATGCGCCGGCGCATCACGTACGGCGTTCCATGCATGCGCGTGTACTGATCGCCGAGTCGCGACTGGTTGCGAGTGGCGTCGGCGGTGTCGAGCTGGTCGAGCCGAATGAGTTGCACCATGGCCGCGATGCGATTCACGGGAATGACGGCAATGTGGCGTGCCGGATCGTATGCCACTCCGCCCCAGTGTGCGCCGCCCACGTTCGACGGAACCACAAGCGTTCCCTCGAAGCTGGGCGGAGTGTAAATGCCGTCGTTTCGCAGCGGCCGAATCTGCGCGAGACACGCGTCGCGATCGGCCGGTGTGAATCCCCACACGTCGTCCACTGCGAGCCGCTGCGGACTGAGCGCGGGAATCACCGTGTTGAAGGGCTGGGTAGGCGACGCGCGCTCTCCATACACCGTGCTCGCCGGCACCTGTCGCTCTTCCACGGGGAAGAGCGGCTCACCCGTACTGCGATCGAGCACGAAGAGCTGCCCGGTTTTGGTCGCCTGAAGCACCGCAGCGCGAGTGCGTCCGCCACGCACGACATCCACGAGCGCCGGCGGTGACGCGACATCGTAGTCCCAGAGATCGTGATGCACGACCTGAAAATGCCAGACGACCTTTCCCGTTGACGCACGCAGCGCGACAATGGAATTCGCGTACCGGTTGTCGCCGACGCGCTCACCGCCGTAGTAGTCCGGACTCGCGCTGCCGGTAGGCACGAACACCAGATCGCGTGTGGAGTCCGCGGCGATGACCGACCACGCATTCGCGGCTCCGGTCGTGTGCGCCATTATGCCGCGCCAGCTGTTCCAAGCCGCGTCCGTGGAGTCTCGCGGAACCGGATCCCAGCTCCATCGCAACGCGCCGGTGCGGGCGTCGTACGCACGCACTTCGCCGCTCGCCGCATTCGTCCTGCCATTGTCGGCCACCGCGGAACCCGCGACGATCATTCCGTTGATCACCGCGACGGGAGACGTCAGCTCATACTCCTCGAGGTACGCCCGAGTGTTTCGCAGACCGCGCTCGAGATGCAGCGTGCCATTCGTGCCGAACGACGCGCACAGCCTACCGGTGCGTGCGTCGAGCGCGATGATACGGGCATCGACGGTGACGGCAAAGATGCGGCGCTTGCATGCCGCGCCGGCGCGTGCGCGCGGATCGAGCCAGGTGGACACGCCGCGGTTCGCCCAGTCTCCCCAACTGCTGCCGCGGTCGACCTTCGCGTCATACGTCCAGCGCTCCGTTCCGGTCTCCGGGTCGAGCGCGATCACTTTGCCGAATGGTGTGGAGAGGTAGAGCGTGCCGTCCACCATGAGCGGAGTCGCCTCGAACTTGGTGGGCTGGCGAGTTTTTACATCCATTTCTCCCGTGCGGTACGTCCACGCCACAGCGAGCCGGTCGACGTTGTCCCGCGTGATGGACGCGAGGGGCGAAAACCGGCTGCCGAGTGCGTCGTGTCCATAGGCACGCCATTCCCCGTCCGGGGATTGTGCGCGAGCGGTAGGGAAGGCAATCACGACGATTGACACGACGACTGACACGATGGCTGCTCGGAACGAAAACACCGGCACAAAGACTCCAGGGTTGCGATCGGCGCGCCGGGCCAGCCCCGGGGCGCGTGCATGTTTACCGCAGCGAGAGTATGCGCGTCGGTCGGGGAAAGCAATTCCACGAATCGCCTCTACCCGAACGGCAGAAAATTCGCGAAACTGTGCGCATGATGATCGAACGATGCCGCGTGTGTCTCCTTCTCGTCCTTCTTGCCTGCGCGGGCGAGTCGGCCCCCGTGCCGGCGGGTCCTCCGGCGGCGACCGTCTCGGTCGCGAACCTGTCGGCACTGCGCTGGATTCAGGGATCCTGGCGCGCCGAGCGGACATTGGGCGGCCAAACGCTGTTCTTCGAGCGGTACACCTTTGCGGACGAGTCCACTCTGGTGGTGGAATCCTATGCCGATTCCGCCATGCGCGTGGCGCCTGAGACCACAGCCTTCGAGCTGCGCGGTGCGCGGCTCACCAGTCGCGGCGCCGGCCCAAAGTTCACGGCGGAAACGATCACGCCAACATCAGTGACTTTCATGCCGCTCGAGGGTGCCGTCAATCATTTCACGTGGGAGTACTACTCGCCCAACGAGTGGATCGCGCGTCTGAGCGCTCCAGCCATGGATGGAGAGCCGGCGCGCAATCGCCGGTATCACATGCGACGGATGCCATAACAGCGTAGTTGCATATCCCTCGCTTTGATTTCGCTATCGGTCAGGCGACGTCGCTCGGGATGACACCTCACCAGATCTTCACGCGATCCGCCGGCGCGCGGTACATGCGATCGCCCGGCTGGACGTTGAAGGTGCGGTGAAACGCGTCGTTGTTGACCAGCGGCACGAAGGCGCGATACGCTCCCGGTGAGTGCGGATTCGTCATGAGCTGGTTGCGCAGCGCCTCGTCGCGATAGATCGTGCGCCAGATCTGCGCGAACCCCATGAAGAAGCGCTGATCGCCGGTGAGACCATCGATCACGGGCGCCTCCTTGCCGCCAAGCGACATGCGATAGGCACGATAGGCCTGCGCGAGCCCACTCAGGTCGCCGATGTTCTCGCCCATCGTGAGCCTGCTGTTGATGTGCAGATCATCAATGGGGTTGATTGCGTCGAACTGCGCGCCAAGTTTCGTCGCGCGCGCATCGAACGCCTCTGCGTCGCCTGCGGTCCACCAGTCGCGGAGATTGCCGGCGCCATCGGACTTGCGACCCTGATCGTCGAAGCCATGGCCGATCTCGTGTCCGATCACCGCGCCAATGCCACCGTAGTTCGCTGCGTCGTCCGCGTTGGCGTCGAAAAACGGAGGCTGTAGAATTGCGGCCGGAAACACGATCTCGTTGTTCGACGGATTGTAGTAGGCATTCACCGTCTGCGGTGTCATTCCCCACCGCGTGCGATCGACCGGTTTGCCAAGACGGCGCACCACATCGTCGTATCGAAACTGCGCTGACCGCATTGCGTTGCCCAAGAGGTCGCCACGGCGAATCTCGAACGCCGAGAAATCGCGTGGTTTGTCGGGATAGCCGATCTTGACCGTGAAACGGGCCAGCTTGTCCTTCGCCTGCACTTTGGTTTCGGCGCTCATCCACTCGAGGCTGTCGATGCCGACCTGATACGCAGCGCGCAGGTTGTTCACAAGCGCATCCATGCGCGTCTTCGCGTCCGGCTTGAAGTGCCTCGCGACGTACAGCTTGCCAGCCGGTTCACCAAGGATGTCTTCGACCCCGTTGACGGCGCGCTTCCAGCGCACGGCCATCTGCTGTTGGCCGGAGAGCGTCTTGTTGCGGAACTCGAACCGCGCCTGCTGAAAAGCCGTGGGCAGGAACGGGGCGAACTCGTCGAGCACCTTCGCGGTGATGTACTCACGCCACGTGGATACGGGTGTGGCCGCGACGATCGAGTCCAGCGCGCGCAGATAGTCGGGTTGACGCACCACGACCTCACTCGCGCTCGCAACCCCGGCCGCCTTCATGTACGACGCCCAGCTGTACGACGGCGACTGCGCGATCAACTCGGCGGTCGTCATCTTGTTGTACATGGCGTTGCGGTCGCGAAGGCGAGCGCGCTCCCAATGTTTCGTGGCCAGCGCGGTTTCGAGCGCGAGAATGCGCTGCGCAGCGCCGGCAGGGTCGCGCTGTTTACCGAGCGTGAGCAGCCTGGTGAGATAGCTCGTATATGCGGTGCGGATCGCCGTGTTCTTTGCATCCTGCTTGACGTAGTAGTCGCGGTCGGGCATGCCGAGCCCCGACTGGCCGATCTGCACGATGTTGACATCGGAGCGCTTTGGATCCTGCCCCACGTTCACGGCGAGCGGTTGCTGCACGCCGAGTCGCGCGAAGTGCGCGAATGTAGCGGGCAGCTGCGTGGTTGATGTGAGCGTGGCGATGTGGGCCAGCTCGTGCCTGAGTGGCGTGAGGCCGTGCTGCTCGACGTGGGCGGAGTCCAGAAAGCTTGCGTACAGATCGCCGACCTTCCTTTGCTCCGAGCCGGCCGGAGCGTTCGATCGTGTGGCTTCCTCGAGAATGTCGTGCAGGTTGTTGCGGCTGCGCTCGTCGAGCTCCCGAAACGCGCCCCAGCTGGATGCGTCGGCTGGAATGGAAGACTTCTTGATCCAACCGCCGTTCACATAGCGGAAGAAGTCGTCCTGCGGGCGCACCGAGCGATCGAAGTTGGTGGTGTCGATGCCGGAGGTGCGGGTCTGCGCGGCTGCCGGTGAGGTGAAGAGCAAGGCAGCGAAAAGAATACGACGACGCATGTGTCTCTCAATTGAGGTTGCTGCAACAGCAAGGGGGACTTACCGCAGAGACGCAGAGGTCGCAGAGAACTGCCAAACCATTGAATGATCTTGCAGTCCTCCGCGACCTCTGCGCCTCTGCGGTAGGCTTTCCGCTATTTCAGGGTCAGCGACCGAGCTCATTGCGATAGACCTTCCCACCCTTCATTACGAACACCACCCGTGAAAGCGCTGTAATGTCTTTCGTCGGATCGCCGTCCACCGCGATGATGTCGGCTTGAAACCCTGGCGCGATCGCGCCGATTTCCGTGCCGAGCCCAAGCGCCTCGGCGTTCAATGACGTGGCCGAGACAATCGCGTGCATGGCCGGTTGGCCGGCGGCCTTCACCCGGCAGGCCAGCTCCTCGGCGTTGCGGCCATGGGCGCCCGCCACGGCATCGGTGCCGAACACCAATTTCAGGTTGCGCGTGCGCGATGCCATACGCACCACGTTCGATGCCATCGGCAGCGCTTTCTCCATCGCGGCGAAGCCGACCGCATTGTAGTTGCCAATGCCGTCGTATTTCGCGCGGTTGTCGAGGTAGTTGGTGAACACCAGGCTGCACTGCGGGTCGAAGTACGTGCCCCGCTGCGCCATGACGTCGAGCACCTCCTGGGTGGCGAAGATGCCGTGCTCGATCTGCGTGCACCCCGCGAGCGCCGCCGCCTTCATCGACTCCCAGCTGTGTGCATGCACCATGGTGTGAAGACCGAGCGACTTTGCTTCACCGCACGCGGCAGTGAGCTGCGCGTCGCTCCAGGTTTGACGTCCGCCGTCGCGGATGCTGAGCGAAGCAAAGATCTTGATGAAGTCCGCGCCCGTTGCTTTGCGCTGGCGGATGATGGCGCGAATGGAATCCGGCGTGAGCGTCGCGTTGGAGATGGGCTCGAGCGACGTGAGAATTCGCGGACCGGGAACGATGCCGCGTGCAATCGCGTCGCGCAGGGGCGCGTCGGCGGGCGAGCCCGGGCTGGCGATGGTGGTCACGCCTGCCATGAGCGTGATGTACGCATTGCCCGCGGCGGCAAGCGTCTCATCCGTTTCCGTTTCGCTGTCGGCCGACGTGTGAAAGCGACCCGCGGCGTTGAAGTGCCAACCGACGTGATCGTGTCCGTCGATGAGGCCGGGGAGGACAGTGTACGCCGAGAGGTCGTAGGTCGCGCGTTTGATTGCGCGGCGCTCGATTCGGGTGAGCCGTGTCCCTTCTATAATGAGGGTGGCGTTGGCGAGGGTGCCGCCACGTCCGTCGAGCAACCTGCCGGTGCGGATGACGATGGGCGCCGACTGCGCGTGGGCCGCAGTTGCGACGACGCAGAGGGAAAAGCCGAGCAGATGAGCGCGCATTTCACATCGGGGGGTGAGAAGATGGATCACAGCCTCCCCAATGGTACGTATAACTCGCGGAAATAAAACTGGGTCCGGGGCAGATGCGCCCCGGACCCGCGCGCGCGCAAACGCTTGGCGCGATGAGTCGTCAACTAACCGAGCGTCCCCTTCAGTCCGCTTTCCTATCGTGGTTGGAGCAATCCGATGTCCACCAGCAATGTCGCCCGTAGCCGAGATTCCGAATTCAACGAGCCCCGACAGGTTCCGCCCGCGATGTCGTGCGCGGAGTGCAAGAGCATTCTCCGAACGATGTACTTCAATCTCGACGGCCGGCCGCTGTGTCCAAAGTGCAGCAACACGTATCGGGAGCGGATCGAGCGCGGGACGGGGCCCGGAGCCTTCGCGCGAGCGGTGCTTTACGGGTCGGGAGCTGCGTTCGCCGGTATGGTGGGCGTCGCCCTTCTATTGATGTTCATCGGCGCGTTCCGGATCGTTGCGTCAATTGGCGTCGCCTACATGGTGGCGAAGGCGATCGACAAGGCAACGGCGGACTACGGGGGTCGTCACTATCAGATCCTCGCCGTCACGCTCACTTATCTCGCCCTAGGCCTCGCGATGCTGATGCCCGTGGTCAAGGCAGCGTATGATCTGAGCAAGGTCACGGCACCGGCCAAGCGGGAGGCGCGCTTTGGTCCCGCCGGCGAGCAGGCGGCGATCAACGAAGAGCTGAACAGCATCGCCGCTGCGCCAGAGGAAGGCGAAGACCCAGCAGTGACCCAAGCGCGTGCCGATTCCATTGCGCAGGCGGATTCCGTGCACCGGCTCGAGCAGACGAAGGCCAACCTTCGTGCGAACGACAGCAACATGTCGGCAGCGGACAAGCTCAAGGGCGGCGCAATCTCGATACTCATCGGTGCGTTGGGGCTGCTCGTCGTCCTGCCGATCCTATCGTCGTTCTCGTACGGGCTGTATGCCGGCGTGCTCTCGATCTTCGGACTCGTGTTCGCGCTGCACAAGGCGTGGAAGATGACCGAGTTGGCGACTGACTACGACCTGTCGGGTCCATTCAAGGTTGGTGAAGGACCAATCGCTCCGACGATCGGGGTGTAGCGGCGAAGCGTCAGCGCACTCGCGCCGCGTGGACGGACAACATGCTCAACCCGGCCAACACCCACGCCAGCCCGATGTAGTACGCAGCGATGCGCGCATCGGGCTCGCGCGATGGCTTCGTGAAAGCCATGCCGGCGCCAACGAGTCCAACGATCAGGCACATGGGCTCGCGCGTCACGGCAAATGCACCGAGGAGCGCGGCTGCCGCAATAAGGCGATGCACCTTTGACATCGCGCTGAAGCCGCGGCCGCCATCGAGTTGCCACACCGGCATCAGGTTGAAGAGATTCAACCACGCGCCCGAGTGTGCAATCGCCGCAAAGATGGGCTTGCCCGTCACCGCATAGAGTCCGTATGCCGCCAGCGACGCGCCGACTCCCCACAACGGCCCCGCAAGGCCGACCATCGCGTTCTCCCAATCATTGCGCAGCGATTCCTTCAACCGCACGAACGCGCCAACGAACGGAATGAACATCGGCGCGCCGGCGCGGATGCCGTAGTGGTGCAGCGCCGAGACGTGTCCCATCTCGTGCACGTAGATAGAGAGCACGAATCCAACGGCGAACGGCCAGCCCCACAACGCCCAGTAGGCACCGATCGTTGCCAGCATCGACAGCAGCGTGCCGATCTTCGTAAAGCCGAAGAGCAGCAGCTTCATCTTCGTCAGCAGCAGCACGACGACGAACTTCAACTTCCACAACAACACGGCGGCGGCAGCGAGCACGGAGCCGGCCTTGCCGCCTTTACCAGCGAAGCGCGAGCGCACGCGCTCGACTTCCTGCGTACGCTCCTGCTGCGCGCGTGCGGGGAGCGCCTTACCAAGTGCGGCGATACGCGCCGTGATCGCGGGATGTTGCGACGACTCGGCAGGCAGCAGATCGAGCGCGAGGCGCCAATGCTCGAGCGCTGCCGTCGTGTCGCCGGCGGTTTCGAAAGTCTGCGCTTCGTTCGTCAGCCACTTGAGACGCTCGAGGTGCACGAGCGAATGACACGAGGGGCAGCTGAGCAGCGTTGGTGCGAGCTGCGATCCGCAGCGGCTGCAACTAAGTGCTTCTGTTGCGACCGCAGTCATGCGGCGGATGCCGATGCGGTGGGTGCGGCGATGCGATACGGGCCCGTGATTGCAATGGCGACGCCGGCGTTCATCTGCCACGCCCGCCATACGGCAAAGACGCAGATGACAGCACCGATGATGGTGGCCGAGAGAAGGATGGGGATGGAGGCGAGGAGCAGCAGAATGGTGGCGAGAATTTGATAGCGTCGTCCACCGCGGCGGCCCGATCCAATGAACACGGCTTTGCCGACCATCCATCCGATGAGCAGCGCGACGATACCGAACACCATCCCGGTTGCGGCGGCAATGATCAGGTACAGCACCGTCCCTGCGATGGCGGCGAGCAGGCCAAAGCCGAGTGCCTTGCCGAATCGCCCCGCTCGTCCGCCCTCTGGCGAGAGCTGCGATTCGAGCTGGTTGCGGCATTTGGGGCAGATGACCTTGCCGGCTGCTTCATAATAGATGGCGCGGATGTCCAGACTACAGCCCGAGCACGCGGTCCCTTTGGCCGAACCCTCGGTGCGGGGGTCGTCGAACGCGATGGGAGCGAGGTCGGGGATGCTGCGAGTGGGTAGCGGCTCGGGGGACATCAGGGGTCCGTGAGGGAGGAGGGCGGTCTGGACGGTCTGACGGGTCGGACAGCACCACGTGACTGGGAGACGAACCCAGCAAATGAACGGCAACGAGGACCACAAGCGTTTTAGCGACGAACATTGCGTATTTATACTATAAATGTCATATTCAGTCTATGAATAATATAATCGCGGTCGGCCGGTTGCTACGGAAAGCGCGTCGGGCGGGCGGTCTGACCCAGACCGAGCTCGCAGTGCGAATTGGCACCTCGCAGTCCGCGATCGCCAAGCTCGAGCAAGGCTCGACGAACCCTACGCTCGACACCCTTCACCGCTGTGCGAGCGCATCGGGTTTTGCGGTGCGGCTCGAGCTGGTGCCACTTGCACCGGCCGACGCGGTGGTGGAGCGATACAAGCAGGATGTCGACCGGACGTTGTTGCGCGAGAATCGCCGGAAGTCGGTGGACGAGCGCGTGCGAACGCTCGCGGAATGGCAGGAGAACGCATCCGCGCTCCAGCAGGCGGTGCGGAATGCGCGCAAGAAAACGTGACTCAGCTCGAGCGGCTGCTGGCCGCGTTGAACGACGCCGGTGTCCAGTACATCGTGGTGGGCGGAGTGGCAGCACGCGCGCATGGATCGGCGCGTCTCACCGATGATCTCGACATTTCGTACGCGCGCAACTCAGCCAACCTCACGCGGCTTGTCTCCGCGCTGGCGCCGTTACATCCGTATTTGCGTGGCGCCCCCGCTGGGTTGCCCTTCGAATGGTCTGCCGCGACGCTGCGTGCCGGGTTGAACTTCACGCTCACGACGAGCGCGGGCTCGATCGATCTGTTGGGCGAGATCGTGGGAGGCGGGACGTACGAGAACCTGTTGCCGCACGCGTTGGCGATCACGCTGTTTGGCGCGGAGGTGCGACTCCTCGATCTGCCGTGGCTGATTCGGGTGAAGCGAGCGGCGGGGCGTCCGAAGGATCTCGAAGTGATCGCGGAGCTGGAGGCGCTTCAGGAGGAGATCAAGGGGCTGGAGGGCTGACAGTCATCCGTCGTTCGTTCGAGCGATGCGGCCCTGACGCCCCGCCGCCTTCCGCCATACCATTACATATGCGCCCGAACCGCCAACACGCCCCTCTCCGACCCGCCTTCACCCTCATCGAAGTCCTGGTCGTCGTGGTCATTATCTCCGTGCTGGCGGCCATCGTGGCACCCAACGTCTTCCGGCACGTGGACACCGCCAAGAACGTCACTGCCCAGGCGCAAATCTCCACGCTGGGCGCCGCACTCGACGCGTATCGCCTCGACAACGGTCGCTATCCCACGACAGAGCAAGGACTTGCCTCGCTCTGGCAGACGCCGGCCACGGAGCCGCGCCCCTCCAATTGGCGTGGGCCATACCTCCGCCAACCGCCGCCAGCGGATCCATGGGGCGCACCGTTCGTCTACCGCAATCCGGGCGACCACACGAAGAACGGATTCGACCTGTCCTCCATGGGTGCGGACGGGCAACCCGGCGGCACCGGGGACGCGGTCGACATCACGAACTGGAAGCAGTAACTCCCGTGGCGCTCCTCAAATATCGAGCGCTCACGCGGGCCGGAGCGCGCGAAGCAGGGGTCGTGGACGCGCCCACCCCTGACGCCGCGACGGCAGCACTCCGCTCGCGCGGCCTCATCGTGCTCGACGTCAGCGCCGACGAGCCGTCGACGGGATTCTTCGGCGGGCGCATTCGCAGTGGCGACCTCGCGGAGTTCACACGCGCACTCGCCGCCCTCCTGCCCGCCGGATTGCCGCTCGCGCGCGCGTTGAGCGTCGCGCGCGACATCGCACCGGCGGCCCTACGCACGTCGCTCGCCGACGTGTAGACGCGTGTGGAACGCGGCAGCACGTTCGCCGACGCGCTCGCGGCGCACCCGAATGCCTTTCCTGCATCGTATGTAGGCCTCGTGCGGGCCGGCGAGCGCGCAGGAAGCCTCGCCGACTCGGTGGGACGTCTGGCCGACGCCATCGAATCGGAGCAACAGTTCCGCGCAAGGATCGTCACCGCAGCCATCTACCCGACATTGCTGGCCTTCGTTGGCGGCGCAGCGATTCTCGTGCTGCTCATGGTGGTGCTTCCACGATTCGGTGCACTGTTCACCGCATCAGGCAGCGCACTCCCGGCGTCGACGGCGCTCGTTCTCTCGCTTTCGGCGACGATGCGCGCGTACGCGCTACCAATCGTCGTCGTGCTCGTCGCGTTCGTCGCGTTCGCGCTCTGGCTCGCCACCTCCCGCGACGCGGCCGACACGCGCTCGCGCTTTCTGCTCGGCACACCGCTCGTGTCGCACTTTTACCGCGAAGTACTCGCCGCCCGCACTGCCCGCGTGATCTCCATCCTGCTCGGCGGCGGCGCCCCGTTCATCGTCGCGCTCGACGACGCCGCGAAATCCATCGACGATCCCTCGGCACAGCGCGAAGTGCTGCGCATCCGCGCGCGCGTTCGCGAAGGCTCGAGCCCATCGGCGGCGGTGGCGGAAGGGACGCTGTTTCCCGCAGTGTTCGCGCGGTTGGTTGCGGCGGGTGAGGAGTCGAGCCAGCTGGAAAGCTTCTTCACCAAAGCCGCCGATCTCTTCGAGGAGCGCGCGAAACGCTCGGCGGCGCGGTTCGTCGCACTCGCGGAGCCGGCGCTGATCGTCGCGTTCGGGTTGGTGGTGGGACTGATCGCGCTGGCGCTGGTGCAGGCGATCTACGGCATCAACCTCACGCCGATGCGAGGTGGCCGATGAAGTCGCGTCGAGGATTCTCGCTGCTCGAGTTGCTCGTCGTACTCGTGATACTCTCGATCACCGCCGCCGCCGCAGTGCCCGCATTTCTCTCTGATTCACTCGCGACACCGGAACAGAAGACGGCGACGGCACTCGCATCCGTTTTGTCACAGGCGCGTGATGCCGCACGCGAGTCGGGCGCGCCGGCGACCGTGACGATCTCGCCAAGCGACGGGCGCTACTGGCTCACCACGCGCGACTCGACTGCAACCGGAGTGTTGCCCCTGCCAGGCACCGTGAGTCTCGTGGGTCCAAACGCGGATCGATTCGAGTGCCGGTTCAATCCCACTGGAACGGCAACGCCGCTCACAATCACTGTGCGCGGCGCGCGGAGCGTTGCGGTGAGCGTGCAAGGATGGAGTGGCGGCATCGGCATCGGCGATGGCCGCGCGTCGTAGCCGCAGCGGGTTCACGATGCTGGAGGCGATCGTCGCACTGGCGATCGTTGGTCTCGTGTGCGTCGGTGTGCTCGGCGCGTACGGCGGTTCGATTCGTGCCGATGTCGTGGCGGCGGATCGTCTTCCACTCTCCGCACTTGCTACGGAGCGGATGGCGGCCGTCGATCTCGATCCCGGATCGCTCCAGACGCTCGCCGATTCGGTTGCGCGCGGCACGTTCGCAGCACCGTACGCAAGCGCGACCTGGGAAACGGAGACGCGCCGCGTCGACCAAAGCGATGGACTGTACGATGTGGTGGTGCGGGTCCGTGACGGCACCGACGTGTTTACGCTGCGCACGCGTCGGTATCGGACGCCCGTGGCGATGGGGAGTGGTCGGCCATGAGTGTGTCAGCTCACCACCGCACGGGAATGACTCTCCTCGAGGTGATCGTCGCACTCACGGTCGCCGGCGGAGCGCTTGCTGCGGGCGCCGCGGTGCTCGGCTTTCTCACCGATCAGCAGGCGCGCAGCGGCACGCAGGCCATCGTATCGGCGCACGCGGTGCGCTCCACCATTCGCGACTGGGCATCGGCCGCGCGGCTCACCACCGAAGGCGACGCCGAATTTCGTGGCATTGCGGCGGCGCGCACGATGCGCGGGCCTACCGAGGACGAGCTGACGTTCATCACCAGCGCACCAACGGAGCTCGCACCTGCCGGCACGCAAGTCCGCATCTACATGAAGCCCGCCGAGGCCGATACAGCGCAACTGCATGGGCTGGTTGCCGAGCTGACACCGTGGCGCAATAGTGGGCCGTCGGTCACCATGTCGCTCGCGCCCGATGCGACCGGCTTTCACGCGCGCTACCTAGGCAGCATCTTTGGCCGACGACTGTGGCAGTCGAGTTGGATCTCTACCTCTGTCCTGCCGGTGGCCGTAGAGTTTCGCGTGCTGTTCGACACGACCACCGTCTCACCAGACAAAGCCGCACATGCACTGCTCGCGCTTCCGATGACGATTCCCCTCGTTGGAGGCGGACGCCGATGAGTCGCGTTCGACGAGACGGCTTCGCGCTCATGGCGGCGCTGTGGCTCGTGGTGCTCGTCGGCGTCACTGGCTATGAGCTGTCGGTGCAGTCGCGCACGCGTCGTCTCGCCGTTGCGAATTCGTTGGAAAAAACTCAGGCCGACGCGGCCGCGGACGCCGCGCTCGAGACAGTTCGCGCCAAGCTCGAGAATCGTCTCGCACATCCACTCGACGCGCGCCGACGTGCGCTCGCGGACGCGACGCGCGACCCCTGGGGAGATCTCCGCTTCATCGGATCCGACACCATCCGGCTTGGTGATGAGCGCGCGGTCGCACGGGCATACGACGCCGGTTCGCGACTGCAGATCAACCGCGCCACCGAGGGCGACGTCCGCCGGCTGCTCATTGGGCTCCGTCTCGACGCCGGCGCAGCCGACCGTCTGACGCAACGCATCATGGATTGGCGCGATCGCGACACCTTTCGCAGAGCACGAGGCGCCGAGCGGGAGGATTATTTGCGAGCAGGCGCGCGGACGCTGCCGCGCGACGCGGAGTTCGCGCGCCTCACCGAGCTCCGTGACGTGGACGGGATGACAGCAGAGCTGTACGCGCGCATCGCACCGCACCTCACCGTCCTCGGCACGGGCCAGATCAGCATCAATTCCGCGACGGGGCCAGTGCTCGCCTCTTTGCCAGGATTGGGCGACGAGGCGATCGCGCTCATTCTCCGCGCACAGGACACGGATCGCCCGCTGCGATCGCTGGAGGAGCTCACGCAGCGACTGTCGCCCGGCGCGCGTGAATCGCTCGTGGACGCGGGGTCGGAGCTCATGCAGCGCATCACGTTCGAGACGCGCGAAGTAGTTGTGGAATCCGAAGGATGGCTCGACGGAAGCCCGGTGCGCACGACAGCGGAAGCGCTGTACGCACGCGGCGGAGACGCGCTGTTCGCCGTCTGGCGGCGGGTGGGCATATGAGCGTCGCGAGCGATGGCCGCACACTGGGCATCGCGCTCGATGCCACCCACCTCGCGGTCGCGTGGCGCGACGGCGACGGTCCGCATTCGCGCTGGCAATCTATTACGGCGCCGTGCGACGGCTCGCCGGACTCCGTCACACAGGCACTCAGTGGGTTGATCTCGAAAGCACCACCAGCGCGAGGGGCGAGCATCACGCTCACTCGTCCAATCGCTCACTCTCGCACGCTACGCCTACCGCGCATGCCGCGCGCAACGCTCGAAGGGGTGCTCGCGCGAGACTGGTCGCGGCACGTCATCGGTCATCGGAGCACGCCGCATACGGTGGCCGTGCGCGTGGCGGATCGCGGGAGCTGGATCACCGCGTTCGCGCCCACCGATCTGCTCGAAGCATTCGCCGAGAAGGCGAGCACGCACGGTTGGCGGCTGTTGGAGATGAAGACAGCTGACGACGCGCTCGCCGGCGCAGCCCGAGAGCTTGCGCCACAGGAGGCCCGCAGCGGCGATTGCTTCGTCGTGCTTTGCGATGTCAGCGGACCAACCGACGCAGTGCATCTACGTGGCGGGATGCCATGGCGCGGACGCCGATTGCTGCACGGCGCAACGGACGCGGACATCGCTGCGTTCATGCGCGCGGGCGACAGTGCGGCGAGCGCGCCCCTCGTGCTGCTCGGCCACGCCACGCGCACCGCCGCCCTCGCGCGCGCGCTGGGTACACTGGCCATCCGCACGCGCGCGATCGACATTGGACTCGCACCGGAGTCATCGTCGGTCGAGCTGATGGCCGCCGCGGGATCGATGACGGGCGCGGCGCTGCCACTGCACTCCCCCGGTACGCAGCGACTCCACGCGCGCCGCATGCGCAGCACGACACGCTGGCTCGCACTGGCAGCAGCCGCAGCGTTGATCCTCGCCCTGGGTCTCGATCGGTGGCGCGTTCAACGTAGCCTCGCCACCGTGCAGCGCGCGCGCGCCGATCTATCCGCGCCCGTTCGCTCTGCCATGACCGCGCGGAGCGAGCTCGAAAACGCGGCTGAGGTGGCCGCAACGCTCGCCGACCGGGAGGCAGGCGCTTCGCAGGTGAGTGGTGTGCTGGCTGCGATAACGGTCGCGCTTCCCTCGGGCGCGTCGCTCACGGCCATGCACGTCGCTGGTGACAGCGTGATGATCGAGGGAGAGAGCACTCGCAGCGCCACGGTCTACGATGCGTTGCGCGGCATCCCAACGCTCGAGCAAGTGAAGCTCGCCGCCCCGCTGCGTCAGGAGCGCCAGGCAGGTGACGTCGCCGTGGAACACTTTGCATTCAGTGCACGGCTTCGTCATTCGCCACCGTCGGTCCGGGAGGCGACGCGATGAATGGGCTGACGGCGCGCTCCTCGATGTCCGGCCTGCGACCGCAGGACCGTCGAGCGCTTACCGTCGGGGCAATCGCGCTGGTGCTGCTGCTCGGCTATTCGCGCGTGCTCAAGCCGGCGCTGGACCGCCTCGCGGTCGAGCGGCGCACACTGTCGGAGCAGGGCGCGCTGCTCGCGCGCGAACGAGCGCTCGTCGCCGCCGCGCCGTCGTTTCCGCGATTGCAGAAGGACGCGAGCCAGATCCTCAGCGCCGAGCGTGCGCGGCTCTTCGCCGGTGATTCCGTTGCGGCGACGGCGGAGCTCACGTCGTATGTCGCGCAAGTCTCGACGGTCGCCGGCGTGCATCTCACGACGATCGAAGCGCGCACTCCGAGCACGGAACGTGGCGTCACCC
>JANMAY010000217.1:0-8234 GCA_031360095.1 Gemmatimonadaceae bacterium
GTGCACGCCTGCGACTTCACGGTGCCACGCGATGTGTGTGTGGCCGAAGGCGATCACGTCGCCACGCTTGGCATTAAGCGCAACCGCCATCTTCTCCAACATGTCGTCTGAACGATCCGCGGTCATGTAGACCGTGTTGAGCACGTTGTTGCCGTGCATCAGCATCACTGTGGGACCGGCGGTGTGACCGCCAAGCGGACGCAGATCGAGCCGAAAGGGAAGGCCGCCGAGGAATCGCTTTGCCGCGGGTGATGTGTGAGCGCGCGTCCACTCGTAGCTGATGTGCGCGAGCTCCTCCTGTCGCGGGCTTTCCGATCGGCAGCCACAGTGCGCGTAGTCGTGCGCGACAGTCGAGTCGTAGTTGCCTGCCACCCCCGCGATAGCTGCCGACGCGAGCCGTTCGACTACTGCGCTCGGCTGGCTCGAGTACCCCACGAGATCGCCGAGGTGGTACGTCGCTTCCACGTCCGCGCGGTTGGAGATGTCGAGCAGCACTGCCTCGAGCGCGGGAAGGTTGGCGTGAATGTCCGAGATGAGCGCGTATCGCATTGTCAGCTGCAGCACTCCGGACCGCAGCAGGCGTCGGGTTTGCGCGCGAGCTCCCGTTTCACCTTGGTCGGCGAGCTGCCGGGTTTGGTGGCGCGCACGAACCCGCTCATGAACTTGCCGGCGATCTCGTTCGCAAACCGCTCGACGTCGAGCCCCGTACCGGCGAGAAACGTTGCCGCGTCGCCTGTCTCGTAGATACGCGTTGGTTCGATGCTCGGATTCTCGAACCCGACCTCTCGGAGCAAGGAGAGAAATTCCTCTTCCTCGAGCGCGCCCGCCACACAACCAATCCACAGTTCCATGTTCTTGCGCACTTCGGCGGGTACCGTTCCGCGCACGATGACGTCACTCACCGCGAAACGACCACCCGGCTTGAGCACGCGAAACGCTTCGGCGAGCACTTGGCGCTTGTCGCCGGAGAGGTTGATGACACAGTTGGAGATGACCACGTCCACCGTGTTGCTCGGCAGCGGAATGCTCTCGATCTGGCCGCGCAGGAACTCGACGTTCGTGACATTTGCCTCCGCGGCGTTCCGCGCGGCCAGTGCGAGCATGTCGTCCGTCATATCGAGTCCATACGCTTTGCCCGTTGGGCCCACACGCCGAGCGGAGAGCAAAACGTCGATGCCGCCGCCGGAGCCGAGGTCCAGCACGACGTCACCTTCGTTGAGCTGCGCGAG
This sequence comes from Gemmatimonadaceae bacterium, assembly GCA_031360095.1. Taxonomy (GTDB): domain Bacteria; phylum Gemmatimonadota; class Gemmatimonadetes; order Gemmatimonadales; family Gemmatimonadaceae; genus AG11. The sequence goes on from JANMAY010000217.1 coordinate 1,230, forward strand.
CGCAGTGGGGTTTCCGCAGCCCAGCGACGCCAAGATGGCGGCCGACGGCAGCTCGGCGGTTTCGCCGTTCACGTAGAGATTCGAGGTGATGGGGTCGACCGTGCCATTGAATGCTGCACCGCCACAGCACGAGCTCACCGGACCACAGCAGGAGCTTTTCGCACCCTCAGCGGCCCGACGCGCAGCTTCCCCGTACTTCTCGCGAACAATGGTGGTGAGATCAGGAGATACCGATGTTGACATGGATTCCTCAATCAAAAAAAGTTGATGGTTCGATCAAAAAAATCAAGTTGCTGCGAGCAACCCCCTCAACAACAGCTCGATGATTTTGCCGATGATCGTCCGCTCAAAACGCGAAGCGTCCGACCGCCGACACTTGGCTTGGGGAGGAACTGCACGACCAAGTCATGCGCCTCCTCGAGCGCCCCGGGGGCGATCGTGTAGTAGGACCACCGGCCTTCCCGCCGATCCTCCACCAGCCCGGCGTCCTTGAGCACCCTGAGATGGAACGACAGCTTCGACTGCGCCACATCGATCTCGTCCTGGAGCTCGCAGACGCACTTTTCGCCGCCGCGAAGCATGTCGAGCGTGGCGAGACGCGTGGCGTCCGACAGCGCGTGAAAAAGCGCAACGGCACGATCGAGATCGGGAGTGGCAGCGGTGACCATGCTGCTAATTAATCAAATTTTCTTGATACGTCAAGCCAGGCGCGCCCAATCCACACCGGTGGGCCTCTTTGGCGCATCGAATGCGCGAGCGATACCTTTCCCGCACCAATGCGCCGCCCTTCGAACCTGCATCGCGCTTGCCGAGCGCTCGTCAGCCTAGTCACCGTATGGTGCCTCGGCTGTTCGGGATTCGAGCCAATGCTCGGTGAGTTGCTGATATCCAGTACAGGTGAGACGATGGCATGCGCGTCGGACATGGGCGCTGCGCCGGCTTCTGTCTCGACCGTCGCGGAGCTCTCGAAGTTCGACTGCGGATGCGGGAGCTCGTGCCACGCACCGCTGCCGACGATCGCGGATGCGATCGCGCCGATGTCCCCCGTGCCCGCAATGGCACTCGTGCAGCCATCCGGGCCGGCGGACGTGTCACGCGCACCGCTCCTTCCACCGCCTGAATTCGCGGCCTGATAGGCAACGTGTGCCCAGTCGCGTCGACATAGGCTGACGCGCTCGCACGCCATCAGTGAGCTCGTCAACGAGCGCCGATCGCTCCGATCGCACACTCGTCCATCCAATCGAGTCTCTCAGACCCACACGCGCCCCGCGTCTGTCGTCTTCGTGGACTTCTTCAGCGGTCTCAAACCATGTCTCGATCTTTCGTGTTCCTTGGCCTCGTCGTCGCCGTGCTGGGGCAACCCCAATCGGTACGGGCTCAAGTGAGCGACGCACCCGCTCGACAGCTCACGCTGCGGGCTCTCCTGGATTCGGTCCGCGCCAGCCATCCGCTGGTTGCTGCCGCCGAGAGTCGCGTGCGCGCGGCGGAAGGAAGTCGCGTCACTGCTCGGGCGCTGGGGAACCCGGTGCTCAGCTACCAGGTCGACCAGACACCGTTCCCAGGCGGTCGCCCGCTGCGCGACATGGAGCGCGAGTCCATGACAACGGCGACCTTCCCGCTCGAGTGGCTGTATCAACGTGGCCCGCGCGCTGCGCGTGCGAGCGCGGAGGTGCGTGCCGCGCAAGCGGACGCGGCGCAGATGCGGCAGCGCATTGGTCTCGATGCCGCTGCCGCGTACTACCGGGCCGCATTCGCGCAGGTGCAAGTGGCGACGACGCATGATCTGGTGCGCTGGCTCGACACGCTCGTCACGTACAATCGCTCGCGAGTGAAGGAGGGTGCGGCTGCAGAAGCAGATCTCATCCGGTCGGAGCTGGAGCGCGACCGCATGTCGGCCGAGGCGGCCCTGCAGAGCGCGGAGCTTGCCGTTGCACGCGCAGCGCTCGGCGCATTCGTGTCGGAAGCGCGCGCGTCCGTGCAAGTGCCTTCGGTGGTCATCGAGGAGCTGCCACTCGCGCTCCGTACCTTGGGAACCACACCTGCGCTCTCGCTCGACGCGCGTCCCGACGTGCGAGCGGCGCGCGAACGGCTCGCTGCGTCTCGCGCGAGCATTGCGGCGGAGCGATCGATGTTCGTTCGCCAGCTTGGCGCAACGATTGGCACCATGCAGACCGGGGGGACAACCTCGATGATTGCCGGCATCAGCATGCCGCTTCCGCTGTTCGATCCCAATCGCGGTGAGACCCAGCGCGCGAGCGCCGAGCGCGACGCGGCGGGGTTCGAGCTTGCGGCGCAGGAGCGCAGTGCCACTGCCGAGCTCCGCGGTGCATACGACGCGGCCGCAATTCTCACCGCGCGGTCGACGATACTGGCGCGGCGAGACTCGGCAGGATTTCTCGCGCGCGCGGAAGAGTCGCGGCGAATAGCACTGGGTGCATACCGCGAGGGCGCTGTGCCGCTCTTTCAGGTGATCGACGCGGCACGCGCGTGGGCGGACGCTCGGCTGACCTTCTACCGCACGCTCTTCGCGCAGCACCAGAGCATCGTTACGCTCATCGTTGCGGATGGGCAGGATCTGTTCACCACCTCGCTCACACCAGTCTCGCTCGGGGAGAACCGCCGATGATTCGCGCACATGAAGTGCTCTCCGTCGCAATGGGAGCCGTCCTGCTCGCATCGTGCGGCACGGCGGAGAACAAACGAGACTCATCCGTCGTCGCTGCGCGTGCGCAAGCCGGCATGGGGGGCGATACGACGGCGATGAAAGAGATGAAGGAAAAGAGCGGTGCCGACGTGCCTGCGTCGATCTCGTTCAGCGCTTCACAGATCCAGCATGGCGGTATTCGCTGGGGACCTGTGGCGATGGGTGCCGCGAGTGGGATGGGTATCGTCCCGGGAGAAGTCACCCCCAATGAGGATCGCACGATGCGGCTCGGCGCACCGGTGCGTGGGCGTGTCGTCAGCGTGGCCGTTCGGCCCGGTGATCGGGTGGGCGCTGGCCAGACACTGGTGACGCTACAGAGTCCCGAGGCGGGGATGGCGCAGTCCGACGTCTCCAAAGCCGCCGCCGAAGTGACGTCGCGACAGGCGGAGGTGCAGTACGCGATGAGTGCGCGCGCGCGCGCCGAGCGGCTGCTCGCACTCAAGGCAATTCCTCGTCAGGACTTCGAGCGCGCCGTGACCGACGACCAGCACGCACGCGCGGCGCTCACACAGGCGCAGGCGGAACTGCGGCGCGCGCGTGGGACAGCGCAGCAACTGGGGGCCGCGGGCGCGAGCGGCACGATCGAGATCCGCGCGCCGGCAGCCGGCGTGGTGCTGTCACGCAGCGCGCTGCCGGGGGCGGTCGTCGAGGCCGGCACACTGCTCGTCATCGTCACCGATCCGGCGAGTCTCTGGCTCACGATCAACGCACCCGAGCAAATGGCGGGACTGTTTCAGCGCAACGGGCGGCTGCGCTTCACGGTACCTGCCTTTCCCGCCGACACATTCAGTGCGCGCATCGAGGCGGTGGGCGCCGGACTGGAGGCTGACACGCGAACGCTGAGCGTGCGAGCGATCGTCGCGACCAGCGGACGGCTCAAGCCGCAAATGCTCGCCAACGTCGTCGTCGAGGGTGTTAGCACGACATCCGCCGCATTCGTACCCGAAGACGCCGTGCAGGTCATGCAGGGCAAGGCGTACGTCTTTCTCGTCCGCCCTGACGGCAAGGGTGGCGCGCGTTTCGAGCCGCGAGAGGTCGTAGTGGGCTCGCGCGCGGGAGGCCGAGTGGCGGTGCTCCGTGGACTCGCTCCCGGTGATGTCGTCGTGACAATGGGCGCATTTGCCGTCAAGGCCGAGCTGCAGAAGGGGTCCATGCCAAAAATGGAGATGTGAGCATGGGCGCACTCATCGAGTGGCTGATCGCGAAATCCATCCAGCACCGACTACCTGTCATCGCCGCGACGCTGGTGCTTGCAACGGCCGGAACGTGGGCGTTTGGCACACTCACGACGGATGCGTTCCCCGATCTCACGCCGAACCAGGTCACCGTGATGACGACAGCCTCGGGACTGTCGCCGGTGGAAGCAGAGCAGGAGCTGAGCTATCCGATGGAAATCGCGATGCTCGGTCTTCCGCGCACGAAGGAAGTGCGTTCGGTGTCGAAGGCCGGATTGTCGGTGGTCATCGTCACGTTCGACGACGACGTCGATCTCTACTTCGCGCGCGCGCAGGTGCAGCAGCGGATGCTGGACGCCATGTCGCAGCTGCCGGTGGGCGCGCAGCCGATGCTCGGTCCGCCGGCGACGGCCATGGGGGAAGTGCTCGTGTATCTGGTCGAGCGAGACTCGACCGCGGCGGGCACTTCGGCCAGCGACAGTCTATCGCTTGTCGACCTCACGAACATTCAGGAGTACACCGTGCGGCCACTGCTGCGGACGGTGCCTGGAGTCGCGGACGTCAACGCGTGGGGCGGCATGCCGCAGCAGTTCCAGGTGAACGCTGACCCAGCAAAGCTTTCCGGCTACGGGCTGACGCTGCGCGATATCGAGATGGCGCTCGCCAACAACAATGCGAATTTCGGCGGCGGCTACATCGAGGATCGCGGCGAGCGGCTCACGCTGCGTGGTCTCGGACGCGTTGCGGATACGGCAGACATCGCGAACGTCGTCCTCGCGACGCGCGGCGCGACTCCGGTCCGCGTGCGAGACGTGGCGACCGTCACCATCACCTCCCAACTCCGGTATGGCGCCGTCACTCGCGATGGACGAGGCGAAGCACTGTCCGCCGTCGTGATCATGCTCAAGGGCGCGAACGGGCGCGAAGTCGTGGACCGAGTGATGGCGCGGCTGGAGGAGATCAAGCCGCTGCTCCCGAAGGGAGTTCGTATCAGGCCGTTTTACAACCAGGGCGAAGTCGTGGAACGGACGTCGCGTACCGTGTTCCGCAATCTCACCGAAGGTGCTCTGCTCGTCATCGCGATTCTCTTTCTGTTTCTGCGGAGCGCGCGCGCCTCGCTGCTCACCGCGTCCGTGATTCCCCTGGCGCTGCTCGCAGCGTTCCTGGCGATGAAGCGGTTCGGCTTGTCCGCGAACCTGATGAGCCTTGGTGCGCTCGACTTCGGACTCATCGTCGACGCATCCGTCGTGATGGTCGAGAACTTCGTCCGGCGGTTGCATGCGGATGAGGAGGCCGGAACCCAGCGTCACGATGTGCTGCTCCGTGCGGCGTTCGAAGTGGGCCGGCCGATCGTGTTTGGCGTGGCGATCATCGTGGCGGTCTACATTCCCATCTTCACGCTCGAGGGTCTGGAAGGGCGCATGTTCCGGCCCATGGCCTTCACGGTCTGCGCCGCCGTGATCGCGTCGCTCGTCCTCGCGCTGACCTACATCCCCGCGGTCGCGTCATATATCTACGCGGGGCGCGTCGAGGTGCACGGAGATGCCCGGTGGTTCGTCGCGCTTCGCGCGCACTACGCCAGGATGCTCGAGCGTGCGTTGGCGCGGCGTCGCGTGGTGCTGGGGGCCGCGATCGGGCTGCTCGTGGTAGCGCTCGCGTCTGTTCCATTTCTTGGCACCGAGTTCATGCCGAAGCTCGACGAAGGGTATCTCCTCATCGAGTCGCGCCGGATTCCGAGCACGTCGTTGGCTCAGGGCGTCGAGATCTCGCACGAGATCGAGCGCACACTGCTCCGCTTTCCCGAGGTTCGCAGTGTGGTGACGAACCTCGGCCGGCCGCACGAAGCCACGGAGACGATGGCGCTGAACGAAGGCGACGTCTACGTCATGTTCAACCCAAAAGATAAGTGGCGCGCGAGATCGCTCGACGCGCTCATTCCACAGTTGGACTCCGCGCTCGCCGAGATTCCGGGGCTGGGCTACGACTTCAGCGCGCCGATGGCAATGCGACTCGACGAGGTCATCTCAGGTGTGAAGACCCAACTCGGCATCAAAGTCTTTGGCGACAGTCTGCCGCTCCTTCAGGCGAAGGCCAAAGAGATCCTTGCGGTGCTCGAAGGCGTGCAGGGCGTCGAAGACGCGTCGGTCGGGGTGAGTGCCGGAGCGATGCAGCTCGTCATCGATATCGATCGCGCCGCAATCGCGCGCTACGGGTTGAGCGTGTCCGACGTTCGCGCGGCGGTCGAGAGTGGAGTTGGCGGCATGAGCGCGACGGAGATCATCGACGGACGCCGGCGTTTTCCCGTCGTCGTTCGACTCGACGCGCCCTATCGCTCCACGCCGGACGCGGTCGGCGCCACCCTCATTCGATTGCCCGCCGGCGGGACGGTCACGCTGACGCAGGTGGCGCAGGTGCGAACCGTCGAGGGGCCGGAGGTGGTCAACCACGAGAACGGGCAGCGATACGTCGTTGTGCAGAGCAACGTGCGTGGCCGCGACTTGGGTGGCTTCGTGGCCGACGTGCGAAAGGCCGTCGCGAGCGGCGTCGCGATGCCCGCCGGATATTACGTGACGTACGGCGGACAATTTGCCAACCAAGCGCGCGCCACCAAGCGGTTGGCGATCATCGTTCCCGTCGTGCTGCTGCTGATCGCGGCATTGCTGTACGCGAACTTCGGAACGCTGCGCCACGCGCTGCTCGTCATGCTCACCGTCCCCCTCGCCCTCGTCGGAGGCATCGCCGCACTCTGGCTGCGCGGCATTCACCTCAACCTGAGTGCCTCCGTGGGATTCATCGCGCTGTTTGGTGTGGCGGTGCTGAACGGTGTCGTGCTCCTGTCATACATGAACCAGCTCCGTGCGGAGGGGCTCTCCCTTGCGGACGCTGTCCGCCGTGGGGCGGATGTGCGCTTGCGACCGGTGCTGATGACCGCACTCGTTGCGTCCGTCGGGTTCATTCCGATGGCCGTGTCCACGAGCAGCGGCGCCGAGGTGCAGCGGCCGCTGGCGACCGTCGTGATCGGTGGTCTCATGTCGGCCACGCTGTTGACGCTGCTTGTCCTTCCGGTTGTGTATGCGTGGGTGGAAGAACGGGCCGCCGCGCGAGCGGGCGCGTGAGACAGGTCCT
>JANMAY010000223.1:0-11656 GCA_031360095.1 Gemmatimonadaceae bacterium
AACGGTCCTGATCTGGGCGGCACGCCGGTCGCCGCAACGGTCACACGCGATGCGAGCGGCACCTCGCAGTTCTCCGCGACCTTCACCACGCCGGCGACAGCGGGCACGCTGTATCTCCAGGTCGCTGCGGACGGCGCGGTCGCTCGGCTGCTGTATCCGATCAGCTTCCGCGGCGTTGCGCTGAGGACGATTACGGTGCAGTAGACCACGGTCTGTCTGCCCGTGCCGCTCCACTGAAACGCGTGCTCCTGAGATGGAGCACGCGTTTCGTACGAAGCGCAAAGAAATACGTACGAACTCGGTTCAGCCGAGGCGATGGCCGGTCTCACCGGCTCCGTGACGATGGCGCCAACACCACGCCGTCTCGTGTGCGAAGGATCTGCCGCAGCCCCGGCGCGTTGAGCAGCGCCGCGTTGGCGGTGAACTCCGTGGCTGGAACATCGAACACCAGCACGCGGCCATCGCGAACCCGCAGCGTGTCCGCGAACGCCGCGAGCGTGACCGCGCGGCTGTCGCGCGGCAACTCGCGCACCGGGCGATGCAGGTGCAGGTACACCGCCGACGGCCAGTTCGAGTAGAGAGGCCGGTCCACGCCACTCGTGCGAGCCCAGGCGAGCAGCTCGCTCTTGCGCCACTGCTCGCCGGCGAAGTCCGATCCCTGCTCGAGGGCCTCCCGCGCTTCGTCGTAGGTGCTCGCTATTGACGCTCCCCCCCAGCAGAGGAGCGCGGCGCCCACGGCGATTCGCGGAATCGCCTGGCGCGTGCGACACCACCATGCACCGAGCGCGGCGCTCCCGAGTGTGGTGACCAGCACCAGCCCCGGGGCGAGAATGCGCGCGTCGAGCGGGATGCTCGGATCCGCGGTCACTCGCGACGCGATGACGACGGCGACATAGCAGACGAGCACGAGTGCCCCCGCGCGGAGCAGCTGCCATCGCAGGGGAGCACGGGGATCATCTTCCATTTGGAGGCCGCGCACGGTGCGCCAGGTATGCCAACTGCCAATCGCGATCAGCGCGGCCAATGCAATCGCTGCCGCCACGGCGATCGTCCCGCGGTGCGGTATGGGGTCGAGGTCGGCGTTCGGATCGGGAACGAGCCACGCTGTGAGCGTCGCCGCTCCCTGACTGAGCGTTGGCCCGAGATTGCCGTACAGCGCGAACTCTCGAATCTCCCCCGAGCCCGCGACGACGCGCGTGCGCACGACCCACCATCCCTCGAGAACGAGCGCGGGGAAGAGCGCTGTCGCAGCGCGGCGCAGCCGCTCACGCACGCTTCCCTGCTGCGTTAGTGCCCACAGCACGACAGCACCAACCAGCGACGCGCCGGCATACCGGGTGATCGCACCGATGGCCGCCGCGATCCCTGCCCACAGGGGACGATCTGGTCTCCAGGCCATTGTCGCCACTGTCAACGCGAGACATGCGAGAAACAGTGGCTCGCTCAAGACGGATGCATGCACTTCGTGCATCGGAGGAGTGGCGAACAGACACGCGGCGAGAAGGATCCCCGCGAGTGGGGTCGCTGCCGCACTCACGAGGAGCACAAGGGTGGTGATCGTGACGAACGCGGCGGTGGCCTGAACGAGCCGCGCACTTTGGATGGGTGGCATTCCCAACCGGACGCCGAGCGCGATCGCGGTGGGATAGCCGGGTGGAAAGTGGGCAAGTGCGGAGGTGCTGTCCGCGCTATCCCAGGTGGCGATGGGAACCCTGTAGGTCGCGTATGCGGTCAGGGATTCGGCGGCACCGAGGTAGTGCAATGCATCTGGATCGAGACCGGGGCCAAGTGGATCGGTGATCTCGAGGGCGAGTGCGAAAGCGACGATGCCAAGTAACCCGGCCGGAAAGCACTGCGCGACAAGATGTTGCCACTTTTGGACCGTTCCTGCCATGGGGACAGCCGTGGCAACAATATACTTGACACACCTGTCGAATAATAGAATCATGCGGCATGCTCAAACAACATGCGGCTCCGACTACGCTGACTGAGGCCATCCAGCACTTCGCGGATGCCGACACCAGCTTTGCCTTTGTCATTCAGCTTCGGTGGCCGAACGGGGTGATCTGCCCGCGCTGCGACACGGAGAAGCCGAGCTACCTGACCACGCGCCGGATCTGGAAGTGCCGCGCGTGCAAGCAGCAATTCAGCGTGAAGGTTGGGACCATCTTCGAGGATTCGCCGCTTGGGCTCGACAAGTGGCTGCCCGCCCTGTGGCTGCTCGCTAACGCCAAGAACGGTATCAGCTCCTACGAGTTGGGCCATGCCCTTGGCGTGACTCAAAAGACCGCGTGGCTCATGCTGTCGCGCATTCGCTTGGCGATGCAGACCAAGACCTTTGCGAAACTGAGCGGCACCGTCGAAGCAGACGAAATCTTTGTCGGCGGCAGCATCAAGAACATGCACCAGAGCAAGAAAGACCGGCTCGAGCAATCGTCGCGGTAGTCCGATGCCCAAAGCTCAAACACGGCCAGAAGCGAAAGAAGAAAAGGCGGGGCGGATAGATACGGTGCGACCGCCCCCCAACCTGCCCGACACGTCGCCCCTGGAGCGAATGACGGAACTCGTTAGGCGAGTGGTTGCTGTACCTAAGACCGAACTCAACCCGAAGCAAAAGAAACGCCGACGCGGAAACTGATCTTCCCTTTCGCGGGTACAGTGTTACGATAGGCGCGCAACTAGCGTCAAAGCTGAAACGGCGCCCCCCCGTTATCCCTATGACACTCCTAGAGATCGCTGTCGAGAAGGCGAAGCAACTGCCTCCCGACCTACAAGATGCTGTCGCCGCGAGCCTCCTCGCGGACATTGAGGCTGAGCTGAATTGGGACGAGACGCTGGACGCGAGCAGCGAAACCCTAGCGAACATGGCCGAAGAAGCCTTGAAGGAGTTTCGCGCGGGACGCACTCTCCCACTGGACCCCGATAAGCTTTGATATCGCACACGACCGAGCGATTCAGAAAGTGCTTTGACCGCCTGCCGAGACACATTCAACGGCAGGCGGTTCAAGCATATCGGGACTTCAAGCGCGACCCGAATCACCCCAGTCTCAGATTCAAACCCACCAAGAGAAATGCGACGATCTTTTCCGCTCGCGTGACGGTTGGCTGGCGCACGCTCGGCGTGAAGGACGGCAACAGCATCATTTGGTTCTGGATTGGCTCGCATGCTGAATACATGCGCTTGATCGCGGGGCTGTAGCGCCGTCATTCGTTCTTGCCTGGCTTCTGAATTGGCGCGCCCTCAAGGATTGCAAGCTGGATAAGTGTCTCTAGGGGAAGCGGCCTCTCGGCTCTTACCTTGTCAGCTCGCGCTCTGAGAAAGGCGAAATACTCGTCGTGTAGCATCATGCACCACGGCGATTGTTTGAGCTTGGTGAAGCAGTCGCCAAGCCACTCCATGTCCTTTCCTTTGTCATTGTTTGCGTTGCGCTGTAGCCACGCAATCATGTCCGCCGCTTGTAGCGGCATGAACTCCTCGTCGTTACGGGGAATCGGCTTCGACGGCATGATTGAACGCTGCGGCTCCTCCATGAGCGTGAGCATGGCCGGATACCATGCACTCGTCGGGGCGCCGAGGCTTGGGTGTTCGTCTACGATGAAGTCAAAGGTCTCGCGAGATCCTTCCTCCTCCCACAAGTGGAAGCACGCGGCGGACATGAATGTGTGGTAAGTGACGAAATACGGATTCGTCGCAATCGCGAGTAGCTTCTGAGTCTTTTTCACGCTCTTGCCACCTCTGACCTTTGGGGCCGCCACAGGTAGGTCAAATGCTTTTGCGTGCGCGGCGAGGTCGAGCGTCAGGTGGAGCGCCGTGAACTCAAAGTCGTCAATGATTTTGACTAAGGCTTTGAGTTTGTCGTCGCGCTGCGTAGCAGTGAAGCCATAGAACTCACCGGTAGGGCGACCTGCCGCCTCGCGCATCTTGAAATATTCGATGCGTGGTGATTGGTGGAGGCAATCCACCCACTGATCAGCAAACCTTCCCCATGCCTCGGCCTGACCGATCAGCCCCGCGATTACAAGCGGCCCCTGACCGCCGCAGCCGCTGTCGTCCGCCATGACTTGGAACGGCACTAGAACCCTCCGCTTTCGGACCAGTGTCGGGAAGCCCGAAAGGAAGGAGAATCCGTTCGGCAACCACTGCCCACCGGGGCTCATCTAAGCCCCCGATAGGCATTGACCGAAACGCTAGGTGTGGCAAGTATCTTATTGCCACAGCCGTTGCGGTTTCGGGATTCGTTCGGTAGATACGCACTCCCCGCGGTAACGGGCGGGGATCACGATCTGGACTTCGCAAAGATAGGCCGTCGTGCCTCTATGATATACGGTGTTTGTTCGGTTTTCGGCACTAGAAGTGCAACCTGACTCACGACTCACTGCTCACGACTCTTTGTGCCCCTTTCCCTCGCCGAGCTCGTTCGGCTCCTCCCTCCACCCGCGCCAGTCGCGCCCGCACTCCCCACCGGGATTGCGTCGCTCGACGCCGTGCTGCTCGGTGGAGGGCTGCCGCGCGGTCGGCTCACGGAGATTGCCGGCCCGGCGGGAAGCGGCAAGACCACCCTCGCGCGTGCCCTCGTGGAGGCCACGGTCGCGGACCACGGCGGGGTCGCGTACATCGACGCCCAACGCACCCTCGACCCGCGCGATTGGGTGCACCTCGGCGATGCGGAAGGAGTGTGGATGATCCGTCCGCACGATGCCGCGCGCGCCTCGTGGTGTGCCGACGTGCTGCTGCGCAGCGGCGCGTTCGCCCTCGTCGTCCTCGACGGTGCACCCCTGCTCACCCGCTCGGCGGCCGTGCGTCTCACGCGGTTGGCGCGCGAGTCGAACGCCGCCTTCGTGCTCCTCGGCGATCAGGTAGGAGGCGCCACCCAGCTCGGTGGTGCGGTGCGGCTCGTCGTCGATCGACGAAAACGACAGTCCGACAGTCGAACCGGGCGACCGTCGGACAGAGCGAACGACGAGAACACGATCCGCACGATTGCCGTGCGAGTCGAAAAAGGGGGGACGCTTCGAACGGTGGAGGTGGGGTGTGCAATCGCTGTGGCGCGTCGCTTGTGTGCGCATTCCGAGGTTCCCGATCGGCGCGGTGTGGCGCGCGGCCCGGCGGGGGGAATGCGGCGTGCCTGGTCACCCCGCGCAGCTTCTCCTCCCGCTCATGCTCCCGAACGCGGACAGTGCGCCGTCATCGAGCCCTCTCCCCAACTCCGCACCGCCGTCGCACGCGCCCGCGCACTGGGATGATCTCCATATCGTCCTGACCGACGCCGCGCGAAAGCGCGTGCAGGCGGTGTCTGCGGCCGCCGGGCGGCATGGGGTGCGCGCGGGAATGCGGCCAGCGGAAGCGCGCGCGTTGTGCGCCGACGTGCAGGAATTCCCGTGGGATGACGCCACCATTGGCGCGGCGTTGACCGAGATGTCGGCCGCGCTGGTGGAGGCGAGCCCGCAGGTGACGCCGGTGACCGGTGCTCCTGGTCTCTGGTGGGTTGGCGCAAGTGGATTCGACGCCGTTGGCGGCGAGCGCGAGCTCGCGCACACACTGCTGCGTGTCGCACGCCGATGGCATCCACGCCCGCGGGTGGCGATAGCCGGCTCGTGCGTGGCGGCGCGCGCGGCCACGTGGGCGGGTGCGAGCTTCGAGCAGCAGCCGAGCGATCGCGCGCTCGTGCACGTCGTGCCGCCGGGTCGGGATGCGGCGTATCTCGCGCCAGCTCCGTTGGCGCTCGTGCCGATGGACGACGAGTTGCGCGCGGCACTCCAGGCGCTCGGCCTTCGCACCGTCGGCGCGCTGGCCGCGCTCGGGGGAGAAGACGTCGAGCGCCGCTGGGGCGAGATCGGACTGCGCGCGTGGCGGTTCGCGCGCGCCGACGATCCGCGCCGGCCCGTGCTCGCGCGAGTGGAGACGCATCCCGCGGTGGCCGTGGAGCTCGACACGCCGAGTGCCACGATGGAGCCCATTCTGTTTCTCGTGCGGGCGGCGCTCGATCGATTGGTGGCGGAGATGATTGCGCATGGTCGCGCCATTGCCGCGGTGGCCATCACGCTCACGCTCGACGACGCGCGTGGTGCGCTCGTCGACGCGCCCGCGCACACCGTGACACGCGAAGCGCGCACCGCCCGTCCGCTCGCGCGCGTGCTGCCGCTGTTCGAGCGATGCCGTGCGCTGCTCGACACGTGGCCGCTCGACGCGCCGGTGAGTGCGGTGCGTGTGGCGATCGTTGCCGCCGCGCCGCTCTCCGGCGAGCAGGGCGATCTCTTGTCGACGTCGTGGCGCGATCTCGGCGCCGTGGACGCGGCGCTCGAGCGGCTGCGCGCGGAGCTGGGGCCGGGTACGATCGTTCGCGCGCATTCCCAGGATACCCACCGACCTGAAAAAGCGGGTGTGTGGAGTGAGTTGACCGTGAACCGTGAACCGTTAACCGTGAACCGTAACGACAACGGCCGAGCAGTCACGGTTCACGGTTCACCGTTCACGGTTCACGAGCCGTTCACGGTTCACGAGCCGTTCACAATTCACCGTGCGCTGCCAGAGACGGTGGCGGCACAACGCGCTCTCGATCCGCCAGAGCTTGTCGATGTAGTGTGTGACGGCGAGACCCCACGCACCATCACCTGGCGCGGTCGGCACATCGCCGTCACGCGCGCGCTTGGTCCGGAACGATTGTCGGGCGATTGGTGGGACGACGGCTACCGGCGCGACTACTGGCGCTGTGAAAGCCAGGCGGGGGAGATGGTGGTGTTTCTCGACCGCGCCGACGACTCATGGCGGTTGCAGAACTGGGGCGATTGAAGGTGAACGGTTCCCGGTTCACGGTTCACGATTCACCGTTCACGGTTCACCGTTCGTGAAGTACGCCGAGCTGCACTGTCATTCCTGCTTCTCGCTACTCGATGGCGCCGCGCTTCCGGAGGTGCTCGTCGCGCGCGCCGTGGAGCTCGGGTTGTCCGCACTCGCAATCACCGATCACGACGAGCTGGGCGGAGCGGTGCGGTTCAACACCGCGGCAATGGAAGCCGGGCTGCCGGCCATCGTCGGGGCAGAGCTCACCGTCGAGATCGAGCAGGAACACGACGAGCCGCTGGTGACGCACCTGCCACTCCTCGTGGAATCGGGTGAGGGTTATGCGAATCTGTCGACGCTCATCACACTGGCGCGGCGCGACCGTCCGCGCGGCTCACCCGCCGTGTCCCTCGATCGGCTCGCCTCGCATGCCGGCGGCCTGTTCGCGCTCACCGGCTGTCCGCGCGGATGGGTTCCCGCCCTCGCGGCGACCGGCGCCACCGACGCCGCGTGCGAGGCGATGGCAACCTTGCTCGACATCTTCGATCGCCGCGTGGCCATCGAGTGCTGGGATCACGGTCTCGCCGAAGAACGCGCAACGACCCAGCGCCTGATCGACATCGCGCGCGCACTCGACGTGCCGTGGGTGGTGACGAACGACGTGCACTACGCGCGGGCGCGCGACCGCGTGGTGCACGACGTGTTGTGCGCGTTGCGTCACAAGCGCACGCTCGACCAGATGGGCACGCGGCTCCGTCCGAACGGCGAGTGGTATCTCAAAGGTCCGTCACAGATCGCGCGTCGCTGGCGTCATGCGCCGGAGGGCATTGGCGCCACACTCGCCATCGCCGAGCGGTGCGCGTTTCGGTTGGAGCAGCTGACGCCGTCGCTGCCGGAGTTTCCGCTGCCGCGCGGCGTGAGCACCGACGAATACCTCGCGCGCCTGGTTGAGCAGGGCGCGCATGAACGCTGGGGGCCGCCGGATACATCGCAGCGCACCGCCGCACACGAGAAGCAGATCACGCACGAGCTCGCGCTCATCGCGAAGCTCGGTCTTGCCGGATACTTCCTGATCGTCTGGGACATCGTGCGCTTCGCACGGCGGAAAGGCATTCTCTGTCAGGGCCGCGGCTCGGCGGCGAACTCCGCGGTGTGCTACTGCCTTGGCATCACGGCGGTGGATCCGATCAAGCTCGGCCTGCTGTTCGAGCGCTTTCTGAGCGAGGAGCGCACCGAAGCCCCCGACATCGACATCGACTTCGCGCACCGGGAGCGGGAGGATGTGCTCCAGTACGTGTACGAGAAGTACGGGCGAGAGCACGCGGCGATGGTGTGCGAGCAGATCACCTATCGCGGCCGCAGTGCCGTGCGGGATGCAGCGCGCGTCCTCGGCTTCAGCGTCGAGCAGGCGGACCTTCTCTCCACGCTGAGCGATCGCTTCTCGGCAAAGGCGACCGCGGAGTCACTGCGCGCTCAGCCAAACGACGTGGCAGCCAGCGATGCGGCGATCGCCACGACGCTCGGCAACGCGATGGTGGTTGGCACCGAAGCGACGACCCGAACCCGCGCGGAAAAGGAAAAGTCGAAGCAGGCGCTGCGACCGATGACGTCGGCGGACCGGCCGACGCCGAAAGCGGCGTACGAGCCGTATGGCAGCCCGAATGCGCAGAACGCGGGGACGCGCGATCTTGCGAGCATCCCGGATGCGCTGCATGCCGCATCGTCGCGCGGCAATCGGTGGGAAGATCCGTACGCCGGAGAAGAGCACACCGAGCGCCGCAATCCCACCACCGCTTTGCGTGCGACCGAGGGCGCGAACATCGTGGAACGAGCGGGACTCGATCCAAACGACAAGCGCGTGCGCGCGCTGGCCGACGTCGTCGACGGACTGCATCAGATCCCCCGGCATCGCTCCATTCACGTGGGCGGCTTCGTGCTCACGCGCGAGCCGCTCTCGAGCGTGGTGCCAATCGAGCCGGCGAGCATGCCGGGCCGCACGGTGATCCAGTGGGAGAAAGACGATCTCGATCCGGTGGGACTCGTGAAGATCGACCTGCTCGGACTCGGCATCCTCACGCTGCTGCAGGATTGCATTCTGTACATCCGGCAGACGCGCGGAGTGACGGTCGATCTTGGCGCGCTGCCGATGGACGACCAGGCGGTGTACGACGATCTCTGCGCGGCCGATACAATCGGCGTCTTTCAGGTGGAGAGCCGCGCGCAGATGAACACGCTCCCGAGGCTCAAGCCGCGGTGCTTCTACGATCTGGTCATCGAGGTCGCGCTCATCCGGCCGGGGCCGATTCAGGGCGACATGGTGCATCCGTATCTACGGCGCAGAAATGGCGAGGAAGCGGTGACCTATCTCCATCCGTCGCTCGAGCCGATTCTCAAGCGCACGCTCGGCGTGCCGCTCTTTCAGGAGCAGGGGATGCAGGTGGCCATCGCTGCGGCGGGGTTCTCTCCTGGACAAGCGGATGTGCTGCGCAAGGCAATGGGGCACAAGCGCAGCCGCGAGCGCATGGCGTCCATCGGCCAGCGGATGCTCGACGGCATGTCGAAGAACGGCATCGCGTCCGTGGATGCGGAGCGCATCTTCAATCAGATCAACGGATTTGCGGACTACGGATTTCCGGAGAGCCACGCCGCGAGCTTCGCGCTGCTCGTCTATGCGTCGGCGTATCTCAAGCACTACTTCGCGCCGGAGTTCACGGCAGCGATTCTCAACGCGCAGCCGATGGGCTTCTACGCACCTGGCACACTGGTGGAAGATGCGCGGCGGCATGGGGTGGTGGTGCGGCCGGTGGATCTCACGCGCTCGAAGTGGGACGCAACACTCGAGTCGGACAGTCCGACAGTTGGGCAGGCTGACAGCGGGTCAGACAGTCCCGCCGTCCGCCTTGGCGTGCGCAGCGTGCGCGGGTTCGGCGCCACGGCGCGCGAGCACCTCGAGCGAGCGCTCGCCGAGCGGCCGTTCACGTCGATCGAGGATGTGGTGGAGCGCGCGGGGCTCGACCGCCGCGGACTGCGCCATCTCGCCGAAGCCGGCGCATTCGACGCGATGCTCGGTCACGAGCCCGATCTCCGAAAACGGCGTGCCGCGCTGTGGGCCGTGCTCGACGCCGCGCGCGGTGACGCGGGTCCGCTCGCGCCGCGACGGCGTACAACAGGGCAACGCGACGCAGCGCCCGTTCCGGCGATGACGCCGGTGGAGCTCACCGAAGCGGACTACCGGATGACAGGGATCTCACTCGCCGGCCATCCGATGTCGCACGTGCGCAGCGTGCTCGAGCCAAACGGCGTCCGGTGCGCACGCGACCTGCTGCTGAATGGACGCGACGGCGAGACGGTGGCGACCGCGGGGCTGGTGATCTGTCGCCAGCGGCCCGGGACGGCAAAGGGATTCGTCTTTCTCACGCTCGAGGACGAAACCGGGTTGGTCAACGTCGTCGTCACGCCGCCGCGGTTCGAGCGGCAGGCGCTGTTGATCTCGCGCACACCGCTGCTGCTCGTGCGCGGCGTGCTGCAGGTGGAGCAAAAGGTGGTGAACGTGCGCGCGAAACAGTTCAGGGCGCTCGAGGCGGCGGTGGGGGCGGAGTTTGCGAAGCGTCACGACTTTCATTGAGCGCGCGACGCGCCGACCAATAGCCGTCATCCCTGATCAACACATCCAGCTCCAGTCCACCCTTCTCCGCTGGATAGTCGGCGATATGAATCACGCTCGTGTCGATGCCATTTCCGTCGGCGTCCACGAGCTCGAGTCCCAGCTTTTCGCGCGCGGCAAGATACCGCGCCAGCTTGTCCTCATCGCGCGGCTCTCCACCATACATCGGCACCGCTTCGCGAAAGAGCTGGAACACCGGCTGTACGAGCTCGTAGCCAAGTCCGGGCCGAAACACGCCCCACGCGCGGCCGAGCGAGGCATCCGATTTCTCGAGATCCGAGTGTCCCACGATCACGCCGTGGAGCTTGACGGTGTGTCTCACTCGCCGGCGGGACGAATGCGCCGCACCATCACGCGATCTGTTTGCCGGTCGCGGCCGAGCATGAACGCCAGCGAACCGACGTCGACGAATTCCCAGCGCTCATAAAACGCAATGGCGCGCAGATTGTGCTCCCATACGCCGAGCCAGATGGCGTCCTTGCCCCGCGCGTGTGCTTCCTCGATGCACCGGCCCATCAGCAACGCGCCGATTCCTGCGCCGATGAACCGCTTCACCGCGTACAGCCGCGCAATCTCGATCGCGTCGCGAGCGGAGACGCATTCGGGCGGGGGACCGTCCCGCAGCATCGCGTAGCCAGCCGCCTCCCCCTCGTGCTCCGCGAGGAATACGATGGAGCGAGGATCCGCGAGCTCGGCACGCTGCAACGACTCGCCGAACGACTTGGCGAGATAGTCGGCCATGTCGTGCGGATCGTTGTGCGCACCGAACGTGTCGGTGAACGCGGTGGACGCCATCGCTGCCAACGCCGCGGCGTCCGCGGGCGCCGCGCGACGCATGGTGATCTGAGGCATGGCGCCGGACGTCATGCAGCAAATTTACGCCGAGCGTCAGCGACGCGCGAGCGTGCGCAGGCCGAGTGCACCATTGATCCACCGCACGAGCGGCAGGAGGCGCTCGTACTCGCGCGCGAGTACATCGGGCAGTCGCGCACTCGAGAGGTCGCGGGCCGTGAGTGTCTTGCCGGCGGTGAACGACTGAAGACGAAGCAGGGCGGCAGCGGGATGGGTATCCGGGTAGCCGCGGGGCATTCGCGTGAGTGCGCTCTCTTGCGCAAGCTCACCGTACCGGCGACGAAACGCCGCGTCGCCCAAAATCCTCGAGAGGCCGCGGGGATTCTCGTCGATCGCTTCACGCAGCCGTTGGAGTGTCG
>JANMAY010000245.1:0-1857 GCA_031360095.1 Gemmatimonadaceae bacterium
CTCGCGCTCAGGAGGGACTGGCGCGTGTCGCCGTTCCACGCGACGGAAAAGATGCCGTGCACCACACCTTCGTCGGCGTCCGAGATCAACTCGCGCTTCCACTCACCGGGACGGTACATCACCAGCGGCACGTAATCGCGGTACATCGGCGCCGAGGCGTTCGCGCCGATGAGTGGAAAGTTCACCAGCACCTGCTTGCCCGTGCCCTCGACATCCGCAAAGCGCAACCGATGCGACGTGGGCAGCCGGTCGATCTCCTTCGCGAGCCACGGCAGCGTGGGATCGCCGTTGTGCGACAGGATGGAGACGATGCCGGGGCTGCTCGTATATTGGTTCGAAAATCCGTGCGCGAGCGCGATCTCGGGAATTCCATCTCCGTCCACGTCATAGGCCGCCGCGTTGATCGGCGCGTCGATGCCGGACACGATGACATGTTGCTGCCATCCGGGGTTCTCGTACCACAGCAGCTCGTTGCGATCCGAAGCAACCGCGATGATGTCAGGCTTACCGTCGCGGTTGAGATCCGCGACGACGACCTGATACCCTCCGGCCAAGCCGCTGGCGATCGTGTGCTCAACGAAGTGGATGCCGGTTGGCACCGGCGCTTGCGTCGGTTGACGCGTCAGAAATGCGCGAAGCGCGTCGAGGTCGTCCGCGCCGATGAGATCGACGCGTGCGTCGCGCAATACCTGCCACACCGCCGCGTCGTCCGCGGTTCCCCAAAAGCGAATCTTCTGTCCCTGCCGATGCGCGAGATCGACCACGCGCTCGACGTCGCGGCGCACACCAGCGGGAACCGGACCCTCACCTTTCCATTTGGTGATGCGATCCCACGAGTCGCTGACGAGCGGCATGAGCGCGCGTGATGCGCGTGGCGTTGCTCGCAGATCCGCGATTCGGCCATCCAGCGCGGCGAATCGAACACGCGCGGCTCGCATCGCACCAATCGCGCGATTCCCCGAGATGACCGCTACCACCGGGCCGGGCACGATCTCTCCGTGCGCGAAGATCGTGAGGATGTCGGCGTATCGGCGCAGCACGGAATCCAGGACGACGTACGTCGCCTCGGAGTCCGACTTCACATCGATGAGCAAGATGAGCGGCTGCGCGTTGGCGTTCGCTCGCCCGCCGTGCTGCTGCAGGTACTCGCGCAACGGCTGAAGGTAGAGCGCCTCGAGTGTGCGTGCCGCATCCACGCTGTCTCGATGGTGCGCGACGAGGAGCCGGCCGTCGACGAGGTGCACATCCGCTTCGATGCTCGTGAATCCCCGTGCCAGCGCGTCGAGCAGCGGACGCGCATGGCGGTAGTCGTTGTGTGCGTGCGCATGCTCCAGAAACGCGACCTGCGCCGAGGCGCAGATCGGAAATAGCAGCGCAGCCGCGAGGCGACAGAGGTTGGAGACCAGCGCTCTAGCCGCTTTTTCGCATGGCGCGCCACGTCTCGAGACCACGACGCGCCGTCTCGAGCTCGGAGAAGCGGCTGCCCTCCTGCTCCATCAGATAGAACTCCACACCGCCCACGGCTTCGAGCGCGGCAATGATCTTCGGCCACTGGCCGACACCCTCTCCGAACAACACCCGGAATCCCTTTTCGTCCGCATCGCGACCCGGCGCCCAATCTTTGAGGTGAGCGCTTCTGATACGACCCGGATGGGCGTTGATCCATGCGATCGGATCCACGCCCGCCTCGAGCACGGTGCCCACATCGAGCTGCAGCACGAACTCCGGCGGCGTGTTTTCCGCGAGCACGTCCATGATTCGGCGGCCACCTTCGAGCGCCTTCCACTCGATCAGATGGTTGTGAAATCCTGCGAGTAATCCGTGCGGCTTGAGCTGCTCCACCGCGGACGTGAGCTG
>JANMAY010000247.1:0-2739 GCA_031360095.1 Gemmatimonadaceae bacterium
GCGCCGCTCAACATCCCAGGTGATGCAGCGGGCGTTGCCCGCGCACTCGGCCGCGGCATGAACTTCGGCAACATTCTGGAAGCCCCGACTGAGGGCGCGTGGGGTTTGCGGCTGAGTGAAGAGCTGTTCGCCGCCGCTCGCACCGCCGGGGTCAAGACCATTCGTCTTCCGGTGCGCTGGAGTAACCACGCCCTCGTCGAGCGGCCATTCACGGTCGACCCATCGTTCTTTGCGCGGGTGGATTATGCCATCGACGCTGCGCTCGCGAGGGATATGCGCATCGTCGTCGACATGCATCACTATCTCCAGCTCGATGGAGAGCCGCGCGATGCAAACGAGGCTTACGTCGATCCCACGTTGGTCGAAGAACGGTTCGTGGCGATCTGGCGGCAGATAGCGACGCGCTACCGGGACCGGCCGCAGACCGTGCTCTTCGAGTTGTACAACGAGCCGCACGGGACAATGACCGCGGGGCGATGGAACGCCTTGCTGTCGAGCACACTCAGCGCAGTTCGTGCGATCGATTCAACGCGCTACATCGTGGTTGGGCCAGTGAGCTGGTACAGTGCATGGGAGCTCGGTAAACTCGTCCTGCCCGCCGGCGATCAGCGACTGATCGTGACGGTTCACAACTACGAGCCGTTCACGTTCACACATCAGGGCGCGCCATGGGCTGGCATGGCCAACAGCCCCACCGTGACGTGTTGCTCGGCGGCGCAGTTGGCGCAGATCGCCGCGCCGCTCGCGGTGGCGCATCGCTGGCGTGATGTGGCAAACCGCCCAATCTGGGTTGGGGAATTCGGGTCGTATGGACAGGGTCCCTATGCGTCGCGCGTGGCGTACACGCGTGCGGTGCGCGACTCGATCGAGGCGCATGGACTGACGTGGTCGTACTGGGAGCTGGCGTCGGGGTTCGGGATTTACGATCAGCCGTCGCACAGCTGGAGAGTGGAGTTGAGGGACGCGCTGTTTCGCTGAGCTCAGGGAATTGACGTCCGCCCGATCGGTCGCGGGCATTCCCTCCGACGGCGGGACTTCGCGATGTCGCCGCAGCCGTACCGGCTGCGACGCGCTCAGATGAGCATGAGCATCGAGCACTGAGCACTCCGAGCTGGAGCTCTAGCTCTAGCACGAGCTCTGAATGCTGAGTGCTCGTAGCTCGTGCTCATTCTCTGCGACCTCTGCGTTCAAATCACCGCAGTTCCGCCTTGCCGCCACCAGACCCCGCTACTGAACGCGCACCGGAACCAGCGCCACCGGTCGGCCCTTTTGATACGACGTAACCTCCAGCGTCAGTCCCACCGGCGCGTCGCGCGTCAGCTCGTAGTCGTACGTCTCCCCGGGGCCGATGACGATCTGCGCCGGTTGCATCGTTGCCTGCTGCGCGGGCAACTGCGCGCCGTCCTTCGCGAACGCGCGCCACACTTGCACCGTGCTGTCCGCTCCCTCACCGAGCAGACGCACGCGCTTGATCGAGCTCGGCGAGATGTTGATGAGACGCAATCGGTATGTCGTGCCCGCGCGCAGCTCGACCGGTGCTGGCGTAGCGCTGCCGTTGACGAACGGTGTTGCATCGGGCGACGGGCCGCCCGCGCCGAGCAGGAACATGCGGTCGGTGGTGCCGTCGTAGCGACCGTCGGGTGGTACGACGAGAAGTCCTCCGTATAATCCGGACGCGAGCTGCGCGCCTTCCTCGTTGTGCGTATGGTAGATGAACGTTCCGGCGCGATCCGGGGTGAAGCGGACGACGAACGAATCGCCAGGCGCGATGGGTGATGCGGTGCGTGTGCCCTGTCCGCTCCAATCGCCGACGCCGTCATAGAAGCTTTCCAGCTCGATGCCGTGCCAGTGGATGGTCACCGGCGTGCGCGTGCGATTGTGCACTGTGATCTCTGTCGGCTCATCCCGTTTGAGCACGAGCGTCGAGCCGGGGAGTGTGACGGAGTCGGCCGCCGGCGCCTTGTCACCTTGTTGAAGTATCATGGCGTACGCAGGCTTGTCGCCGAAGACGTTCGCACGCTCGTCCACGAACGTGCGCAGGTGGCGACGCATCTTGGGTTCGCCGGCGAGCATGACGCCGGGTCGCGGGAGCACATGCAGACCCGTGACGAGTCCCGCCATGCCCGACAGCGCGTGGTTGGGGCGCGCACCCGATGTGGCGTCGTGCATGTGCTCCGCACCGTGTCCCGCTCCGGCGAGCCGCACGTGCGACACGTCCACGTGCGCGATGAGATGGCAGTGGAAGAGCCAGTTACCCGCCCGCGACGGGACCCACGACATGCGCATCGTCGTGCCTGCGGTCATGAACTCCGTCACCACCTGGCGGCGGTTGGCGGGCGTGTAGATCGTGTCGGACGTCGCCGTGCCACGCGCGTCGACTCTATAGTAGAAGCCGTGCAGATGCATGGGATGCGGTGCCACGCTGGCGTTGATCACCCGCCAGTGGACGGAATCGCCCGCTGTGTACGTAAGACGCTCCGTGTGCGGCCACGACAGGCCGTTCACCGTGATCGTCTCGAGCCGTCGCGGCGCGGCGGCCGAATCGAGCGTCTGCGATCCCAGCCAGAGGGAGATCACGAGCACGCGTTCGTCGCGCGGCGGCGGGGCGCCGGCCGAATCGACGATGAATGCGCCGTGAAGTCCCGCATCATTGTTGTAGCCGAGATACTTGCGGTCTCCCTCGGTGCGCCCCCAGTAGAAGAATGTTCCGGGAACGGTCGCGACGAAGTCGATTTCCCG
>JANMAY010000290.1:0-2659 GCA_031360095.1 Gemmatimonadaceae bacterium
GGTCCATTTGCGATCTAACCGCCTCGCGCCGCGCGGTCGCGTCAATCCCTTGCCCGCCTTGGTGACCCCGGTCACATTGTCCGTCTATGGCCTGGTTCCGTAAGGAAAAGAAGGCACGACAGCCCCGGCGAGAGCGCCTCGAGATCCCTCCCGATGTCTGGGAGAAATGCGAGGCGTGCGGGCACACGGACATCCGTGAAAAGTTCGTGCGGAATTTCAACGTCTGTCCCAACTGCGACTATCACCGTCGCATCCGCGCTAACGACTATTGCAACATCCTTCTCGACGACGGGTCGATGGAGGAGCTGGAACTCGACATCCGCTCGACGGATCCGTTGAGCTTCCCGGAGTATCCCGCCCGGCTGAAGAAGGCGATCGGCAACGCCGGAGACGGGGATGCGCTGCTGGCGGCGGCCGGCACCATGGAAGATCTCCCTGTGAATCTGGGGGTCATGGATTTCGCGTTCATGGGCGGCTCCATGGGATCCGTCGTGGGCGAAAAGATCGCGCGCCTCGGGCAGCGCTCGCTGGAGCGAAAGCACCCGCTGATCGTGATCTGCGCCTCCGGTGGAGCGCGGATGCAGGAGGGGGTTCTCTCGCTCATGCAGATGGCCAAGGTGAGCGCAGTGCTGGCACAACTCGCTGAGCGGCGCATTCCGTATATCGCGATCCTCACCAATCCCACCACCGGCGGCGTGAGCGCGAGCTATGCGATGCTCGGCGACGCGATCGTCGCTGAGCCTGGCGCCGTCATTGGGTTCGCGGGTCCGCGCGTGATCAAGCAGACCCTGGGGCAGGATTTGCCGGAAGGATTTCAGACCGCCGAATTTCTGCTCGACCACGGAATGCTGGATCAGGTCGTGCACCGCCGCGAGCTCAAACACACGGTCAGCCAGCTTCTCCGCCACATGAGTGGCAAGCCGTCCGCGACGGGGTGGACGACTCCCTGAGTCAATACGCCGCGGCGCTCGACTACCTGTTCGCGCGTACCACCGGAAGCTTCAGATTCGGCCTCGAGCGCACGCAGGCCCTGCTCGCGGAGCTCGGCGAGCCGCACACGCGCTATCCCGTTCTGCACATCGCCGGTACGAACGGCAAAGGCAGCTCCGTCGCGACGGCTGATGCACTGCTCCGCGCGAAGGGTCTGCGTGTCGGACGGTACACGTCTCCCCATCTCGTCGACTTTCGCGAGCGTATCGCGGTCAACGGCGCCGCCATTGGCGAGGAGGCGGTCCTCCGTTTCATCCAGGAGCATTCGCCCCGCATCGAGCGCATTGGCGCATCGTTCTTCGAAGCGACGACGGCGCTGGCGTTTCTTCATTTCGCCGACTGCGGCGTTGACGTCGCACTCATCGAGACTGGCCTTGGCGGACGCCTCGATTCGACGAATGTGGTCCGTCCGCGCGCTGCGGGGGTGACGTCGATCGGCTACGACCACATGGAGTATCTCGGACCGACCCTCGAGGCGATCGCTGGCGAGAAGGCGGGCATCTTCAAAGCTGGTGCGCCGGCGGTGATCGGGGAGCCTGATCCTGAGGTTCGCTCGTGGCTCGCGCGCGACGCGATTCAGGCTGGCGCGTCGGCCGTGCATATCGTCGCCGAGGAGATGCGCATCGAACAGCTGGACGTGACGGCGGAGGGCACTCGCTTCCGGCTGCATGCCTTCGGCGAGGCGCACGAGATGCGTACGCCGCTCATTGGCCGGCATCAAGCGACGAACTTCGCGTTCACGCTCGCTCTGCTCGACGCCGCCGGCACTCCCTTTCGCGTGTCGCTTGCCGAGGCCTCGAGGTCGGTCGCGGGAGTGCGCCTGCCCGGCCGATTTCATCGCGTGGGGCGCAGGATATTCGATGTCGCGCACAATGCCGATGGAGCGCGCACGCTCGCGGGTAGTCTTGCCGTGGTTGCGCATGCGACCCCTGTTGCGGCGCTCCTGTGCGTTTTGAGCGACAAGGACTGGCAGTCGATGATGGATGCACTCGCGCCGGCGGTCGACCTGTTCATCCTCACGGCGGCGCCCAGCGCACCCGTATCGCGCGCGTGGTCGCTGGATGACGCGCAGGCACATGCCGACGCGCGAGGGTACCGCGCCGAGTCGATCGCGGATTTCGATGAGGCGCTGGCGCGTGCCGACGCGGCAGGTGCAACGGTGCTCGTCACCGGTTCATTCCACACGGTGGGCGACGCGATGGCGCGGTTGCAGGTGTCTCCGCTCACCGGCTAGCTTTCGCGGATGTTCAAAGGCGCCCTCCCCGGCTTTCGGGATTTCTACCCTCAAGAGCTCGCCGAACGGGCGTTCATCATGCAAACCTGGCGCGATGTGGCGCGGCGCTATGCGTTCGTGGAATACGACGGCCCGCCGCTGGAGCCGCTCGAGCTGTATACCAGAAAGAGCGGCGACGAGATCGTCGGACAGCTGTACAACTTCGTCGATAAGGGCGGGCGCGAGGTTGCGCTTCGTCCGGAGATGACGCCGACCGTGGCACGGATGGTGGCCGCGCGCGCGAACGCGCTGCGCAAGCCCGTGCGGTGGTTCTCGATGCCGCAGCTGTTTCGCTACGAGCGGCATCAGAAGGGACGGCTGCGGGAGCACTTCCAGCTCAACGTCGACATCTTCGGCTCATCGGACGTTGCCGCCGACGCCGAGCTCGTCGCGTGC
>JANMAY010000312.1:0-1538 GCA_031360095.1 Gemmatimonadaceae bacterium
GCGCCACGCGACCATCGACGAACTCGCGCTCGCGCATGATCCCGCGTACGTCGCCCAGGTCGACGCGCTGGCGGCGGCCGGCGGGGGGCGCCTGGATGCCGACACGATCGTGAGCGCCGGTTCCTGGCTCGCGGCGACGGCAGGTGCCGGCGCAGTACTGGACGGCATCGACGCGGCGTTCGCCGATGGTCCGCGCCGAAGCTTTTGCGCCGTTCGTCCGCCGGGCCATCATGCGCTGCGCGCCAACGGCATGGGGTTCTGCCTCTTTGGCAACGTTGCCCTCGGCGCGCACTACGCGCGGGCACGGCACGGCGCTGAGCGTGTCCTCATCGTGGATTGGGACGTGCACCATGGCAATGGGACGCAGGCGCTCGTGGAGCAGACGCCGGACATTCGCTTCGTCTCGATGCACCAGTGGCCATGGTATCCAGGGACCGGCGCGGCGGACGACCGCGGTGCGCACCAGAACGTGTG
Organism: Gemmatimonadaceae bacterium; assembly: GCA_031360095.1. Classification (GTDB taxonomy): domain Bacteria; phylum Gemmatimonadota; class Gemmatimonadetes; order Gemmatimonadales; family Gemmatimonadaceae; genus AG11. The sequence continues at coordinate 475 of JANMAY010000312.1, forward strand.
GAATGTTCCGCTGCCCGGTGGGTTGGCGCGCGAGCGGTACGTGACCGAATTCCTGCGGGCAGTGGACGCCGCGTCTCACGGATTTACTCCAGATCTCGTGCTGCTGTCGGCCGGCTTCGACTCGCTCGCGGGCGATCCGCTCGGCAACTTCACACTCGAGCTGGACGATATCGATCAGTTGACTGGCGAGCTGGTCACCCGCGCGAATTCGTGGTGCTCGGGACGACTCGTCAGCGCGCTCGAGGGCGGGTATGCACCCGAGCGCCTCGGCGTCGCCTGCGTGCGGCACATGCGGGCGCTGCTCTGAGCCGCCTGTCCGTGCTGCGCGAGCGGCCCTATCTTCCACTCGCGGCTGCGCAATGGCGGAGCTTGCGACCCACGGGGAATGGAGCGAGCGAGTGGCCCTGAGTTTGTTCGGCGTGACGGTGAACGACGTCCAACTTGGCATGCCGGACACCGAACTCGTCGTCGTGCGCGACCTCGCGGCGATCTGCGCGCAAGCGGAGTATCGCGCGGCCTCAGCCACGGATGAAGCGGTGCAGCGCCATACGGAGATCGTGGTCGCTTACGGCGCCAACGGACCCGTGCTGCCGGCGCCCGTCGGCGCGATCTTCCGCAGCAGCGATTCCGTGAAGCGATGGCTCGAGCTGCACTATGTCACGCTGGCGGACGCCATGAGCTACGTCGACAATCGCCTCGCGGCGCGTGTGCATGTGTGGCGTCCGGGCAAACCCGAGGAGCGCGAAGCGGGTTCGGATCTGGCAGCCGTGGCGGCTGAGAGTTTGCGCTCGCTGCGCCGCTTCTCGGTGGCGACGGTGCCGCTGCGCATGGAAAAGGTCACGGGCATCGTGCTGAGCGCGGCGTTCCTCGTCGACCGGGAGCTCTGGAAGACCTTCGTCGAAAAGGTCGAAGAGCAGGGCGCGCAGGAGAGCAACGTTCGCCTCGAGGTCACCGGTCCGTGGCCGCCGTACGACTTCGTGCGCATGCAGCTCGGGGCCTGACGTGTTCTGTCCCGACTGCGGTACGTGGAATCGCGCGCACGCGGCGGCATGCAGCCGGTGCAG
>JANMAY010000320.1:0-30426 GCA_031360095.1 Gemmatimonadaceae bacterium
GCGCGGGGAGCTCTCCGAAAGAGCTCCCCGCGCTGGATTGTCCCAGGCCTGACGAAGCGACGTCAGACACCTCATGCCGCTGCTACCTTCGGGGTCCTGACGGAGTTAGAAGGCTGCCGCCCTCCGGGACCTGGGACACCAACAATCTACCTGAGCGTTCCGCCGGCGACAACGCACGCCTCGATCGCCGCGCGTACGATCGCCGCCGCTCGGGCGACCGCGGCCGCATCCACGTCCATGTGTGCCACCGCGCGGAAGCGCGACACTTTCCATGGGCTCAGAAGGACGCCATTGGCTTTCGCCCTATCGATCACCTCCGCGCAGGCGATTGTGGACGGTACGTCCACCATCACGATGTTGGTATCCGGCGGCACCACGACGGCGCCGCCCGCGCCATCCACCACCTCGGCGAAACGGCGCGCATTCGTGTGATCATCCGTCAACCGGTCGAGGTGCGCGTCGAGCGCGTACAACGCCGCCGCAGCGAGGATGCCCGACTGCCGCATCCCACCGCCCAGGCGTTTCCGAATGCGATGCGCACGCGCCATCGTCGGCGCGTCTCCCACGAGCATCGCGCCAACCGGGCACCCGAGCCCTTTTGAGAAACTCAGCATCACGGTGTTCGCACAGCTCGCGAAGCTCGCCAGTGTCGTCGCGGTTGCCGCGCTCGCGTTCCAAAGCCGCGCCCCGTCGAGATGCACGGGCAGGTCATGCTCGTCCGCGACGGCGCGCAGCGCGCGGAGCTCCTCCAACGCCGTGATCTTGCCTCCAGCGCCGTTGTGCGTGTTCTCGAGACAGACGATCCCGGGCAATGGCGCATGCTTCGATGCGGGACGAAGCGTGCGGCGCAGATCGTCGGCATGCATGACGAGACGGCCCGGCTCGGGAACGACGGGCCGAATCTGTACGCCCGAGATGACAGCGGCGCCCGCCATCTCCCAATGAATGATGTGGGCGTCGGCGTCGAGCAGCGCTTCGGTGCCGGGCATCGTCTGCGCGGCGATCGCCGCCTGATTCGCCATCGAGCCGGTGGGAAAGAAGAGCCCGACCTCCATTCCGAGCATCGCGGCGACGCGTGTCTGCAGGCGCTCGACCGTCGGATCTCCATCGAGCACGTCGTCGCCCACCTCGGCCTCGGCCATGGCTTTTCGCATGGCGGAGGTGGGCTTCGTCACGGTATCGGAGCGGAGATCGATCATCGGTAGGACGGTAGGACAGTAGGACAGTAGCGCCATGCGGAGACGAAGAACGGCACCCCGAATTTAATCGGTGTGCCGTCCTACCGTCCTACCGTCCTACCGTCTTACCGTCTTACCGTCTTACCGTCTTACGGCTTCGTAACCTTCACCGTCGGCGTGGTGACTTCCGTCTTCTTCGTTCCGACGACGGGCTTCTGCACGATGAGCGTTTCGGGCTTCGTGCCAACGACCGGCGTGTTGATGGTATCCTTCCTCGTTCCGACATCGACACTGGGGGTCGTGACAGTGTGCGTATCCGTGCCGATCGTCGGTGTTTGAACCTGGTACTGATTGTCGCCGGTCTTCTTGCACGCCGCGAGTGGCAGCGTGAGTATGACGGCGCCGAGTAGCATCTTGCGCATTGGGTGGCCTCCCTGGTGGCGCGTTCGCCGAACTCTAGGGCAACCTTTGCGCCATTGGCTCTGTCCGGCACCGTCGGCGGCGCTTCAGTCGAGAAAAACCTCGCGCTGCCGCTTCCGCGTACGCCTGAGCTCGTAGACCTGGCCGACCTCCCCGCCGAGAATGAAAATCAGGGCCGCGTAGTAGACCCAGAAGACGATGAGTACGAGCGTCGCGATCGTGCCCGTGTAGAGCGAATCGGGGCTGAAGGAACGCACGTACACGGTAAACACGAATTTCGCGAGCTCGAACATCACGGTGGTGAAGATCGCGGCGACCCAGGCGGTCTTGGTGCGCACGCGCCGAACCGGAAGAAACTTGTAGAGGGCAAAGAACATCGTGGCAGTCAGCACGGTGGCCACGATGTGGCTTCCCATGGCCTTGGCCTGGCCCATCACGTCGTGTCGGATGCCCAGTTGCTCCAGCACGAACACGGTGTTGTTCGTGGCGAGCAGCACGTAGGTGCTGATGAGAATGTTCGCCGTAATCAGGACGGTGCTGACGATCGTCATCTCGATATCGAAGATCTTGCCGCGAACGATGCTGCGTTCGTTTTCGATGTCGAACACGCTGGCAAGCACGGTCCGCAGCGATCCGAACAAGCGGGTGGAGAACCACACGAAGCCGATGGAGCTCCAGATCGGCAGCTGATTGTGCGCTTTCAGAATCTCATCGAGCAGCTTGTGCTCGGGCGCATTGATCGATTCGGCGTGCGTCCACAGCAGCCGGTCGATGTAGTGGGTGACCACCTCGCTGGCGTTCGCGCTGGAACGGTTGAGCAGATAGGTGAGGAACCACACGAGCAGCAGAACGAATGGGACGACCGCGAGCAGGATGTTGAACGCAATGCCCCCGGCGAGAAAGAGGACGTTGTCTTCCCCGGCATTGTCCCACACGCGCTTCGCGTAGTCGCGCAGCGTCCAGCCGAAACTGATGAGCGGTGAGCGGCGCTTCCCCTGAGGTTCCTGGACGGCGACGGCGATGGGACTAGCGCCTCAGCACGTCAGAGGCTGGCGTCGTCGCGCACGCGCGCCGCCCGTGACGCGCGACTCCCGCGCGCGACGTCAGCGCCCGCCTGATAGGCAGCCTTGGTCTCCGCGAGCCGCCGCTCCAGATCGCCCCGCGCTTCGACCGCCGCTTCCCTGCCCGCCGCCATCGCGCGCGAGACCTGTCGCTTCTTCGTGGCAATCGCCGACCGCGCCGAATCGAGCTGCTCTTCGACTTTGGTCCGAGCGCTCTCGAACGTGTCGACGACTTGGCCTGTCACGTCGTCGGCCACTCCTTTCACGACGTCGCCCGCCCTCTTTGCGCCGCGGCGAATATCGCGGCGCGTCTCCACGCCGCTCTTGGGCGCGAACAACAGGGCGACGCCGGCGCCGATGAGCACGCCGAGCAGCAGGTTGCCGGCGCCGCCGCTGTGCTTTTCGATGACGATGTACGGTTCGTCGTCGTGATCGTAATGCTGCATGGTCGCTCCTGGAGTGACAGGCTCAACGCCCCTTTTTCACCGGCTTTTTCGCCGCGCTTCGTGCCGGAGGTGCCGGTGGCTCGTTCTTCTTCATCGCCCGTGCCGCCGGCGCCGTCGGCGCCGCCGCCGCAGGTTTGGAGCTCGTGATCGGCTCCGGTTTCGCGTCTCCGCTCTCGCCGCCTGCAGTCAGCAATGCGAGAAGCTCTCCACGCACGTCCGGTTCCGACAGTCCCAGCACCTTCGCCGTTCGCGCCGTGTCGCCGGATGTCGACGCGAATGTCCGCAGCACGAGCTGCTGGCGCGCTTCGGCCGCGGTGGCGCCAACGGCGATCGTGAGCGCGGCCGGCATGCCACCCCCATTGCGAAGGTGGCGCGGAATAATGTCCGACGGGCCAATCGTGGTGCCACGCGACATGATGACCGCTCGCTCGACGGCATTCTTGAGCTCACGCACGTTTCCGGGCCAGTGGTAGCTCATGATCCATTCCCACGCCGCGTCCTCGAAGCCAGTGATGGTCTTCCCGTTCTGCTGCGCGTACCGGCCGAGAAACTCGTTGGCAAGGAGCTGGATGTCGTCGGCTCGCTCGCGAAGCGGAGGCAGATCGATCTCGACGACCGCGAGCCGATAGTACAAGTCCTCTCGCAGCTCGCCATCGGCAATGGCCTTCTGAAGATTCTTGTTCGTGGCGGCGAGAATCCGGATATCGACGTGGATCTCCTTCTTTCCTCCGAGCCGGCGGACCTGCCGGGTCTCGATGGCCCGCAGCAGCTTCACCTGGATATCGGGCGCCATCTCCGCCATCTCGTCGAGGAAGATGGTTCCCCCACTCGACATCTCGAACGCGCCCGGTTTCTCGTTCGTGGAGCCGGTAAAGGCGCCCTTCTCGTGACCGAACAACTCGTTCTCGAGAATCTCCTTCGGAAGCGCCGCACAGTTGAGCGCGAAGAAGGGGCCCTTGGCGCGATCGCTTTTGGTATGGAGCGCCCGCGCGACGAGCTCCTTGCCCGTCCCGCTCTCGCCGAGAATGAGCACGCTCGCCGTCGAGGGCGCGACGGCCTCGATGACCTGATAGACGGAGCGCATGGATTCGCTCTGCCCCGTGAGCTCGCCATAGTGCGTGAGGCCTTCGAGCTTGGACGCGAGCTCGCGGTTGGTCTGTTGGACGCGATACTTGTCGAACGCTTTCGGAATGAGCGCTTTGAGTCGGTTGAGCTTTTCCGCGTTCAACGGCTTCTCGATGTAGTCGTACGCGCCCTGCTGCATCGCCTGCACGGCCGAGTCGACGGTCGCCTGGCCGGTAATGATGATGCATTCCGTCGGAATCGCACGCAGCTGCAACTCGCGCAACAGCGCCAAGCCGTCGAGCTTGGGCATCTTGAGATCGGCTAGCACGACGCCGTAGCGTTCCGCGCCCAATGCATCGAGCGCTTTCTGTCCATCGCCGACGACGTCGACGCCGTAGCCCGCGTCCTCCAGAATGGCGCTCAGCCCGGTCGTGATCGCGACTTCATCGTCCGCGATGAGAATCTTCGCCTGCTTCATCGAGCCTCGTGCGGATACGGCGCCCTCGCCAGTCGTCTGACGAGTCATGCGCGCGGAAAGATCAGTGTCAGGTCCAATTTCCCTTCGGTCCAACGTACGCCGGCGGCGCGGACCGCGTCGGCAATTCCTTCCGGCATCGTGGCGCGGCGATCCGCCGCGCTGATCACGACGCGCACCGCGTCTTCATCACCAAGCACCGTGCACATGACGTCGCTGGCGGGCGTGAATCGATCTGTGCCCGCGACGAACTCGAGCAACGGCGCGGTGATGGCAAGGCGAACGACGTCGCCCGAGATCCGCGTGAGCGACGATTCGAGTGCGCTGTCCACATCGATCCGGATTGCGGCGTCTGACGACGACGCCGACGCACCGCACAGCGTCCCAACGCGCCGCAGTGTGACGGCAACGTCGGCGGGCTCTCGCTCCGAGCGTGCGAGCGCGAGCACCGCCTCGATCAAAGTAGTCAACCGCTCGAGCTGGTGCCCGGCCGCCTCGCCGAATTGCGCGACTGCCGTGGCAGGTGTGTCCGGCCGTGCCGCGCGCGAACGGATCACCTCCAGATTCACCGACACACCGTTCAGCGCGTCCTTCACGTCGTGCGATGCCCGGCCAACGGCGCGCTGCAGAGTGCGAAGCCAGAGCGCACCAACATCCACCTGGGCCGAGATCGGGGTCATTCAGTCCGAGAGGTCTGCATCGTCGGGCGCGGCGGCATGCGCCGGCGTCGCATCGGCCGGCATGGGCCGGTGCTGCTCCGGCGGTGAGACGAATTTCCGTGTGACATCGGCCGTGTTGCCGATTGCCAGTTGCTCGAAGAGAAAGAGGAACTTCGCATCGTACGCGGCATCGAGCGTCTTCTGCGTTTCGGCCGGAAGGGACCACATCTGCTGCTTGAACGGGCCGATGGCCTTCTTGCGCGTCTTGTAGAAGAACTGTTCGTCGGAATCGGACGCCTTGCGCTCGTCCTTCGCGTTCTCCCGCAGCCAGGCGTAGATCTCGTCGCGAAGCACGGTCGGCAAATGGTCGAACATCATGGTCTGAAAGTTCGTCGCCAAATGAATCTCGGCCGTCTCGCGCTTTGGGAAACTGTTGAACGACGTATCGGGCAAAGTGGAGGCGCCATGCTGCACCGCACCCGCCAAGCCATACTCGTCGCGCGCGATTGTGCTCAGTGTTTCCAGGGTATCGAGATCCAGCTTGACCGCGGCAATCGAGCCGTCGGCCAGCACGACACCTCCATGGGACGTGCCACTCTGCACGCTGATTTTCGAGAGACCGGTCATGCCGTTCGGTCTCGAGGCGTTGAAGCCGTCCATGTAGGCACGCAGCTCTTCGACCGTCGAGTTCTCGGTGCCCACTTCGCCGATCTCTCCGCCAACCGAGATCGTCACGCCCTTTGGCTCCACGGCGCGGACTTCCTTCAGGATGTCGATGCCGACCTCGTAGTTGAGCCGCTGTTGCTCGGAGAGCGTGGACTTGCTCAAATCCACGAGCGTGGACGTATCGATGTCGATGTTGTAAAAGCCGGCGCCAACCGCTTCACGGACGAGCGCCTTCACGCCTTCCACTTCCGGTCCGGGATTGATCGCGTACTTCTTGTGATTCACCTGGAAGTGATCGCCTTGAATGAACACCGGGCCGCGGAATCCTTCGCGCATCGCGGCGGCCAACAGCACGGCAACGTATTCCGCCGGCCGCTGATCGGTGTACGCGATCTCGGAACGCGCAATCTCGAGGATGAACGCGCCAGCCCGTATTCTGGTCGCAGTCCGAAAAATCGAACGCGCCGTATTGTACGTGCCGGCGCGCACGTTGATCGCGGGGACCGTGAAGCCCCGTGTTTCGCCGCGCCCCCGCGCCATGTACAGCTCATGAATCGATGCCGGGCGCACCCCGACGCTCTGTGCGATCTCCCAAATCAGCCAGCGCGCGTACTCCTTCGTGAGGCCATCGCCAAAGACCGCGGCGCGCACGAGATCGTCCATCTTGGCTGTCGCGGTGGCAGCGGGCTTCGTCACGCTGACGCGACCGTCCTCCACCGTGACGGCATCGCCGAACAGTGTGTTCAATCCTTCCAGATCGTACATGAAATCCTCACATGGAGCGATGATCACGGGCTTCGAGTGAAGCTCGTCAGGGGCGATAGGGGTCGCAAGGGTTCCGCACCTCGCTACGAAATCACGCGGGAAGGATCGGACTTCGGAAGCAGGTCCCATTCCCGTCGCGCCGCCTCCGCATCCGAGCGGCCGAGCATCGCGTACGTGAACTGCTTGCCCAGCTCCACACCTGGTTGATCGAAGGCATTCACGCCGTACAATTGCCCCGCATACGCGGTCGCCATCTCGAGGAACATGAGCAGCGCGCCCACGTGCCACGGGTCCACTCGCTCGAGCGTGAGCGTCATGTTCGGGCGCCCGCGACGCGCGAGCGCCCCCGCCGTGGCGCGACGCTCGATGTCGAGCAGTTCGCTCAGGTGATGCCCGCCCAGATACGCGAGCTCCGGAATGTCGCCGTGCAGGCGCGGGATCTCGACGTCGGCACCCCCCTCATCCACTCCGACGAACGTGACGGTCTTGTCGCCTGGCCCTTCCATGAACAGCTGCACCTGACTGTGCTGATCCGTCGCGCCGAGTGCGGCGAGCGGCGTGGGACCGACGCCGGCGTCGCCGTCCGTGCGGTGCTTGCCCAGGCTCTCCGCCCACAATTGCACAAACCAGGCGGCCATGTCGCGCAGAGCATCGCTGTAGGGCATCAATACCTGAACGTGTCGGCCATGTTCTGTATCAGACACGTGCTGCAGCGTGGCAAAGGCCCCCGCGATGTTCTTGTCCAACACACCCGACGCGCAACGGGTGCGCATGTCGGCCGCACCCGCGAGCAGCTCGCTGGTATCGATGCCGATCAACGCGGCAGGAAGAATGCCGACAGGCGTGAGCACACTGAACCGCCCTCCCACGTTCGCCGGAATCTCGAGCGCCGCGACATGCTCCGCACGTGCGATCGCGCGCAGGGCTCCCTTCTGCGGATCGGTGACGAACACGAGCCGCTCCTTCGCGGACGCATCCCCGAGCCCCGCAACCAGCCGCGCGCGAACAACCAGATACTGTGCCATGGTCTCGGCGGTGCCACCGGACTTGGACGTGACGACGAACAACGACTTTCGCAGATCCAGTCGGGCCAGGAGCGCCGTGATGTTGGCGGGATCCACGTTGTCCAGGACGTGCAGCCGAGGATTGCCGCCGCGCGCCGCGTCGTCGAGCAGGTTCCACTGCGGCGGGCGGAGCGCCGTGCGCAACGCGATCGGGCCAAGCGCTGAGCCCCCGATGCCCAGGACCACGACGTCGGTGAGCCGATCGCTCCCCTGACGGGCACGCACACTCTGCACAAAGTCGAGCGTCGTTTGGTGCAGCGCTCGGTCGTCGGGGAGATCGAGGAAGCCCAGCGTACCGCCGCTGTGCTGATCGGCCACCGCCTGATGTGCCGCGGCGAACGCAGTGGCGGCGCCGCTCCATTGGCCGGTGGTGATTCCGCCGTCGATGGCCGGCGACGTCATGTTCGTGTAGTCGAGCCGAATCGTCATTGCCCTGCCGTCTAAATGGTGACTGTCAAACCGTCGAATGCGGGCGAGACCCCGGGCGGAAGCTCGGCCTCGAGATCCGCGTGGAAGTTGTCGTGGGTGAGATGCGTGAGATACGTCCGGTCGGCGCCGATCGCGCGCGCGACATCCAGCGCCTCCGGCAGGCTGAGATGCGAGGGATGCGCCGACCGAAACAGCGCGTTGATCACGAGCACGCGCGCGCCACGCAGCATCGCCACGGCTGCGTCGGGGACGGATTTTGCGTCAGTCACGTACGCCAGCGGCCCGATGCGGTAGGCGAACACCGTAATGGGTCCGTGAGGCACTGGCACCGCGGTGACGTTCACGCCAGCGATCTGCATCGTGTCGCCAGCGTTCATCACGACCGCTCGGCCCTGCGGCTTCGACGTGCCGGGCAGAGGACGAATCGAATCGTCGAAGATGTACACGAACTTTTGCGCGAGCGCGTCGAGGGTGCCGGCCGATCCGTACATCGGAAGGTGTGCACGCTGGCGGGCGGTGATCGCCCGGAGGTCGTCGATGCCGTGCGTGTGGTCGGCATGCTCGTGCGTGAAAAGCACCGCATCGACCTGGTCGATCTCCGCTTGGATGAGCTGGAGCCGAAGCTCGGGCGGCGTATCGATGAGGATGACGCTCCCCTCGTCGGTCTCGACGGCTGCGCCGACGCGGGTGCGGCGGTCGCGCGGATCACGAGAATGGCACACCGCGCACGCACATCCGAGCTGGGGCACCCCGAAGCTCGTTCCCGTACCGAGGAAGGTGAGCTTCACCGGTGAAGAAAAGCAGGTCCTTCGCCGCGCTCAGGACGACACGCACTGCGTACGACGCGCTGCGTGTCGCCTCCCATCACACCGTCTCGACCTTCATCAGATTCGTCGTGCCAGGCACATCGAACGGGACGCCCGCCGTGACGACGACACGATCGCCGTCGCGCGCGAGGCCCCGACTGCGCACCGCCTCGAGCGCGAGCTTGACCATGTCCCAATAGGTGTCGCAATGCGCAACGAGACACGGAATCACCCCCCACACCATCGCGAGCTGACGATATGTCTGCTCCTGGTCGGTGAGCACCAGGATGGGAACACCAGGCCGGTGCGAGGCGACAATCCGCGCGGAAAATCCGCTCTTCGTAAAAACGATGAGGGCTGGTGCGCCGAGGCTGCGCACTGCGGACGTCGCGGCCGCCGCGATGGCCTGCTCGGTGGAGACCGCGCCCTCGCTGGCTGTGCGCTCGTCCGCCGGCTTGCCACGCGGATGCCGCTCGATCTCGAGGATGATGCGCGTCATCGCTTCCACGGCGAGCCGCGGATATTGCCCCGCCGCCGTTTCGGCCGAAAGCATGACCGCGTCCGTGCCGTCGATGATCGCATTGGCGACATCGCTCGCTTCCGCGCGCGTGGGGCGCGGATGCGTGATCATCGATTCGAGCATCTGCGTGGCGGTGATGACCGGCCGCCCGAGCTTGTTGCACAGCGCGATGATTTTCTTCTGCGCGATGGGCACTTCCTCGAACGGCAGCTCGACGCCGAGATCTCCGCGGGCGACCATCACCGCGTCGGATGCGCGGACGATGCTCTCGATGTTCTCGAGTGCCGAGTCCTTTTCGATCTTGGCCACGACGAGCATGGACTTCGGAATCTTCTCGCGCAGCTCGGTGATGTCCTGCGCGCGACGAACGAAGCTGAGCGCCAGATACTCGAGACCATGCTCCACCGCGAAGGCGACGTCCGCCCAGTCCTTCTCGGTGATGGATGGCGCGCTCACCGCGACGCCGGGAAGATTGATGCCCTTGTGGCTTTTGATCGAGCCACCGTGCAGCACGCGCGCCTTCACGGTGGGTGCGTGCACCTCCAGCGCCACGAGCTCGATCAACCCGTCGTTGATCAGAATGCGATCGCCGACTTTGACGTCGTCGCAGAGGTGCTCATACGTCGTCGGGAATTCGTTCTCTCCCGCCTTTTCGCCCGCCACGAGCACGATATCCTCACCGTCGACGACGATTCGCTCTTCGGGCAAGTCGCCGATGCGGATGCGCGGTCCCTGGAGATCGCCCAGGATGGCGACCGGACGTCCGAGCTCCTCGGCGGTCGCGCGCACCAGCGCGACGGTGGCCGCGTGCTGCTCGTGCGTTCCATGCGAGAAGTTGAGGCGGGCGACGCTCAATCCGGCTTCCATGAGGCTCTTGAGCGTCTCACGGTTGTTGGACGCGGGCCCGAGGGTGCAGACGATCTTCGTTCGGGGAAAAGGCACTGGCTATGTCGTGGGTGGCGGGGCGATGCGGAGAAGGGAGCAGCGGCGCGCGTGCGCCGGCCCCCGGTTCGGGCTCAGCGCGCCGAGGCCGTCTCGCTGACCAGCGAGCCGACTTTTTTCTCGAGGCCCGCGGTGAGCGAATCGAAGCTTTTCTGAAAGCTGGCGAGTCCTTCGCGAAGGAGCTTTGTCGTCACCTCGGTCATATCGATGCCGAGTGCGCCGAGCTCACGAATGACCCGTTCGGCCGCCGGCAGGTCGGCGTCCGCGGTGCGTTGCACGTCGCCGTGGTCGCGGAACGCGTCGATCGTCGCCGGCGGCATGGTGTTCACCGTGTCGGGACCGATCAGCTGCTCCACATACATGACGTCGCGGTACGCGGGATTCTTCGAGCTGGTACTCGCCCAGAGCGGGCGCTGGAGGCGCGCCGACGCCTTGGCGAGCGGCGCCCAGCGCGCGGACGAGAACTCGTCGCGGAACAGCTTGTATGCGAGTTGCGCGTTGGCGACTGCCGCCCTGCCGCGCAGCGACAGAATTCGATCGCGGTCGGATCCGGACTTCTCGCTGGCCAACGCATCGAGGCGCTTGTCGATCTCGGTGTCCACGCGGCTCACGAAGAACGACGCAACGGACGCGATGTGATCGATCGGCTTCCCCGCCTTGAGGCGATCCTCCAACCCGCTGAGGTACGCGTGAATGACGCGGCGGTGCGCGTCGATCGCGAACAGGAGCGTGATGTTGACGTTGATGCCAGCGCCGATGAGCGTGCGCACCGCGATCGCGCCTTCCTCCGTCCCCGGCACCTTGATCATCACGTTCGGGCGGTCGACCATCGCCCAGAGACGCTGCGCCTCCGCGACGGTTTCCTTGGAGCTGTTGGCCGCCCCCGGAGACACCTCGATGGAGACGTAGCCATCTCCCCCCTTCGTCGATTCGTACACCGGCATGAAGAGGTCGCACGCGGCGCGCACATCGCTCGTCTCCACCAGCTCGAACAGGTCCATCGCTGACGCACCGTGCGGCGCGCCCTTGAGCTGATCGTCGTACGCGCTGCCCTCGGCGAGGGCTTTCTCGAAGATCGTCGGATTGGACGTCATGCCCGTCAGCGCATCTTCGCTGATGCGACGCGCCAGATCGCCGTTTCGAAGAATGGTGCGGTCGATGTAGTCGAGCCAGATGGACTGTCCGGCGTCGTGAAGGCGATGGAGGGGATTGTCGGGCATCGTCAGTGCGGCTGAATGTCGCGGTCTCAGTGCTCATTCTCAACATAGCATGCTGGACGCGTCTTCCGCGCGTTCTTGTGAACGCGCGGTCTGTCACTCCCCGAGTGGACTATTTGCCGGTGTAGATGACGCGCCAGATTCGCCCTGACGCGTCGTCGGCGATATACAGCGAACCATCCGGACCGACGGTGAGTCCCACCGGACGGCGCATCGGTGTGGCGGACGTGATTGAATCCGGCTTGAAGCCGTTGGCGAACACCTCGTGCTTTCCCGACGCCTTGCCGTTCTTCATGGGCTGGAACACGACGTTGTAGCCCTGCTGCGGAAGTGGCGCGCGATTCCAGGATCCGTGGAATGCGATGAAGGCGCCATTGCGATACCGGGCCGGAAATGCTTTTCCGGAATAGAACGCCATGCCATTCGGCGCCCAGTGCCCTGGAAACGACGTCACGTTCCCCTTGTACTGGCTGCACTTGCCGGTGGTCTTGCCGTCGCCGCCGTACTCCGGCGCCCAGATCTTCCGGCCAAGCTGGCGATCGAAGTAGCAGTATGGCCACCCGAAATCGTCGGACTTCTTCACGTTGAACATTTCTTCCGCGGGCGTTTCGGCGCTCTTTGCTTCGTCGAACATCGCCGGCCAGTTCTGCGCGAGGTTGTCGCGGCCGTGCTGCATCACGAAGAGCGAACGATCGGTCGGGTTGAACGACATCGCCACGGCGTTGCGAATGCCCGATGCGAAGTGAATGCCGTCCGCCTGCGTCTGGCCGCTGCGGTCCGTCTTGAAGGCCCAGATACCGGCGCGGCGCTCGCGCTCCACGCACGGATCGATGCCCTTGCTCAGCAGCTGCCGGTCTTTCTCCTGGCAGGCGTTCGTGCGCGAGCCGATGTTGACGTATAGCGTGCCGTCCGCCGCGAGCGCGAACGTTTTTGCCGAGTGACCGCTGTCAGGCAAACCGCGAATCAGCGTGTCCACTGGACCTGCGGGCGTGAGCGACCCGGGCTTGAGCGGATAGCGCATGATCGCCGTGACGCCCTCGGTGTAGAGATAGCCGTTGCGAATGGCAACCTCCGAGGAACGAAAGCCACCGCCCCACTGCTGGATGATGTCGGCCTTTCCGTCGCCCGTCGTATCGCGCAGCGCAGTGATGCCGTTGCCGACAGAAACGAAGATGTCGCCATTCGCTTGGACAACGAGATGACGCGGCCGCGAGAGCTTATCCGCGACGACGACGGCGCAAAATCCCTTGGGCAGTGTGATGCCGCCGTTACCGGCGTCGCACTCCAGCTTGTGCTCTCGCGTCGGAGTGAGGCGTTCGAATGTCGCGATCGACGCGGCGGGAACCGCAAGGAGTGCGAGCGCGACGACGGCTCGGGTGTGCAGCAACTGTAGCATGTCGACTCTGGCGTGTCGTGACGTGAAGGGGCGTTTTTTCGTATGCGCAGTGGACCTGCACATCCTACCACGGGGTGTCGCACGTGGCGAGGAGCTCGGATTGTGACTTGCGTCACGCCGGAAGTTCTCCAACAAGCGGACTCAGCAGTGAATCATGGGGCAGTTATGTACACAGCGAGCACTTTTTTTCGAAATTCTTGGCGATTTGAGCCGGCGCGGCACGCGGTCTGCCAGTCACCGAGCGCGGCAGAACTGCGACGACCCTCGTCGCACCCGCAACCTCGCCCGCGGGGAACGAGATCATAGGGCGACGGCGACGGAGGACAAGGATGAAGACCAGGAACTTTGCGTTGTGCGCACTCGGCCTCGCAGCCGCCATCACATTCGGCGGCGTCGAGACGGCGTCGGCACAGGCGCGGTCGGATCGGCGCATTCCAGTTCGTAAGGATGCTCCACCGGCCGAGGTAGTGCGTGTCGATACGATTCGGATGACGAGAGTCGACACGGTAACGATGCGTGGTCGTACGGACACTGTCACGATGTTCCGCTACGACACGGTTACACGCATGCAGGTGCTTCCATTGCAGCCGCTGCCGGGCCTGTTCTTCGGCCTCGGTGCTGGCGTCGCAATGCCGATGAACAACTGGCGGAATCCGAGCAAGGATGGTCCGGCGGTGCAAGCGCAGGTTGGTTATTTCCCGGGTGACGGTGCGCTCGGTATTCGTGCCGACGTGGGGTACAACCAGATCAGCAAGCGTGAGACGGGCTGCGCGACATGCCCCACCACGCGAGTTCTCGACATCGGCGGCGACCTGCTGCTGCGGTTCCCGCTCGATCGCACGAGCCACTTGAACCCGATCCTCACGATCATGGCTGGTGGCGGTTATGACAAGATCACCGACTTCCTGCCCTACCGGAATACGGATGGCAAGATCGTCACGGCTGGCTCGGAGACTTTCCTGAACTACCCGGGCTTGCCCCTCACCACGACGACGCGCGGCACGAAGAGTTCGTTCTTCCACTATGATGTGGGCGGCGGGCTCGATTTCAACGCCGGCCCGGCGCACCTGTTCGTTGAAGGTCGCTACCTGACCATGAACACGGTGAACGGCAATTCGCACTTCTGGCCCGTGATCGCCGGTCTCAAGTTCTACTAAAGAAACAGGCGTAGGATGTGCATACTGCGGAGGGCGTGAAACTTCACGCCCTCCGCAGTGTATTTTCGAGACTATGCGCCGACTTGTTGTGAATAGACTCTGGTTGAGCACGCTGCTGCTCGCCGCTTTTGCCGCCACGGCCGGAGCGCAGGCTGGCGCCCGCCGTACTGCCGACTCGGTCCGCGTCGCTCCCTCGGACTCGACCGCCCAAGGCGGTCGGAACTGGTTCGTCTCTCTGCTGCGAAAGATCGCGCGGCGCAGCGATGATCCCGCACCCGAGACCGCAGAGGGACAGGACTCGGATGAGGCCAACGAGGTTGTGGCCACGGAAATGGCGACGACGGCTCGTGCGTTCAAGTCGCGGCGCGACAGCCTCGCATGGGCGGGCGCACGCACCGTGGCCGAGAAATCGGCCGGGTACCGCGTGGTCGTCGACGTGTTTGGAAAGCAGCTCCGCGTGCTCGATGGGGAGGACACGCTCCGCGTAGCGCCGGTGGCGACTGCCAGAAATGAGACGCTCGAATACGGCGGCAGGGTGTGGCGCTTCGTGACGCCGCGCGGCGTGCGCACCGTGCGCGGAAAGGACAAGGATCCCGTATGGACCCCTCCCGAATGGCACTTCGCCGAAGTCGCCTTGGAGCACCATCTCAAGCTGCGGAAGCTTCAGCGCGGACAAATTGTCACGCTCAAGAATGGCACGAAGCTCAAGACGGTCGGCGACGAAGTCGGCGTCGTTCGTCCGGGGTCAACTGATTTCGAAGCGATGGCGCTCGATGAGCACATCGTGTTCGACAACACGCTGTTCATTCCCCCGGGAGGCACCAAGCATCGCCAGATCCAAGGCGAGCTCGGACATTTCCGGCTCGACCTCGGCGACGGATACCTGCTGCACGGCACCCCCTACGCGAAGTCCATCGGCTCGGCGGTCACGCATGGTTGCGTGCGGCTGCGCGACGAAGACATCGAGTGGCTCTACGAGAACGTGCCCGTCGGGACGAAGGTTTTCATCTACTAGCTAGCGCCAGCGCGGGATCGCTGTTCCGCCGGCATCCTCGTAGAACTGGATGCGTCCGGGCGCGTAGAGCTTCGTGAGCAGGATGATCTGCCCCGTGTGCAGCGAAAAGTGTTCGACCACGTGGTACACGGCGTCGAACACCGACACGTCGCGCGCTTGAATCGTTCGGCGGCTCGCGAGGGCGTCCATACTCAACGCACCGATGACGGTGTCCGCGTCTGCAAGTGTCGAGCGCAACGCCGCGAACAACTCGGTTGCATCTCCACCCTCACGCGCGGCAAACTCTCCCGATCGATATCGATGGTCCGGCGCGCCGCCCACGCCGCTCACGATCCATTGGCGCACGTTTCCTTCGAGATGCAGCAGCAGATTGCCGATGCTGTTCGACAGCTCATTGCTGCGCTGCCACACTGCGTCGGCTGGAAGTGCCTCGAGACAGCGCTCGATTTTTGTGGGATACTCGAACGCGAGGTAGTGTCGTGAGCGCGTGATGAACGCGGCGGCAACGTCCATGGAGACCCGTCCTCGCGACAGCGCGCGCTACGGCTTGATCTCGACGGGCGTGCCGATTGGGACGACGCTCCAGATCTGCTCGATCTCCTCGTCGGTGAGCGCGACACAGCCGTTGGTCCAATCGTTCAGGCGGTGTGCTGCGCCCGCGGACCCAAGTCCGTTCGGCAGGCCATGGATCATGATGTCGCCGCCCGGCTCGGCGCCGAGTGCCTCCGAGCGCGCGCGATGCGCGGCGTCGGGATACGAGATGTGGAGTGCCAGATGGTATTTGCTGTTCGGCTGGCGAGAGTCGATGTAGAAAAGGCCCTCGGGCGTCCGGTGGTCGCCGGCGCGCAGCTTGTCCCCGACGGGGCTCGCACCCAGCGCGACCATGAAGCTTCGCGTCGGCTTGCCATCGCGAAAGAGCGTGAGGCGCCTGGCCTTCTTCTCAACGACGATGCTGTCGACGAGCGCCAGCGGCGGTGCCGCTACCGGCACGACAAGGGGCTCAACGTACGCGGGCGCCGGAGCGGCCGCGATCACGTTGGCGGAGAGGACACTGATGAGAAGGGCGTGCAGCATGAGGCGGGATCGACGGTTGAGTCGGCAATCTATGCTCGAGTGCGGTTCACCTGCCAGGGCAGGGCGCACATTTTGTCTTCCCTGAAGACGACCAAGAGCGCGAAGTGTTGCATGCATGTGTCGTGAATTCTCTCCCTACGGGAACGCGCGACGAATGGCCACCGTGCGGTCCAACTCGTCGCGTGCTTGCAGAATCTTCTCCCGCAAGTCGTGGGATAAAGATCGCCGACGATGCAGCACTGCGTCCACATCGGACAATGCGCCGGAAGAGTGCTGCCCATCCATCGTTGCTCCTACCCAACTACCGAGAAAGAAGATCCGTCGATTGCGCTGAATCCACGGCAGGCTGTCGAGCGCCGGCACTAGATAGCGACGCGTGAGGTGATCCTGCGCGGGTTCGTGGAAGGATCGAAGACTGGCTGTGACCCAGTCCTCGTTGAGCTCGCGATCGCCGAAGTAGCGTGACCAGTACAGGGCCTTGGTCGCGGAGTCCGGACGCGCGGAACCGGCAACGAACGCGCGCCGCTTTCCCTCGGTGGTCGAGTCGCGCAGCACTTCCGCAGACAGCCTGGCGTCGGCTGTCGGTGCGGCGCGGGCGACGAGTGTCGTGACGATCGCCCATCGGGTCGGGGCACGAAGCGGCGCCCCGGCTGCATCCGTTTCGTCGAGCATCGCGTCGAGCGCGGCAAGCGCCGTTGGCGTCTGCGCGGTGGCGATGAACGCATCGAGGTGATTCTTGCGGAGCCCGTAGGTGCGGCTCGTGTCGCTGGCTCCGGACTGCAACACGCCCTCGACGTGCGGTGTGTAGCGATCTCGATCCGCTATCGAGAGGTACGTGGTCGTTGTCCGTGCTAGTCGCCCGAGTAGAACGGGTACGATCTGCTCGTCTCGCTCGCCGGGAAGCTCGCGCAAGACCGTTTGAATGAACCGCGCCGGAGCCAGTCGCGCATCGCGCACTTCGTCCCACAGCGCGCCCCACAGCATCGCTCGGAGAAAGTCGTCGCGCACCGTTCCGATATGCTGCTCCAGCCACGTGGTTGTGCGCGGATCGAGACGCACCAGTGTGTATCCGAAGTCACCTGCATTGGCGAAGACGTAGTCCGGTGTTTGCATCTGGCTGATCGGCACGACGGTCGTGCGACCGCGCAGCTCGACGGGAATGCGCGTCGATGGACGGTTGATATACCCCAGCAGAAGCTCAACGCGCGCGGGCCACGGGGACGTGCCCGAGAGGGCGCGCGCGGGCTGCTGCGTGAGCACGATCCGCCGCACGCGTCCATCGCCTCCCTGCTCCACAACTTGCTGGAGCACAGGCATTCCCGGCCTCCGAATGTATCGCTCCCCCCACTCCGACAATGGCCGATGCGCCGCCGTACCCACGGCCGCGAGCAAATCGCGCCACGTCGCGTTTCCATATCGATGCTCGCGGAGGTAGTTGCGGAGTCCATCACGAAATACGGTGTCGCCGACGAGATAGTTCAGCTGTTTGAGAATGCCCGGCGCTTTGTTGTAGACGATCGCGCCGTAGTTGCTCTTGGCTCGATCGAGATTGCCGAGCGATTGCCACACGGGTGTCGTGCCCGCCGAGGCGTCGACCGCATAGGCAGCTGGCTTGTTGCGTAGGTAGAACGTCTTCCACGCGTTCGCCGCGGGATCGATCTCGCTCTGCATCACCGCGGCCAGGTACGTGGCAAAACCTTCCTTGAGCCAGAGATCGTCGAACCAGCGCATCGTCGCGAAATCACCGAACCATTGGTGCGCCACTTCGTGAAAGATCGTGGCCTCGCGACCCAGTTGTTGCGAAAGCGTTGGACGCTCGCGGAAGATGAAGCTCTCCTCGTTGTAAAACACCGCGCCGGGGTGCTCCATGCCGCCAAAGGGAAATGCTGGCGCGAGCACCATGTCGAATTTCTGAAATGGAAATGGCTGAGCCGTGTAGCGCTCCAGCCACGCGAGCGCGTGCGCATTCAGCGCGATCAGAGTATCGGCTTCGACCTCGCGCATGCGCGATGCGCGGGCGTACAGCGAGATCGCATGCCCGTCGACCGTCGCAGACCGAACGGCCCATGGCCCCGCGGCGAACGCGATGAGGTAGGTGCTGATCGGCTCGGTTTCGGCGAATCGAAAACGCAGTGCCAACGTCGAGTCCATCTGGGCGCGCCTGCCGTTCGCGATGGCGGTCCAACCGAGCGGCGTGGTGAGCGTCAGCGTCACGCGCGCCTTGAGGTCGGGCTGATCGAAGCACGGAAAGAGTTGATTCGCGTCGGCGGGAACGAGCAGCGTGTACAGGTACTCGGCGCCGTCGGTGGCATCGTGCACGCGGATGATGCTCGCGCCAGCCGGTGCGATAGCAGCGACGAAGTCGAGTGCGATCTCGTTCGCGCCCATCCGCAGCGAAGCAGATGGAATGACCAAATGTCCGTGCTCGGCGCGTGGCTCGATCGGAGCACCATTCGCCACGACGCGCGAATAGCCGAGTCCGCGGAAATCGAGGACGACGTCGCCGCCGGCTCGCCGAGTAAACGACAGGCGTGCCCGGCCGAGCGCGCTGTCGCGCCGCGTGACATCCAGATCCAGTGCGTATCGCACGTCAGTGATCTGCCGGGCGCGTTGCTCCGCGAGTGCTTTGGATACGCCTGGTCCGGTGAGACTGTCGGCGGGCTCGACTGCGGCGGCTAGGAGCAGTACTGAGAGAAAGGGAGACATAGCTACCAATGAGGTGTCACGAGTCCAGCGGGAAGCGCTCCGCCGTGGGCCGACAACGATCAGGCGGGCCCCGAACCCTGCTTTGAGTGGAACGTCCTTTGCCAAGTGTTTACGCCATGACGAATCACTTGCCCCGAATTCGCCGAGTCATGTCGAGACGCTCGCGTTCGCTGATCGCACTGTTCGCGGTTCCGATCGCTGGTGCTCTAGTGTTCGGATTGGGTGCCGCCCGGTCACCGAGCGCGTCCGAATCCTCTCTGCGGCTCGAGGCTAGTCTCAGCCAACGCACGCTGACGGTGCTGCGCGACGGTGAGATCGTGAAATCGTACAGTGTGGCGATCGGCGCAGCCGCGCATCCCACCCCTACCGGGACCTTCAATCTTCGCAAGATCGTCTGGAACCCGGCATGGGTACCGCCCGACGCCAAGTGGGCACAGGGCAAGTCCGCCAAGGATCCGGGGCATCCCGCCAATCCGATGAAGCTCGTGAAGATCTTCTTTCAGGAGCCGGACTATTACATCCACGGTACGGGCGCCACGGAGTCGCTCGGCTCGGCGGCGTCGCATGGGTGTCTGCGGATGGATCCGAATGAAGCGGGTGAAGTGGCGCTCATGCTGATGGAGAACGGTGGGGTGGCGCGCGACTGGGATTGGGTGAAGGGGATTCTGCACCTCGGAGAGCAACGGACGGTGCAAGTGCAGTCGGCGGCGCCGCTGTCGATCGTGCCCTGATGGCGTGAACCGTGAACCGTGGCTCCACGGTTCACGGTTTGCGGGCACCGATCAGTCTGCGGACGTAAAGGTGATGTCCGTGTCGATGGGCTTACCGTGCCGCCACACGCCAGACTCTCCTCGCGGCGGAGTGATGACCTCGAACCGTACTTCGAGCGGTTGCGGCGCGTCAGCAAAGGTCGGCCGAAGGTTCTCGAGCACGCTCGTATATGCCGCTTCGTGATCGGTGGCCGAGACGATGCCCACGTGAATGGGATGCGCGAAACGCTGCATCTCCTGGGCACCTTCCACCTTCTCCGCGATGTAGTAGACGTAGCAGTTCATGGACCCCAGGAGTGCGGAAGACTACTGCGCGCTGACCGCTTCGACGGTAAACACGAGCACGGAATTAGCCGGAATGGGACCATTGGCGTTCCCGCCGTATCCCAGCGCGGGCGGTATGATCAGCTGCCGCTTCCCACCGATCTTCATCCCAGCAACGCCCTCATCCCATCCGCGGATGACCTGGCCGGATCCGAGCTTGAACGAGAACGGCGTGCTCGGCGCCTGGCGCGCATCGAACTGGCTGCCGTTGGCGAGCGCGCCTGCGTAGAACACACCGACCTGCTGGCCAGCGGTCAGGGTCGCACCGGAACCCACGGTGATGTCGCGGTAGTACATCCCGGACGGTGTCCGGGTGGAGGTGGCGAGATTCACACCCAATGACGGCGCAAACGTGGTGGATTCGATGGGCACGGACGCGGTTGGCTCGGAGCTCGACCCGCACGCCGCGATGGCGAGAACGAGAGTCGCGCTGAGGAACGAACGAAAAGACATTGAACAAGCTCGCAGGCGAAAGGGTGCGCCGAAAGATACTTCACGAATGTAGACAGCGGTCACCCTGCGCCACCCTGCTCCCGGTCGCGCCGTACCGGCACGCGCTTCCCTTTGATCGTCGTTCCACGCAGCGTCTCGATGATGCTCTCGGCGATCTCATCTGGGACTTCGACGAGCGAAAAGCGATCGGTGATCTGAATGGCACCAATTGCTCGCGGATCCACGCCGGCTTCGTTCACGATCGCGCCGACGAGGTCCGCGGGGCGAATCTTCGAATTGCGCCCCGCACCGATATAGAGGCGCGCCACATCCCACTCGGGCGTGATGCGCTCGTGACGTTTCTTGCCTCCAGACTTGGCGGCCTCGTGGCGTGACGAGCCCGCTTTCGGAGTCGGCGCGCGAGACCGGTCCTCGCGCGACGTCGGCCGCTCGGGCCGCAGCGCAACCGTCGGGATCTCCTCCGCCTCCGCACCGTCCTTCGCGTCCGCCATCTTCACGGCCGCCGCCGCAACATCCATGATGTCGAACTCCTGCGCGAGCGAATCGACCACAGCGCGAAAATGATCGAGGTCGCCAGCGAGAATGACTTCGTGCAATGACGCCTTCGTCATCTCGATCCGGCGCGCGCGCAGATCGGCAACCGTTGGCACCGCGCAGATCTCGATCTTTTGCTTGGTGAGATACTCGATGTTGCGCAGCAGGCGATGCTCACGTGGCTCGGCAAGTGTAATGGCCACGCCGTCGCGTCCAGCGCGTCCGGTGCGGCCGATGCGGTGCACGTACGCTTCGGCCGATGTGGGCACGTCGTAATTCACGACATGGGAGACATGTTCTACGTCGAGCCCGCGTGCGGCCACATCGGTGGCAATGAGGAGGTCCGCGGTATTCGCGCGAAATTTCTTCATCACACGATCGCGCTGCTCTTGCGACAGACCCCCATGCAGTGCCTCGGCGCGATAGCCGCGCCCATTCAGACTTTCGGCGAGCTCGTCGACCTCGGTGCGCGTGCGACAGAATACGATCGCCGACGTGGGATTCTCCACGTCGAGCACGCGACCCAACGTCGCCATTTTGTGCGCGCGTCCCACGATGTACGCCACCTGCCGCACACGAGGCGCGGAGCCTGCGGGCACCACCTCGCGGTCGATGCGCACGCGGACAGGGTTCTTGAGATGCTTGTTCGCGATGTCGGCGATGCGCGGCGGCAGCGTCGCCGAGAACAGCGCGGTCTGACGCGCGCTCGGCGTTTCGCTCAAGATCGCCTCGAGATCATCGGCGAATCCCATGTCGAGCATCTCGTCGGCTTCATCGAGGATGACGACTTTCACGTTGTCAAGCCGAAGCGTCTTGCGGCGGATGTGATCGAGTGCGCGGCCAGGGGTCGCGACGACCACGTCCACCCCGCGCTTGAGCGCGCGCAACTGTGTTTCCATCGGTGCGCCACCGTAGATCGGAATCGCAATGACACCGAGCGCCTTGCCGTACTTGTGCACCGCCTCCGCGACCTGCATCGCGAGCTCTCGCGTGGGCACGAGGATGAGCGCCGTCGTGCGCTCGCGCGGCGGTGCGTCGGGGGTGAGCGTGTGCAGCAGCGGCAGCGCGAAGGCGGCCGTCTTGCCGGTTCCCGTGGCCGCTTGCCCGAGGAGGTCGCGTCCAGCGAGCAATGGTGGAATTGCTTCGCGTTGCACGGGCGTGGGCTCCTCGTAGCCGAGGACGGCGAGTGCGTCGACGATACGTTGATCGAGACCGAGACCGGAAAATCCGGCGGGCTGTTCAGGAGGAGTTGTTGGGCGATCGGTGCGCGGGGTCATCCGAGGAAGATACACCCGCTACAATTGCGTACGTGTCATCCTCCTCACGCGAACGCCTTTTCGAGATCCGCGCGTCGCCCATGCAGGGCCTCGGTGCGTTCGCCACGCGGCCCATCTCGGCCGGCGTGCGGCTCATCGAGTACGCGGGTGAGCGCCTCACTCCGGCGGAGGCCGACGCGCGCTACCCGGATGTGGCCGGGGAGCGCCATCACACCTTTCTCTTCGCCATCGACGATGACGTCGTCATCGACGCGGCTGTGGACGGAAACGAGGCGCGATTCATCAACCATTCGTGCGATCCGAACTGCGATGCCGTGATCGAAGATGGCCGCATCTGGATCGAGACGATTCGCGAGGTGCCGGCGGGGGAGGAATTGGCGTACGACTACGCCTATGTGCTCGAGGAGCGTCATTCACCGGCCGCGAAGCGCCGCCATCCATGCCACTGCGGCGCGGCCAACTGTCGCGGGACGATTCTGGCGAAGAAACGTTGACGAGTTGTCATCCGAGCGAGCGGAGCGAGCCGAAAGACCCGGAACCTGCGGTCAGCGCTTGCAGAGATAGTCGAGGGCGACGGCGCCAAGGGATCCGCCGAGCGCCGGACCGTAGCCCGGCAGCTTGTTCACCTTTCGCTCGACGACTTTGGTGCTCTTCGCGTCCGAGTAGTAGACGTTTTCCTTAGCCGCGAGCGACTTTTTCGCGCAGTCGAATGTCGCGGACGTCTTCGAGCTGGCCCAGAGTCCCTGGGGCGTCTTCACGGGGGTGGTGAACACCAACCGCACCGTCGCCGACACGAGGCCCCCATTCCGCTTGATGCTCCGCGGATCGACGGAGACGACATTGCCACTCGCGGTGGGGCCGATGTCCTTCCAGCGGCTCTGTGCGGCGGCAGCGGGGGCGGTGAGGGCCAGATATCCGAGTGCAACCAGCAGCGCGCGCACGATGGACCTTCCTCTCACAGCTCGTAGTGCAAAGCGGCACGGCGAGCGGCGTACATGCCGACGCCGGTCCCGATGCCAGAAACGATCACGGCGGTCATGATGCCGACGTAGCTTCCGATCCACCAGCCGAGGTAACTGCCGGCGAGTGCGCCGATGAACGAGACCGTCTTGGTCATGACGACGTTTGGGTACGACGGTTGGCGACCAGCTCTGCTTTCTCGCGAAACGTGAAGGCACGTCCGCATTTCACGCAGGCGTATCCGCCGGTGTGGGCACCCAGGTCATAGACCTTCGCGAGTTGCGGATGCTCACATGGTGCATCGCCCCAGGCCTCTCGCAGTTCTTCCGCACGCTTCGTCTTCATTGTCACCTTGCCAAATGCGGTGTCGAGCCTAACCACATGCAAGCTCGCAGGTTGGGGCGAAGTTTGCCACTCCGTGTACCGCACGAATGATGACACTCGGCTCGCGCTTTTCTCGAGGTCGGGCGCAAAGCCGCACATTTGGTTATATTGCATCCTACTCGTGGGAGGAGCATCGATGATCCGAGGGTTCGAGTTCGAAGAAGATGGCCGTACGTTCGTGTGCAAGGTCGAGGCGCGACGCGCCACTCCGGACGACGCATGGTGGTGGTTCGACGTCTCAGGCGATCGCCAGCGCTACGCACCATTCCAAGCGGCCTCCGCCGACACGCAAAAGACGGTGAAGTCCAAGATCCTCAGCTTCTACCAGAATCTTCTGGAAGCGCGAGCCCGCCCTGCGGAGCCGCGCAGTCATTGGGGTCGGCGTCCGAAAGCTCCGGTGGTTGAAGCCCCGGTCAGCTGACCAACCAAGTTCAGCCAATACAGAAAGACAGGTCCTTCGGGGCCTGTTTTTTTGTGCCCGACTAATTCCGCGCCAGAAGACGAACGGCGGTGCCCCACGGATCCGTCGCGACGCACTCCTCTCCGTTACGGGTGACCGCGTTGCCGGCCGCGGCGAGGCTCACCGCTGCGCCTTGGACGTCCGCGGTTGTCGGCAACACGAGCCGCCACTCGAGCAGTCGCGCGTCATCGTCTGCTGGACGCGGAGCGTTCGCGCCAGCCCACGTGTTGAGCCCGAGATGATGGTGATAGCCGCCGGCGGCGAGAAACAGCGCGCCCGGGTAGCTCCACACCATTCGATCGAACCCGAGTGCATCGTGGTAGAACGTCGACGCGCGATCGAGATCGGCGACTTGAAGATGCATGTGTCCCATGGTGGTGCCGCCGGGCATTCCGTTCCACTGTGCCCCATTCGCTGAGCGCACCACGTCGGCAAGATCGAGCGGATTCGACGCCATCTCGATCTGTCGATTCACAACGCGCCACGAGGAGCGCGGGCGATCGGCATACACTTCGATTCCGAGTCCATCCGGGTCGCGGAGATAGAGTGCCTCGCTGACGAGATGGTCCGACGAGCCCGCAGCGGCACCGATGGCAGCGAGATGCTCGACGAAGCTGCCCAGGGCGGCGCGATCCGGCATCAGGATCGCGAAGTGGTATAAGCCGAGGCGTCCTTGGCGTGGAACCGCGGCGACGCCGCGGCGTTCGATGAGCTGCACCAGCGGGGTTGCGCCGTCCGTCGTTCCCAGGAGCGCGTCGCTGGACGTCTGCTCCAGGACGCGCAGCCCAAGGACAGTGACGTAGTAGTCGAGCGATTTCGCCAAGTCCGCGATCTGGAGCGAGACGTGGCCGAGCTTGACGGACACTGGCAGGCGCCAGGCGGGCGGCGCGATGCCGGCGTGGAGCGTCGATGTATTCATGAAGGCTCTAGTGCATGTTCGGCCATGAGTGACTGTGCACCAGGACCCCGTGCGGCGTCCTGCGCATACGCGCCTGAGCCATCGAGGTGCCACGCTGTCCCGTCACCGAGATATCCCTCGAGGACGCGATCGAGTTCCGCGCGGTGCTCTGCATCGATGACCGGGACGAGCAGCTCCACACGGCGGCGCAGGTTTCTCGGTCGCAGGTCGGCGGAACCGATGAGATATTCGGGAGAGTCACCATTCATAAAGCGGTAGATGCGCGAATGCTCGAGAAACCGGCCCACGACCGACACCACGGTGATGTTGTCGGAGAGACCCGGAACGCCGGGCCGGAGCGTGCAGATTCCGCGCACGACGAGCGCAACGCGAACACCGGCGCGCGACGCGTCGTACAGCGCACGGACGACCTCCGGGTCGGAGAGACCATTCACCTTGATGGTGATGCCCGCCGGCCGGCCCGCGCGTGCGTGCTCGGCTTCCCGTTCGATGAGTGAGAGGACAGCGGGCAGTAGCTGATGGGGCGCCACGAGCGCTCCGTTCGTGAGGCCTTGCGGCGGGCGCGACGAACCGGTGAGCTCGTTGAAGAGATCGGACACATCAGCCACGACGTCGGCGCGCGTTGTGAGCAGGCTCAGATCGGTGTACTGCTTCCCCGATCGCGCGTTGTAGTTGCCCGTTCCCACGTGAACGAATCGCTCCAATCGCTGGCTGCCTTCTTCTCGACGCACTACGAGCGCGACTTTCGCGTGCAGCTTGAGGCCGACCAACCCGTACACCACGTTGCCGCCCGCCCGCTCGAGGGCGCGCGCCCACGTCACGTTCTGCTCCTCGTCGAAACGCGCCTTGAGCTCGACGAATGCGGCCACCCGCTTCCCCGATCGCACGGCGTCGAGCAGCGCCTCGACGACCTTCGACGGATCGCCAACGCGATACAGGGTGATCTTGATCGTCGTGACGGCCGGATCGTCCGCGGCCTCTCGCAGGAAGCGCACGACGGACTGCTCGAAGTCATCGAACGGATGGTGTAGCAGCAGCTCCCGCTGGCGCAGCGCGGCGAACATCGAGCGCGTCGGCGGAACCGGAACTCTCCCGCGAAGTGGCGGGTACTCTGCGTCCGCGGCGGCGGGAAGCGTGAGGCTCGCGAGCACGCGAAGGTCGAGCAGTCCATCGACCGCTTGGACGTCTTCGACGACGTCGTCCATGCCCTGCACCGCGGCGTCGCGGCGCAGGCTTTCGAGCACGAGATCGCACACGAATGACGGCATCGCGCGCTCCACCTCGAGTCGCACGGCCGGGTTGCTGGGCCGGCGATCGGTCGCGTCGGACACGGCGGTGAGCAGGTCGGCGGCGCCCTCTTCGTCGAGCGGGAGATCGGCGCCGCGTGTGACGCGAAAGAGATGCGCGCTATCGACGATTGCATTGGGATAGATCAGGTCCGTGTTCGACCGAATCAGCTCTTCGATGGCAATCAGATCGCCCGTGCGGCCCGGGATCGGAATGAGCCGAGCCACGTCGGTGGGGAGCTCGAGCTCGGCCAGATGCGGTCGGTCTTCTGGTCCGCTGCGAAACACGAGCGCGATGGACAGTGCCAAATGCGGCAGGTGCGGGAGCGGATGCCCCGGGCTCAACGTCACGGCGAGTGGAGTGAGGGCCGGATGAATCTCGTCGCGGCATCGCGCGCGAAGCACGGCTCGCTCGGCTTCGGTCAGCGCATTCCATCGCACGAGGCGCACGCCTGCCTCCTCTGCGGCGTCGAGGCAGTTACGCGCGCACGCGGCCTGTCGCTCGAGAAGGAGCGCGAGCTCGGATTCCACGCGTGCCAGTCGCTCCTCAGCGGTAAATCCGTCCTCGTCGCGCTCTTCGGCATCGCTGGACCGACCGCGGGCGGCGCGACGCAGGCCGGCCATGCGCACCATGTACAGCTCGTCGATGTTCGCGCTCACGATGGCGACGAAGCGCAGTCGCTCCATGAGAGGCGTCAAAGGATCTTCGGCCAGCGCCAGGACGCGCGCTTGGAACGCGAGCAGGCTCAGTTCCGGGTTGAGATATTCCGAGGCGACGCGATCACCGAAGTGTGGAACCGGAATCGCCTGATCGGATCCGGCCACTCCCGCCCGCCGCGACTCGATCGTTGGACCGATCCAGCGGAGCAGCAGTTCCGCATGCTCCCGCACGTCGCTCGCCGCCGGCCGAAGGGTGTGTTGCGCTGCGAGCGCACCGGCGAAGCGGCGCAGCTCCGATGCGGGTCCGTGACACAGATGACCACACAGGCGATAGAAGCTGCGCTCGTTGCCTGCGCGTCGAACGGTCAATCGGTCGAAGTGCAGCTCGAAGCGGTGGCGGCGAAAGAAATCGGGGTGCGCAAAGCGTGTAACGCGCTCGACCTCCACCTCCAAGCGCAATTCGAGCTGATCTGGTGCCGCAAGCGCCTGGAGCTGTCGGCGCACCGTCGTATCTTCGGCAAGGGCCGCGCTGAAGTCCGTGGTGTGTACGGTGGCGTCGGCGCGCGGCGTCCCCGCGCCGTGGCTGGCGCGCCCGAAGATCGACAGACAATGGACTCCTCGCTCTCCCGCGCGGAGCCGGCAGACGATGCCGCGGCGGCGCAGCGAGTCGTCGGCCGTGTCCAGGTAGAGATCGCGATGCCGAGAGCGCTGCGGCGGCCGTCCGGTGATTCCGAGCGGCAGAGGTGACGACGCGAGAACCTCGAGCTGCGCCGCGGAGCGTACGTCGTACTCGAACGATGCTTCGCCATTCTCGTCGACGGGCACGCTCAGCGTGGGCCTACGCAGCTGCTCAACATCCGATCCGCACTGCCTGCATCGTTGATGGTCCCGTAGAACTCGTCGAAGTATTCGAGGGTTTCTTTCACGATTTTGGGATCCATGAGCGCGCCGATCTCGTCGCGATAGAGTGCGTAAATCGCGTCCTTCTTTTTTCGGAAGACATCGAACGCGGCCGGAACCTGCGAGTTGTGCACGCAGTATCCTCGGAAGAGGCGCTGGCGCACCCGCTTGACGGGGAGCGAGGGATCGACCGATGAGTAGTGCGCGTTGACGGCGCCCGAGAAGTCAAAGTCATATGCGACCGGCATCACGTCGCCAGTCGTCTGCGAGAAGATCTCGCCGTTGTGCAGACCGTTGAACGAGAAGTCCGTATTGCCGATGAAGTACTCGAACAAATAGACGAGGGCCCCCTGCGACGGCTCGATGTCGTCTGCCGTTGCGCCTTTCACGCGCATCTTGAGTCCACCCAGTCGTTCGCCCAACTGATCGGGATCCTCGAAGATGAATGCGTAGCGCGTGGCAAGCGGCTTCTGGTCGGCGCTGTCCGCGTACGTCACGCGCAGCAACCGCACCTTGTGGCTGATGGGGGTGAGCAGTTGATAGATCCGATAGAGCTGAAACTCCTGGAGCACGTACTGCTCGTGCTGCGTGTTGTCGCGGCAGTAGTTGGTGAGCTTCGGCTTGTCGAGGTCGTGGAACAGCGTACCCTTCGACTCCTTGTTGCTGACGTTCAGGCGCACAGGTGGAAAATCGCACCGTCTGAGGCGCCACACCCCGTGCGTCTTGGCGCGCAGCGGAACCACAACCGACTTTCCGTCGGCGGCGGTGTACGTCATCGTGGCGGCTCGCCACGGCACCTCCTCTCCCTTGTCGCCGCGAAGCTGCTTCAGGTTGGTGGTGAACGTGACGGGCAGCGGGCGTTCGCTCGTGAACATCGGCGGAACGCGCGTCGAGTCACGCGTCTTGACCTCGACCGAGTCGCGCACCTTGGGTTTCTTTGCTGCCTGCGCCGATGCGTCGGCGGAGAGCATGAGCAGCACACCGGCGGCCCACGCGGTTCGCGCTACGATGCTCATCGTCATGTGATCTCGCCGTCGAGGAGGGTGGATGAGGCGGCTGCACGCACGAGCGAGAGCAGCTCGTCGGGGGGCGTGCGCTTCTTCAACTGCACGAAGTATTCGACGACATCCACGCCATCGTTCGTGGTGACGGTGCCCATGCGCCATGCTCTCGTGTAGTCCTCGAGGCGTGGCTCGATGGCGCGGCGAAGCCCTTCGAGGTCCGCCGTACGCAACTTGAGACGCTTTTCCTCGGTCGACCCTGCTCCGTCATCGTCGGGGGCGTGCGCGCGGCGCCACGCGCGCTCCGCGACGCCTTCGAGCTGCTCGCGGGTCATATCCTTGAAGACCTCTTGATCGATGCGGGCAACGAAGGTGCCCGTGCGCGCGAGCTGCCGGGCGCGGCGCAGTCGCTTGTCCGCGATCCGTCCGTCCAGCTCGACCGGTGCATTGCCGAAATCCGTGTACCAGAGCATCAGCACCGTGGCATTGAAGATTACCGAGATGACGAGAGCGACCGGCAGATTGACTGCGGCCGCCAGCCCGATTGCGGTGGCCAGGAAGACGTAGACCGCGTCCTTGCTGTCGTCGAGGGTATTGCGAAACCGCACGGCGGCCACGATGCCCGCGAGCGAGAACGCGAGCGCCAGGCTGTACTTGACGAGAATGACGATTCCGGCGACGACCAGCGGCAGGATGATGAGCAGCTGCACCACCGACTGCTGATAGCCGCGCTTCGACCGCGTAAGGAGATAGATCCAGGCGACCGGCAGTGACAGCAGGATGGCCGCAATCATCGCCACCGCGACCGTGATGGCGAGCGTGAACTCGTCGAGTGGAGTCGGAACGCTGGCGCGGGCCGATCCGGTGAGGGTCCCGCCAAAGAGGGCGTCGAGCGACGCCGGGGCGAATGCCGATTGGCGGGGTAGAATCCGCCAGAGCAGGAAACCGCCTCCGATCAACAACAGATAGTAGACCGCGACCTGCACCACGACGCGCGTGGTCGGAGTCGACATCTCGTTGATCGGCGCGCGTTCGATCTCTGTAGCCATTCGCGATAGTATCGTAGCCAACCAGCATCCGCGCCATGCTTGCCCGCCCTTCGACCAGCCAACACATTTTGCCGATGCGCCGACCTGACCGCACACGAGCCATGTTCGTCGGTGCCCTCCGCATCCTCGCGTGCGTCATCGGGGTCGCCGCACCGGCTGCCGCCCAATCGAAGCCGTCGCTGGTGGTGCTTCTCACGGTGGATCAGCTCCGCGCCGACTACCTGACCCGCTTTGGACCACAGCTCACCGGTGGGCTCGCGCGGTTGAGCCGCGGGGGTGCGTGGTTTCCCAACGCACATCACGATCACGCGATCACCGAGACAGCGCCAGGCCACGCGACGCTCCTCGCGGGCCGATTTCCGCGCTCCACCGGCATCATGATGAACCG
>JANMAY010000340.1:0-10319 GCA_031360095.1 Gemmatimonadaceae bacterium
GCGCCGCGGCGACGGCAGCTTCACGCGAATTGCCACGGAGCGCGACGTCGTATCGACTGCCGCGCCAACCGACGCCACACTCCCGTCGCCGAGAGCGTCGCCGCCGGTCTTTTCACCAGCCGAGAGATGCACGCGAGCACCAGGTCGTACGGAGCCGGCGTCAGTGGGCCCCAGCGAAAGCACGATGTCGAACGCGGACGGGTCCGCGACTTCCACGAGCACCTGCCCGGCATCCGCGGGTGCGCCGAGCACCGCTGTCATTCTGGTGACGACGCCACCGACCGGAGACCGGAGCACCGACAGCTGCTGCGCGCGCCGGGCGGTGACCGCTTCCGTGCGCGCCTTTCCCAGCTCCGCCGCGGCCTGCTCGGCATCTTTTCGTGGAATGATGCCTTCGTTGGCGAGCCTCTGCGCGCGCTCGTTGTTACGCTCCGCTGCGGTCAGTCCCGCCTGCGCCGCGCTCGCAGCCGCGTTGAACCCGATCTGCTCGAACTCCACGAGCGGCGCGCCGGCGGCGACGCGCTGGCCTGCCGACACATACACCTTCGCGATGCGTGTTGCCGACGGCGCGCTAAGGGCTGCGTAGCGGTCCGGGCGCGTGACCACAGTGCCGATCGCGGACACCGTGCGCGTAAACGGCTCGATGCTCGCCGTCACCGTCTTCGCCGCGACGACAGGTGTCTTTTTTTCCTCCGCCGCCGCTTCGTCATCCTTTTTTGCACAGCCACTCGCGGTGACGAGCGACAACACACAGCCGCCCAGCAGCATGGCGCGCACGGGAAGAAGCGTTCGTGTCATGGCACGAGTACCGGGTAGGTGAGCGCGCGCAGCTCTGTATTGACGGTGAGGAGCGCGGCAAGATCATCGATGTACTGGCCGAGTACTTCGCGAGCGGTGCGACGCGCTTCGAGCACGGCGGGAAGTCCCGCCGCGCCCTCGCGATAGGCGGTGAGCGATCGGTCCGCCACTCGCTGAGCGCGGATCACGAGGTCGCGATCGCGCGCGACCTTCGCGAGCAGTTGCTCGCGCTCGCGCACGCCCTCGATGAGCCGCTGGCGCGCTTCGAGGCGCGCAACCGTCAGCTGCACAGCCGCGCGGCTGCGCTCCGCTTTCGCCTCGGCGATCGGGCCCTGATTGCGATTGAGCAGCGGCAGCGGAACGGTGAGTCCGACGAGCGGGAGGTAGCCTGGTTCGCCCGGGTCGCCCCATTCGACGCCGAGGAGGAGCGACGGCAGCTGCCATACGCTACGCTGTTGGAGCTTGACCCCCAGCTCGGCGGCGTGGAGTGACGCTTCCGCGGCGAGGACGCTCGGTGTCGGGCGAAAGTCCGTCGCTGGAACGGCGCCATCTGGGTCGGCTGAAGGCGGCGGCACACTGATCACCGTGCCGTGTGCGATCGTGCGCAGTTCCGCCAGCGTGTCGGCGCGCGTGAGCACGAGCGAATCGGCGAGGACGATGGCCACGCTGTCCGCGGCCAATCCCATGAGTGTCTGCACCGTCACCAGCGCGCTCATGTAGCTGAGGGAATCGTCGGTTGCCACGTTGTACTGTTGTCCGGCGGCAACTGTCGCAAGATCGACGTCGAGATCGCTCGCGTCGCCTGCATCTCGGCGCGACGCGCTCATTTTGCGGAGACTGTCCGCGTCGCGCGCGGTCTGACGCGAGAGGCGGAATCGCGCCTGTGTCGCCAGCGCGCGAGTGTAGGTGGTGTCAATTTCGACCCGCACCGCTGCTTCCTCGGACGCATACAGAAGGCGCGCCGCCCGCGCTGCTGCGCCTGCCTGATCCACACGAGCGCCGCGCGTCCAGATCGCGTCGAGCAGCGGAAGATCGAGCGTGAGATGCTTCTGCGGGGGCGACTTGGAGTACGTCGCACCGAGGACAGGATTGGGCAGCGCGCGAGCGGTCAGCAAGCGGGCTATGGCCGCCGCAGTGTCCGCACGGGCCAAAGCCACCCGCGTGCCCGCCGCCAGTGCGGCGCGATGGGCGTCGGCGCGCGTGACCGGAGTGGCCATGCGCTGCGCGCTCAGTGGCGGCCACGCGCATAGCACGAGCGCACCCGAGGCCACGGCGCATCGGATATACGCGGGGAGCAGTTGTATCACACTGGGTAGGCTAACAGCCCAACCTGTCGCCACTATGACAAGCGGTCCGACGGGCCGGCTTCCGGCGCGGGAAAGACGACGGTGGCGAGCGTGCCTGCCCCCGGCTCCGATGTCAGCGAGAGGCGCGCGCCGTGCGCCGCGACGATCCACTGCGCGATCGAAAGGCCCAGGCCGGCGCCGCCACCTCGGGGACGTGCTGCGTCACCGCGATAGAACCGTTCGAACACGTGGGGAAGCTGCTCGTCGGGAATTCCGCAGCCGCTGTCGTGCACCGTCACGGTCGGTTGGGGCGTGGGGCGTACACGCACCCGCACGCTCCCGCCCGCCGGCGTAAATTTGACGCCGTTGTCCACGAGCACCACTACCAGCTCGCGGATCAAGGCGGCGTCGCCAACGATTGCCGTCTCCTCGAATTCCTCCATCTCGAGTGTGACGCCGGCCGCTTGGGCGAGTGTTCGGAGAGAGAGCGCAGCGTCGAGGACCACATCGTCGAGAAAGAAGCGAATGCGCTCCACCGGCCGTTCCCCGGCGTCCGCGCGCGCGAGCATGAGCAGATCGTCCACGACCCGACCCAGTCGCTGGGCTTCGCGCTCCATGCCTTGCAGCACGGACGCGTATTCCTCCGGCGCGCGCACCTGCTGGAGCGCCACCTCTGCCTTGGTGCGAAGCACGGCGATCGGCGTACGCAGCTCGTGCGCGGCATCCGCCATGAAGCGCCGAGTGTACGCCATGGATCGTTCGGCCGGTGCGGTGGACTTCTGCACCAGGAAGTAGCCTCCCGCCGCCACGAGAATGATCGCCGCAACGGCAGCTCCGCCGAACGCTGCGATCAATGCCGCATATCGATCGGTGAGCTCCACCTGATCGGCAACCACCACGGCGACGAGTGTTTTCCCTGATGGAAGCGTGAATCGCTCAGCGTGGATCGACAGCGTGTGCTCATTGCCGACGTCCGTCTCATCTCGCACCGGCATTCTCGTGCGCGCCGCCCGAATAGCGGCAGCGCGTATACGCGGGCCGGCCGCTGCGGGCTTGATGGGAATGCCGGTCGTGTCGAGCAGGTACAAGTGGCGATCGGGAATGTGCAGCTCGTCGACGGCATCCACGACGGCGCCGCGCGCGCTCGTCGCTTCCATCTCCCGAATGCGCGCGGCACCTTCGAGCTCGATCGTGGCATTGCTCAGCGAGTCGTCGAGCTGCTGCGCGAGTTGGGAGCGAATGATCGCGTACAGCCCACCCCCCAGCAGCAGCACAATCAGGCTGAGCGTGATGGCGTACCAGAAGGTGAGGCGTCGCCGGAGATCCGCGAGCGGCTGCGGAGGAACGGGTGCGCTCACACGCCAAGCCGGTAGCCGGCCCCGCGCATCGTGTGGATCAGCTTTGGCTCGAAGCCCTCGTCGATCTTCCGGCGGAGCCGTCGCACGAGCACCTCCAGCACATTGGTGAAGGGATCGTGATTGTCATCCCACACGTGCGCCGTGATCGCCGCGCGATCGAGCACCTCGTCGGGATGCAGCGCGAAGCATTCGAGAAGAGCGAACTCCTTGGCGGTGAGCTCGATCGCGCGGTCGGCGCGCCGTGCACGACGGGCCGCGAGATCGATCTCGAGATCCGCGACGCGAACCGTCCGCGGCAGCAACGAGGGTCGGCGCCGGCTGAGCGCGCGCACGCGTGCGATGAGTTCCTGGAGCGCAAACGGCTTGGTGAGGTAGTCGTCGGCGCCGGCGTCGAGCCCCGTGACGCGGTCGTCGATGGCGTCTCGCGCCGTGAGCATGAGAATCGGCGTCTCGATGCCTTCGCTGCGCAAGGAATGACACAACTCGAATCCGGATTCACCGGGCAGCATGACATCGAGAATGAGCACGTCGAGCTCGGGCTGACGCGCGATGATGCGACCCTCCCGCGCCGTGCCGGCGATCTCGACTCGCGCGCCGGCGCCGCGCAAACCCTTCGCGACCTCATTCGCCAGCTCGGCATCGTCTTCCACGACCAGCACGCGCATGGTCACCGCTTTCTGGCCGGCGACGAAAAGATGCGCTTCGGAATCATCACGTGAACTCCCACCGTGCCGTCCACGAGCTGCGTGATGTTCACGTCACACGCGACGCTCGTGAGCATGTACGCGTCGTCCTTGGACAATCCCTTTTCGGTGACGAGGAATTCGATCGCCTGCCGCACTGCGGTCTTCGTGGCGATCACCAGACTGCTGTCGGTACCCATCGCGATCCAGTGCGTCGGCGTCTCGGCCCGCGGCCATGTGAGGTGCTTGTCCTTGCGAACGATCACCTGAATGGTGCCGACCAGCGACGTTTCGAGTGCCGTGATGTCCACTTCCCCGTTGCCCTGTGCGGCATGGCCGTCGCCGATCTCCAGCAGCGCGCCGGCCGTGTGCACAGGGATGAAGAGCGTCGTGCCCGCGACCAGCTCCTTGTTGTCCAGGTTGCCGGCGTGCATGCCCGGTGGCGCGCTGTGCACGCGGCCAGCGGCCCGCGGGGGTGCCACACCCATGCTTCCGAAGAACGGTCGGAGCGGGATGTCGATGCCGGGCGCGAAGTGCGCGACGCCTTTTTTCGCGTCGAGCGGAATGATGCGCATCTTTGCGTATCCGTAGTCTTCGGGAATGAATCCACTCCGCGCGCCAAAAGCGTTGTAGGCATACGGAATGGCCAACTCGATCTTCTTGATACGCACCTCCAGCACGTCCCCGGAATCCGCCCCCTCCACAAAAATCGGCCCCGTGAGGATGTGTCCTCCTGGGCCCTTGTCGGTCACCTTGGCGGTGATGTCGCGCAGCGATTGCTCGACGTCCTGCGGCGCGACGCCCGCACCCTCGAGTCGCGTGGGGCTCGAGGTGATGAGCGTTCCGACGACGACGACATCTCCCGAGTTGATGCGCAGCACCGGCTTGGCCGCTGCGTCGTAGTAGCCCCACGCCACCGTCTCTGGCGTCGGCATCAACCGGTGTGTGACCGGCCTCGTCTGCTGCGCACCGATGCGCGCGGACATCAGCAGGGCGACAAGCAGGAGAGGTGATCTCGGCATCGGACCCAGGTGAAAGGGTGTCGTCATACGGAACTGTCGCGAGGACGCCTCGCTCGCGAAGTAACGACGTGCATGCGCGCATGTCGAGGTCACTGCGTAGAATTGACGAATGTTCACTCGCATCGTTCGCTGTTCGCCCATCCTTTCGCTCGCACTGAGCCTCGCCGCCTGTCGGTCGGCAGCAGTCGCGCCCGCTCCCGTTCCGATGGCCGCGCCACCGCGCGCCACTGTGCCGTCGCGGCTCGCAGCCACGAACACTCTGCTGCTTGCCGAACCAGGCGTGGTCGGCATGGATTCCATGCTGCCCATGCGCCTCGACAGCATCATCCGCGTCGCCATCGCCGAGGGTGCGTCGCCGGGCGCTTCGATCGCGGTGGCACGGTATGGTCGCATCGTTCACATGCGCGGCTATGGCACGCTCGACTACGCAGCCGAGTCGCCGGCGGTCGACCCAACGACGCTCTACGATGTCGCCTCGCTCACGAAAGTCGTCGCGACCACAACCGCCGCGATGATTCTCGAGGAGGAGGGAAAGCTCGATCTCGCTCGACCGGTTCACAGCTACGTGCCGGAGCTCGACGCCCCGGAGAAATCCACGATCACCGTGGAGATGCTGCTCACGCATACCGGCGGACTCGAGGCCGGCGCGTCGCTCTTCACCCAGCATCGCGGCCGTGCCGAGTACCTCGCCCAGATCAACGCCCGTCCACTGCGCGCACAGCCAGGAACGACGACGCTCTACAGCGACTGGGACATGGTGCTGCTCCAGGCCGTGATCGAACGCATCACCGGCACGACGCTCGACGACTTCGTCGTTGCCCGAATACTTCGCCCGCTGGGCATGAACGAAACGCAGTTCCGCCCGGATACCGCGAACACGTCGCTGCGTCGGCGCATCGCACCAAGTGCGGTGGACTCGTTGCGAGGGGGGCTGTTACAGGGGGTCGTCCACGACGGGAATGCGTGGGCAATGGGCGGTGTCGCCGGCCACGCCGGATTGTTCTCCTCGGCGCGCGACCTCGCCACCTTCACGCAGATGCTGCTCGACGGCGGCAGTTACGGCGCGTTTCGAATTGTCGGCCCGGCGACGGTCGCACGCTGGACCAGCCGCCGCGGGCCGGGGTCGAGCCGAGCGTTCGGATGGGATACGCCCACGGCCACGTCGAGCGCGGGACGCTACTTCTCGGCGCGGAGCTTTGGGCATACCGGCTTTACCGGCACGTCCATCTGGATCGATCCCGAGCGCCAGTTGTTCGTGGTACTGCTGACGAACCGGATCAACTCGCGCGGTGTCAGCAATCGCCACGTCCAACTGCGCCGCGACGTAGCGGATGCGGTGCAAGCGGCCGTCCTGGATGCGCCGCTGACGGATTGGGAGGCGATTCGATAGCGCGGGCGTAGTCGTCGTACGCCGAACGCTTTTTCCATCCGCCTTTACGCCGGTGCGACCGGTTCCCCTGTCCGCAGATGCGCCGTGTGCATCCGCTCCGCCATGTCCTTCAGCGCCGTGAACCGGGCCGAGAGCGGGACGAACTGTTGGATGGTGGGGTGGTTCGCCAACCGTTCGATGACCGGCCAGAGACTGGCGTCGTGCTCCGCGATCTCCGCGGCGCAATCGGCAACCATCCAGGCGGCGGCGTATACGTCCATCACCTCGAGACGCTCGATTGCCGAATGGAATCGTGCGAGTGCCGCATCCATGCGCTGATCGCGTGCGTGGAGGCGAATGACGAGCGACTCCAGCAGCTCACGACCTTGGAACCACCAATCCTGCCTCGTGCCCAGGACGCCGTGCGCGGCGGCCAGGGCGGCACGCGCACCCGCATCGTCCTCGAGCTTGATCGCCGCGAGTCCACCGCCGGCATACGCACCGATCGCGATGTCGCCGGCACCGAGCTGGTTGGCCAGGGTCGTCGTCTCTCGATACAAGGCGGACGCGGCTTCCGCGTCGCCTCGCTCACGTTCGAGGTTCGCCAGGTTGTACAGCGCGGCGAGCCGGTTGGTGTTGTTTCGGAGCGTCGTGTACAAGCGAAGCGCATCGTTCAACGCCTCGGCCGCGGAGGAGAAGTCGCCGCCGCGCAGCCCGATCACGCCCAGGTTCATCGACGCGCTGGCCGCGACGTCGAGCGCCTGCGCGTCGCGCGCGGTTTCGAGCGCGGACCGGAAGGCGTCGGCGCCAGCGAGGTCGTCGCGCGTACGCATGCGCGCGACACCTAGCGACAGATACGCGCGCGCTTCCATCACGCGATCGCCGCGCTCGCGCGCGCGACCGATGAGTCGCAGCAGGAGATCCACCGCGTCCTCCGAGCGCGAGGCGAGCAGCGTAATCGCGAGTCGGTGCATCGCTTCGCCCGCCAACGCGTCGTCGTGGCTCTCTTCCGCGATCCAGAGCGATTCCTCGGCAATGCGGATCGCCTCGTCCATCTCGCCCACGCGTGCGAGCGTCTGCACGAGCAGCGATCGCGTCTGCACGACGTCCGCCGTGGTGCCAACCCGCTCCGCAACCACGAGCAACGCTCGGCATTCCGATTCGGTGTCGCGGGCACCCTGGCCCAGCCGAACACGCGCCTGTAGACGGCGAAGCTCGACGGGCAATGCCTTCGTGGACTCGCCTGCGTAGCTGGGCGAGGCGAGAATCGCATCGCACGAGCGTTCGACATCCGCCCAGCGCCCCGACTGCTCTGCCGCGCGCGCGAGCTCGTCGTGCACGGCTGCGCGCTCGTCATCGGTGCTCGCGTGCACGAGCGCCTGATGCAGAAACTCGGCGGCTTCGTCGAGCGCGTAAATGCTCATGGCGCGCGACGCGGCGCGCCGGCACCACAGATACGCCTGCGCGCTGTTCGAGCTGCTCGCGTAGTGCGAGGCAATGCGATCGACCGCGTCCGGCGTCTTCTCCACGAGAATGCCGGCAATGCGCTCGTGCGTCAGGCGGCGGCGAGCCGGGCTGACGGAGCGCAGCACTGCGTCCACCAGCAGCGCGTGCGCGAACTGATACGTATCGTCGTCCTGCTCACGCGCGGGCTCCAGCACCGACGTCGCCAGTGCCGCATCCACCGCGTCGAGCACCAAGTCGGCGCTTACCCCTGACGCTTCCGTCAGCAGCGCCAGGTTGAACGTGCGCCCGATGGCCGCGGCGGTCACCAACACCTTGAGCGCTTCCGGTGAGATGCGCGACAGACGCCGGCCCACGAGGTCGGTCATGCCCGCCGGCAGCGTCAGTGTGGCTGGGATCGTCCATTCCCACGCCGTGCCCGTGTATGTGAAGACCCCTTCCTCGGCCATCGTGCGCATGAGCTGCACGACGAGGAACGGATTGCCTTCCGTATGCCGGAGCACGAAGTCGAGGAGATCGTCTCCCAGGTCCGAGCGATGCAGCGCACCTTGGAGCCATTCGGTGACTTCCTTTGCGGTCAGCCGCTCGAGGCGCAGCTCGCGGACGCGCTCGTCGCGTGTCAGCCGCTGGCGACGTTCGCGGACGGAGCCGTACGCGGCTTCTTCGCTGCGGATCGTGAGCGCGATGCAGATGCGCTCCGTGGTCAGCTGCGCGAGCACGTATTCGAGCGCGTCCCAGCTCGCGGTGTCGCCCCAGTGCATGTCTTCCAGCACTACCAGCAGCGGACGTGCTTCGCTGGCACCGCGCAGAAACGCGACGAGCTCCTGCAATAGGTGATGGCCTTGAAGCGGATCCAGCGTCGTGTCGGGCAGCGACGCGCGATTCGTTGCCGACCGCAGCGCCGGCACGAGCCGGCCCAGCAACGGCCAGGGCCGCGTGGGAGCGAGACCAAGCGCATGCACGCCGGCGATCGCTTCTGCCCATGGCCCAAATGGTGGCCGGCTCTCGCTCTCCATCGCGCGTCCCGTCACCATCACCGCGCCGCGCAGGCGCGATTCAGGCAGGAGCTGGCGCACGAGCGTGGACTTACCCACACCCGCTTCACCGATGACCAGTCGCGTCTGCGGTCCGCCGTGCACGCTCTGGTCGAGCGCCATCACCAGCGATCGCAGCTCGCTGGAGCGCCCGACGAAGCGGTTGAACACCAGCTGCGGCGTCGTTTCGTTTGCCGCGCCCGCGACGACCACCTTGTCGCGTCCTTCGCGCTTTGCGTCGAACAGTGCGCGGTCAGCTGCCGTGAACAAGGCTTCGAAGGATTCGCCATGCTCGGGGGCAGTGGCGACGCCGACTGACAGCGTGACCGACATCGTGCGGTCCGGTTCCTCGCGCAACGGAATCGCCAGCGCGGCCGTCGTGCGACGGACTTCTTCTGCAATGGCTCCGGCACCCGAAGAATCCAGTCCAGGCAGCAGCACCACGAACTCGTCGCCGGCGTACCGGCCCACGTATTGACCCGGTCGCAGGAGATCGCGCGCCACGCCCGCCACGAGTCGCAGCGCGTCGTCGCCCGCAAGGTGGCCGAACGTGTCGTTCACCGTCTTGAACTGATCGACGTCGATGACCAGCAGCGACACCGGCGCGCCGGTCCGCCGCCGCTCGGCGAGCACGGCCGAGGTGACGTTCACGAAAGCGCGCCGCACGAGTGCGCCTGTGAGATCGTCTTCCTCGGACACCGTGACGGCATTGTGCGCGCCAGAGCGGCGCAGCGGCGTGGCGCGCTGTGCGGCGGACGGTGCGTTCACCGTGCCGCGACGCACGAGCTCCTCGAACTTGGAGAACAACGCCGGATCGAACTGGCGGCCGACCTCGCGCCGCATGATTTCGATCGCTTCGAGCTGCGAGAATGCCCGCTTGTAGCTGCGCTCCGTGGTCAGCGCGTCGTACACGTCGGCAACGCAGAGAATGCGCGCCGGCAGCGGAATGTTCTCGCCCACGAGCCCGTCGGGATAGCCCTGGCCATCCCAGCGCTCGTGATGGCTGCGCACCATCGGTGCGACATCCCACGGGAACTGCACGTCAGCCAACATTTGCTCGCCGGCGGCGGGATGCTGCCGCACGAGCGCCCATTCTTCGTCCGTGAGCTTGCCCGGCTTGTTCAACACTTCGGCCGGCACGATCAGCTTGCCGACGTCGTGCAGCAACGCGCCGATGCGGAACCAGAACAGCGAGGTGTCGTCGAGGCCGGCTTTCGCGGCGAGCGCGCCGGCGAGATCCGCCACACGCTCGCAATGACCTTGCGTGTGAAAATCCTTCGATTCAATCGACTCGCCCCACTTACG
>JANMAY010000366.1:0-1924 GCA_031360095.1 Gemmatimonadaceae bacterium
GCCGCGACGCACCATCCAATCCGACAGCACGCCGGAGCACAGCACGCCGACGAACGCCGCGAGAAACGGCAGCGACGCAAGAAACCCTGCCTTCACGAAGTCCATCCCGCGCGCCTGAACGAGGTACGTCGGAAACCACGTGAGGAAAAACCACAGCGTCGACGTCAGCGCGAATTGTCCAAAGTACACGCCCCACAGCTTGCGGGACGAAAGCACGTGTGTGAGATCGGTCATCGAGAAGGTACGGACCTCCATTTTCTGTGCGTCACCGAGATCCACTAACCCGCCCCCCTCGCGAATCAGCTCGATCTCCGCAGCATTCACTCCCGCATGGTCACGTGGCTGGCGATACACGGCGTACCACACCGCGGCCCACACGAGCCCGATCCCTCCCGTCACTACGAACACCATGTGCCAGCCGGCCTTCGACTGAATCCACACGAGCACCGGCGTGAGAAACGCGATGCCCACGAACTGCCCCGACGTGTAGAAGCCGATCGCCGACGCGCGCTCACGCTCGGGGAACCACGTTGTCACGACACGATTGTTGATCGGATACGAGGGTGCCTCCATCGCGCCGATCAAC
The DNA here is from genome assembly GCA_031360095.1 of Gemmatimonadaceae bacterium. GTDB lineage: Bacteria > Gemmatimonadota > Gemmatimonadetes > Gemmatimonadales > Gemmatimonadaceae > AG11. The sequence continues at coordinate 587 of JANMAY010000366.1, forward strand.
ATGCGCACGATCATGAGCCCGAACACACTGTACGTGAAGCCGAGCAGCATCGTCGCCCCCGACCACAGCACGATCAGCGTCGCATACAGCCTCCTCGGCGGCACGCGATCGACGAGCCAGCCCCCGGGAATCTGACACAGCGCGTACGTCCACCCGAAGGCCGAAAAGATCAAGCCCATCTGCGCCGTGTCGAATCCCAGCTCGGCGCGCATCGCCGGCGCGGCGATCGACAGGTTGCTGCGGTCGAGATAGTTGATCACGACGGTGAAGAACAGCAGCCCCATGACGGTGAAGCGTGAGCGCGTCGGCTGCTCGCTTGCATGCGTCGCCGTCTGGCTGGTCACCACTCCGCGAAGCTACCGTCAGCGTGACGCCACACGGGATTTCTCCACCGATGTCCGGTCGTCGCCGCGCGGATGACCTTCTCCTCGTCGATCTCGATGCCGAGCCCGGGGCCCTGCGGAATGGCAACGTAGCCATCCTTGTACTCGAATACAGACGGATTCTTCAGATAGTCGAGCAGATCGTTCGTCGTGTTGTAATGAATGCCGAGCGACTGCTCCTGAATGAATGCGTTGTAGCAGACGGCGTCGAGTTGGAGATTGGCCGCGAGCGCGATGGGCCCGAGCGGACAATGCAGCGCGAGCGCGACGTCGTACGCCTCCGCCATCGCCGCGATCTTCTTGGTCTCTGTGATCCCGCCGGCGTGCGACGGGTCAGGCTGAATGATGTCGACGTAGCCGTCGCTCAGAATCTTCTTGAAGTCCCAACGCGAGTACAATCGCTCGCCGAGGGCAATGGGTGTCGAGCAGTGGTTCGCGATCTCCTTCAATGCATCCGCGTGCTCCGACAGCACGGGCTCTTCAATGAACATCAATCGATACTGCTCCAACTCCTTCGCGAGCACCTTCGCCATCGGCTTGTGCACTCGGCCGTGAAAATCGACGGCGATGCCGAAGTTCGAGTCCAGCGCGTCGCGGATGGCGAACACGCGCTCGGACACAGCGTCCACCTTGTCGAAGGAGTCGACGAACTGCATCTCCTCCGTTGCGTTCATCTTCACGGCGGTGAATCCGCGCGCCGCAGATTCTTTTGCGAGAGCGGCAGTTTCCGCGGGCCGGTCGCCACCGATCCACGAGTACACGCGAATGCGATCGCGCAGCTGTCCCCCGAGGAGTTGATGTACGGGGACGTTGAACGCCTTTCCTTTGATGTCCCAGAGCGCCTGGTCGATGCCGGCGATCGCGCTCATCAGGATCGGGCCGCCGCGATAGAAGCCGCCGCGATACATCACGCTCCACAGGTCCTCCACGCGGTGGATGAACTTTCGGACTACCT
>JANMAY010000107.1:0-5487 GCA_031360095.1 Gemmatimonadaceae bacterium
ATGCACGCTCGTCACGCCCCGCTCGGCGACATATGTCATTGCGGCGTCGAGCGCGCGGAGGTTCATCTCGAGGCTGGCGTTGGGAATGGCGCCGGACATGAGGGTCTGCGCATTGTCCTTGAGAATCCCAGTCGGCTCACCGGCGGCGTCGCGGACGATGGTGCCGCCGGCGATGTCCTTGGCTTCGCGTGTGACCTTGGCCGCCGAAAGGGCGAGGGAGTTCGCGAGATTCATGTGGCCGTCGAGCCGGTTGATCCACACCGGATTGTTCGGCGTCACCGAATCGATCCAACTGCGCTCGGGCAGCTCGCCACCCCAGTTGGTGTGATCCCAGTCGCCGTTCAGAATCCATGTGCCCGCGGGCACGGTCGTGGCGAACGCCTTGATGCGGCGGATGAACTCCGCTTTCGTTGGCGCATCGCGCAACTGAACCGAGGCAAGCGCAAACCCTCCGTCGATGAAGTGCACGTGCGCGTCGATGAAGCCGGGCGTGACCATCATGCCCTTGGCGTCGATGATCTTCACACCGGATTGCGCTCGCTTCCGGATTTCGGCGGTGGATCCCACGGCCTCGATGCGCTCACCGCGAACGAGGACGGCGTCGGCCCAGGGACGTCGAGGGTCGCCGGTCCAAACTCGCGCGTTGACGATGGCAAGTGCGGACACGGGGGCGGGTGCGGGTGGGATGGGTTGCGCGATGCCGGGTTCAGCGTTCACGATGGCGGCGGTGAGGAGCGCGGCGAGAATGCGGCTTGTCATCGCGAACGACCGTCTCGCCAGACGATCGTGACGCGTCGAGGTTCTTCGAGCAATGCGGCGGGGCACCGGCCATCGCCGCGGCCAGTGATCCCGCCAGACGGCGCACAGATCGCAGCGCCACTGGTGTCCAGCAGCACGTTGTAGAAGTCGCAGCAGCCGGGGGTGATCCCGTACACGATGATTCCATCTCTGAACTCATACCGCGAGACCACCGCCGGTGGGTTGCGCACCGGCTTGGTGCGTATCCGCTGGATGGAGTCCACGAGCCACTTGGGCTCATCGGCCGGCGTTGTGACACCCGTGTGGGTGCAGCCCGCGACCGCGGCAATGGCGAAACACAGCAGTGAGAGTGCGCGCACGTCTCCGCCTAGCCCCGCGTGTCCGGCACCGCGATGTCCGTGAAGAAAGCGACCAAGTCGAGCAGGAGCGGCTCGCTTGCTTCCTGAGGCTGCCACACGAGCTGCTCTGATGCGATCTCTGGCCGATCGTCGTCGGGCCGCCATCGCTCGACCGTCGTCGATCGCTCGTCAACGATCCAGTACTCCGGGACGCGATTGCGCTGATACGCCGGCCGCTTGAGCACGCGATCGTGACGCGCCGAGGTTGGCGAGATTGCCTCCACCGCGAGCAGCAGTCGATCGACTACATCATCGTGGGTGCGGAGTACTCCCGCGGGTACCACGAGAAGATCGGGCTGCAACACCAATCCCGGCTGGAGTTTCACGTCGAGCGGTGCAGTGAACACCTCGCCGATCAAGTGACGGCGGACATATGTGTCGAGAGAAATGTTGAGGCGCTGCACGAGCCGCTGGTGCGTCCAGTGCGGCGAGGGAGTCACGAGGGCCTCGCCATCGACGAGCTCCCACCGTTCACCGGGAGGCGCAGCGTCGCGCGCGACGTAAAACTGATCCTCGGTCCACCTCCGAGGCTGCAACCGCTGAACGGGCATGGGCATAATCTGCTCGGCGGGGAGACGGGCTGGCAAGCGGCCATGACGTAGTGTGCGCGCGCAGCGTCTTGACGCCGACATCATGCTCACGCTCGTCACATCACCTGAATGCGCCGCCGTCTCGCTGGCGCTAGCGCGACCGAAAGTCGGTTGGGGCTTCGGGGTGCTCCGCGAGGTCGAGCTCCAACCTCGTGCGGCCGTTGTCCGTGGTTGCTCCGACCGTGAACGCACCCCACGCGATCACGACGAGCGTTGCTGTTCCATTCGTGACCGGTATTGATACTTCCCTCTGCTTGAACGTCGGGTGCAGCACGAACGTCACGTTGCCCTCGATCGGCGGAGCGCCCGCGACATTGGTGACCCACAACGTGACCCGATACATCCCGGCTTTCGTCTCGGCTGGTTCGATCGTCGCGCGAAGCGCCCGGCCGTTCCCCACCGGGCTGTCACCGAACTTGCCCTTGTTGGGATCGGTGGACGCGAGCTCATTCAATTCCGCGCGAGCGCTGCCGCCTTCTGGCAGCCCCGATGCCATCGCGACGCGCGCGGTGGTGGTTTTGCCACCGACGCCGAGGTCGGCCATGCTCTTCGATTCGCTCGCGCCGATCAGGCGAAGCACGTTGACGTCCGCGTGCGCGGCCATCGCGCCGTAGTTGAGACGCGTCCAGATGTACGCGAACAGGAACCCACCGATCGTCGAAAACACGACCAGCACCGCGACGAAGCCCTCCTCGGCGATCGTCGCGGTGCCACCTGGCGCGACGATGTAATGCGCGAACGCAACGACGCCACCTCCGATGGACTTCATCTCCACGAGACCAACGCCGACGATGATCTTCGTGAGCCAGTTTGCGATGTCGTCGAGATTGGTGCTCGGGCTGTACTGACTCTTCCGCGTGGTCGATGCGCTGCCGCCCGGCACCGGATTGGGGCTGTTCGCACCGGTGGCGCCATCCGGCGTGTCGTTCTGAACGTCGGCTGCCGCGTAGCTGAGCCGAGGCAATCCGAACAGGAAGCCCAACAGAGCGCCAACGAGGGTGGAGGCAGCCATCACGGCGGTGAACAACACGCCTTGCGATGCGCCGTTGATCAGGCCTCCGTATGACGCCGCAGTCGCCGCGCCGGCGCCAAGCAGCACGCCCAGCACAACGAGCGGACGGTCTCGCTTCTTGACGGTGCGTGACGGAAGGCTGGCCACGAACACACGGTGCAGGAGGGAACCGACTTGCGTGGCGGGACTGTCAAGGTGAGGTAACTTCGTGCGACGTGCAACCCTCGCTGGCGACGGATGGTCGCGCACTCTGAGAGGTTTCTAAGGTTGCTTCCATACAAACGTCGCGACCGCTCCCGCCGGCAGCTCGTACGTGAACGCGCTGCCCGATGCCCGCACGACGAACGCGCGTTGCGCCGCGCCACCGTTCAGCACGATCAAGACAATCGAGGCGTCGTCCGGGTTCTGAAACGCCACGCTCTCGAGTGCCTGCACCCCCGTGGGCGACGCGATGCGCACGGCGCCGGGACGCACGAACTTGCTCGCGTGCGCCAATGCGTAGTACTCGACGTTGCGAGACACCACGCCAGATGCGCTCACCGTCACGACGCCGCGACAATTGGCGCAGCCTCCGAGATGCGGTCCGTTTCGCTCGTCGAGCGCGAGGTTCCACAGTGCAACCCCACGCGCCCAGCCGCGCGTGGCGCCAATGATCAACTGTCCGACGTCGAACTTCAGGTTGTCGCCGAACACGGGAGCCCAGTCGCCCCCGGAGCACTCGGTGAAGTAGACATCCTTGTCCGGATGCGCATTGCGCACGGCGGTCTGCGCCGAGACGTTGCCGGCGTAACAGTGCCACGCGACGCCCTGCACGTACCGGCGCGCCAATGTATCGCTCAACACGGCGAGCGGTTGCTGTGGCAAATCCCAGTTGTGGTCCCAGTCCCAGATCTGCGTTGTGAGGCCGGCCTTGGTGAGCGCTGGTCCGAGATGCATGCCGATCACGGCGGCGCGCGCCGGTGGATCGAGACGCATGCCCGGATAGTCGGGCGGCTCGAACGCCGGCTCGTTCTGCAGTGTGATGGCGGCAACAGGAATTCCTTCGGCCGCATACGCGCGGATGAACTTCACGAAGTAGTCGGCGAACGAGGCGTACGCCTGCGGCTTCAGCGTGCCGGTGATCAAGCTGCCGCTCGACTTCATCCACGCGGGTGGACTCCACGGGCTCGCGGACAGCAGGAGCTGCGGGTTGATCGCGAGCGCGCGCTTGATCACCGGGAGCTTGTCGGCCCGATCGGCGTCGATCGAAAACGTGGCCAACGCACTGTCGGATTGGCCCGCGGCGACATCGTCATAGGTGTAATGGCGAAGCGAAAAGTCCGAGGCGCCCATGGGAATGCGGGCGAAGCTCAGCCCGATCCCAGTGGTGCGTCCGAAGAGATCCTGGAGCAGCGCCTCCCGCTGTGCTGCGGACAACTTTTGCTGAATGAGATAGACCGACGCGTCAGTGAACGCGGCGCCGAATCCAATCATCCGCTGGTACGTCGTGCCGGGATCGACGGTGATCACCGGAAGCGACGTGGCGCTGTCGGTGCGAAGGTGCGCATCGGGCTCGCGGTCGAGGAGCCTAGCCTGGTCGGCCGTGGTGAGCCACACCTGGACAGGCGCGCCGGCGGCGACTGCGGGCTCCGGAGCGAGCGGCGCCGGCGAGTACGGGCTGGCGGATCCACAGCCCACCAGACCGCAGAATACCAGTGCCGCACCGACGTTGATCCGATATGTTGCGCGCACCATGGCGAACATGATAGCCGCTGGCCAAGTGACGAGCAAACCCAGGAACTGCTCGACGAGATGCGACGTTTTGTGCCGTGTAAAACCGTGATATACTGAAGCTTTCCGGAGGACGCCCCTCGATGATTCCGCACCAGCTTCGCTATTTGTGGTACCTCGTTGCGGGCGCCACGTCGATCCCCGCACTCCGCCTGGGGCGGGCGTGGTGGGAGGCCGACTACCGGCGCGACGGCCTCGATCGCACCGAGGGTGACGCGGAGCTGCCGCGCCATCTGCTGGTGGCGGGGCTGATCCGCCACTATGCGCCCGGCGGCCGCATCCTCGACATTGGTTGTGGGAGCGCCGGGCTGCTCGTCCCGCTCAAGTCCTGCTATGCAGGGGCCGCGCTGCACTACTGCGGCCTGGACTACTCAGCGGCAGCGCTCGAGCAGGCTGCAGCTCGCGCTTCGAACAGCGCGACATCCGATCGGTGCACCACTCGTTTCGAGCAAGCGGACTTCGACGCACATCGCCCCGACGCCAGCTTCGACGCGGTGGTCTTCAGCGAATCGCTGTACTACGCGCCGCATCCACGCGACACCATTCAGCGCTACACCAAGGCGTTGAATGCCGGTGGCATTCTCGTGGTCTCGATGTGGCGCCGGCCCAGCCGCGTTCCGGTGTGGCGCGCGCTCCGCGGCGAGCTCCGGGAACTGTCGCGAAGCCGGGTTCGCGTGCCTCGCCGGCCGGCGTGGGATATCGGCGTGTACGCGCTGCCGTAGTGCGCTTTCACTCTCCTCGGCCGGTGGCGCATGCGCGTTCTGTTGACATCGACGACCCAATGGACCCAATGACATCGGAAACACTGCGCAACCGCCGTCGGGGCGACGTGGACAGCGCCATCGACACGCACGAACTGGGGTGGCGCGCGCGGTTGGCGCGCTTCCTCCGCGACTGGGCTGTGGTCGTGCTCCTTGGCGCACTGTCGCTGTTCGGCGTCGCCAAGATCGGCGAAGAC
>JANMAY010000394.1:0-1577 GCA_031360095.1 Gemmatimonadaceae bacterium
GTGGTGGGGGGCGTTGGGGGGGGCGGGTGACGCGCTCCCACCCCCCTCGTCTTGGTGTGGGGCGGGCCCGTTGTCGTTCTTGGGGTTTTTGGGGGGGGGGGGGGCGTGGGGTCACCGGGGTGATCCGGCCTCCCCCCCCGCGGCGCTCGACCGCGCGCGCACGCTCGCGCCCCATCGGCCGGACGTGCATCAGCGCATGGGCGACATCGCGCGCTCCCTCGGCGAGAATGAACGGGCGATCGCGGCGTACCGGCACGCACTGGAGCTCGATGCCGACTTCGCGGTGGTGCGATTTCAGCTTGCGCGGCTGCTGCGCACGAAAGGACAGCTGCGCGAGGCGGAGCAGGAACTCGAATCGGCGCTCGACGCCGTGCCCACGTACGCCGAAGCGACCCTCGAGCTGGCGTCGCTGCGTCGTGCCGCTGGTCGTGGCGACGATGCGCTCGAGCAGCTGATCGCGTTGCTCGAACGCGACCCCTATCACTTCGACGCGCTGCTGGCGCTCGGCGAGACGCTCCTCTCGCTGGCACGGGCGCGCGACGCCGAGCATGCCTTCCGGCGAATCCTCCGCTTCGATCCATCGCACGTCGGCGCGCTGTACTTCGATGGCATGCTGCTCAACGAACAAAAGCGCTACCGCGACGCGATCGAGCGGTGGCGCATGGTCATCGACCTGGAGCCGGCCGGCGAGTACGCACGCCGCGCGCGGCGCGACGCGCGAACGGCGGCGGATCTCCACGCGATCTTCACCGCCGTGGGGAACGGGTAAGCGATGGCGATCGAGGGACCACTTCGCGAGCTCGGCATTCACGACGTCTTTCAGCTGCTCGATTTGAGCCGCAAGACGGGTGCGCTGCGTGTGACCTCCGAGCTCCGCGACGACGAAGGGTACGTGCTCTTCGACGGCGGCCGCGTGATTCACGCGAGCATCCGCAGCAATCCGACGTCGATCGAGCGCATTCTTCGTCAGGCGGGAAAAATCGGCGACGCCGAGATGGCGGCCGCAGCGGCGCTTCCCGACCAGGATGGGCAGGGTCTTGGCGACCGCCTCGTGCTCGCCCAAGCGGTGACGCAGCGCGAGCTCGAACGACAGCTCCGGCAGGCGATCGAGAACGTGATCTTCGAGCTGATGTCGTGGCGCGAAGGATTTTTCTCGTTCGAGGAACGCCAGGTGAGCGACGTGCCGCTGGACGCGCGCGTTCGCATCTCCACCGAATCGCTGCTGATGGAGGGCGCGCGGCGCATCGACGAGTGGTCGCGGATCGCCGACAAGGTGCCGAGCCTGAGCGTGGTGCCGATCCTCGCTCCGGTGGAAGACGATCGCGCGTCGGTGCTGGATCTGCTGCCGCACGAGTGGGAAGTCCTGATGATGATCGACGCCGAGCGCGATCTTCGCGGGATTGCCGGCTCGCTGGGACGGAGTGAGTTCGAGATCGCGAAGATCGCGTACGGGCTCGTGTCGACCGGCGTGGTGATGTTGCGCGCACCCGAGCGCACGACGCTCACGTCGCTCACCGCGATCCAGGGCACGCAGTCCGCCATCACGCGCGCCCGCGAAGCGCTCGCCGGCGGCAGGC
>JANMAY010000439.1:0-8416 GCA_031360095.1 Gemmatimonadaceae bacterium
GCGAAGGCGGTGACGTCGCAACCGTTCGCCGCGAGATAGAGCGCCGGCGTCTCCATCTGAGCGCCAGCAACCAACACGTAGGAATCGGCAGCGACGACCTGAACCGCCCGTACCACCAGGTCTTCCGGACTCAGGCCCCAATGCTCCGGGCGGCGCAGCTCCGCTATGAGCTTCACTCGGCGCTTTCGCCAGGTGGCGTAGCTGGGAAGGCGCAGGCGTCGGAAGATGACCTTATCCACCTCGTCGCAGAGCAGGAGCTCCGTGAGCGCAAACTGCTGCTCTCCAGCGAGCGCGCGAACGGCTTCGTCCCCAATGGAAAGCAGGACGCTGCGCGGCACCGATTCCTTGTAGTTCTCGATCTCTCGCTCGAGGTATAACTCGTATTCGTGCTTGAGCGAACGAGACGGCCGATGCGCCATTCGGGAGAGGTGGGTGGGAGTCGGGTCTAAGCTAGTCTATCCTGTGAATCGCGCAAGTAGCTGTCCTGCTGCATGTTAGGGAAGCAAATCATACATGCGTTTGTTCAGTATCCGTTGCGCGTGTTGTCTCGTCGTCCAACTCACACCGGCTCGACGTGCACAATCACCTCGGCTGCGCCGAGCTCCCGCGCGATTGCGCGCTCGACGCCGTCAGTGAAGTCGTGCGCTGCTGCTACGGATGTTGCGCCGTGGACGAGGATCGTCACCTCCGCGAACAGGTGGCCGGAGGCGGTCCGGCGGGATCGCGCCGACCGGACGCCGAGCACACCAGGAATCGTTCGCACGATCTCAGCGAGCCGGTCGGCTTCGACAGCGCGTGCATCGACGAGAATGGGAATCGAGTGGCGAAGGATCTGAATTCCACTCCACGCGATGATGAGCGCGACGAGCATTCCCAATACGGCGTCGGCGCGCACATATCCCAAGCGCGACAACACCAACGATCCTATCGCGAGCAGCGTGACGAGGATATCGCTCGCCGTGTGCGCCGCATCGGCGAGCAGGAGCGTGCTGCCCAGCATGCGCCCGCGGCGTCGCTCATACGCGACGACGAAAAAGTTCACGATCAGCGATGTCACGAGCAGATATCCGTCCGCTGCCGTCGCCGCGCGCGCGCCGGGCCCGCCGTGTCCCAGGAATTCGCCGAAGCTTTGCCGCAGCAGCTCGAAGCAGCTGATCGAGAGAAAGCCCACGATGCCGAGTGTTCCGAGCGTCTCGAACTTCTCGTGGCCATAGGGATGATTGTCGTCCGGCGCGAGCGACGCGATGGACACGGCGAGAATCGCGACGCCATTGCTCAACATATCGAGCACGGACTCGAGCGCCGCACCGAGAACGGTGAGTGCGCCCGTTCGCGCTCCGACGCCGACCTTGAGCGCTGCCGACACCGCATTCAGCGCCAGCACTACCATGAGCGCCCGTCGAACCTGCGCCGAACGCATCGGATTTGTCACGAATGCGGTGGAAGCGGAACTGGGCGGCGTCGGCATCGCGAGGAGTTTGTGCGACGTGCAGCGCTCATGTCAACGTGCGGCAACAGGTCGGTCGGGCGATCAGACGGACGGTATATTCATCGTCCGTGCAGACCGGCAGACCGAGAGACGGAGAGACCAACGATGCCAGAGCTTCCTGAAGTCGAAGCAGCGCTCAGGGTGCTTCGTCGGCGCGCGAGCGGGCGTACGATTGCGCGGTTGCGCCTGCTCCACCCTGCGCTCCGCCGTAGGCTTTCTCCCTCGCGCGCTCGTGCGGTGACCGGTGCGCGCATCGAGCGAGTGGAGCGGCGAGGAAAACATCAACTGCTGCATCTGTCGAACGGCCGCATTCTGCACGCGCACTTTCGCATGAACGGGGATTGGGCATTTGGACCGAGCAGCGATGCGTTGCCGAAATTCACTCGCGCTGTTCTGGAGTTCACTGACGGATCGCGTCTCGCATTCGTCGATTCCCGCGCGTTGGGCACGATCGAGCTGCACGATGCGGATGAGGTGCTCGACCTGGGACTTGGTCCGGACGCGTCCGATCGTGCATGGCGCGCCGAGCATCTCGAGAAGGCGCTGGAACAACGGCGCGGACCGATCAAGCCCGCGCTGCTGGATCAGAAGCTGGTCGCGGGATTGGGCAACATCTATGCGGCAGAGTCGCTCTGGCGAGCGCGCATCGATCCGAGGGCCAAAGGCCGCTCGTTGTCGACCGCGCAGGTCGCGGCGCTACGCACTGCGATCGCCGTGGTGTTGAAGCGCGCGACCGGAACGCGCTACACCGATGACGACGTGGTGAGGCTGGCCGTGTACGATCGCGAAGGGAAGCCGTGTCGCCGGTGCAAAACGCCGATCGCACGGATCGTGCAGGCCGGACGGTCGACGTACTTCTGCCCGCAGTGTCAGTCTTCATGATCCGCCGTGGTGCTGACGGTTCACGATTCACGGTTCACCGTTCTAGTGTCTAGTCCATCGCCTCCAACAGCGCTCCTTTGATGTAGCCAGTCTCCGGAATCGTTATCACTTCCGGATGATCGAGCGGCTGTCCGCGGAATTCGCGCAGGATCATGCGTCGTCCGCTGTCGGATGCCGCGTCCGTGAGCATCTCGAGGAAGAGCGGCTTGGTGAGGTGGAAGGAGCAGCTCGCCGTGAAGAGCAGTCCTCCGCGTGAGAGGAGCCGCATCGCGCGCAGGTTGATCTCCTTGTAGCCGCGCAGCGCACTCGGGACGGCGGCACGCGTTTTGGCGAACGCCGGCGGATCGAGCACGATCGTGTCGAATCGCGTACGATCGCGCTCCGCCGTCTTGAGATACTCGAAGGCGTTGGCCTCGACGAACGAGCCGTTCGTGAGTGCATTGCGCCGAAAGTTTTCTTCCGCTCGGACGAGCGCGTGCGCCGACGCATCGAGCGCCGTCACGTGATCGGCGCGTTGCGCCAGATGCAGCGCAAACGACCCGTGATAGCTGAAGCAATCGAGCGCGCGGCCGCGCGCGATGCGGCCGACGAGCGCCCGGTTCTCGCGCTGGTCGAGAAACGCGCCGGTTTTCTGTCCGCGCCATGGCGCCGCCAGGTAGCGAACTCCGTGTTCGTGCACCTCGAGCTCTTCGGGGACGGTGCCGTGGAGGAGCTCCACGTTCATCGGCAATCCCTCTTTCGCCCGCAGCGACACATCATTGCGCGCGAGAATCCCGCGCGGTGCGAGCTGCGCTTCGAGCGCCCTCACGATGGCATCGCGACAGGACTCCAGCCCCGCGCTCATCAGTTGGAGCACGACGCAGTCGTCGTAGCGATCCACGATCAGGGATGGCAGCGCGTCCGCTTCCCCGTGAAACAGACGAAACGCGTTCGTATCTCGCTCCAGTCCGCTGCGACGCGCAATTCCCCGCGCAATCGCATCATGCCACCACTCGTCATCGATGATCGCGTCGGCATTGCGGTCGAGGAGACGCAGCGAGATCTCGGAGAGCGGGCTCCACAGTGCAATGCCAAGTTGTTTGCCGCGCTGATCCATGACGCGGACGACGCCGGCCACACCAGCCGGTCGTTCGATCACGTCGCTTCGATATATCCACGGATGGCCAGCGGCCCAGCGTCGAGCGCCTTTCGGGGCGACAGTCGCGGAAAGCATCGTGCAAGGTAAGCGTCGGCTGGCAGCGACGGCTCGTTCTGGGACCAGCTCTTGCCCTCGCTACCTCGCATGTCTTTCGCCAACGCCGCCCTAGCGGGCGCCACCGCCACGGTCGCCGCGGCCGCAGCCATCATTACGAACGAAGATCTCGATCGCCGCGCCGCCGAGCGGTTTGCTGCCGCATCACTGGAGACGCTGCTCAATGCGATCGACGCGAATGACGCCGTCACGGGCGCGCACGTCCGGCGCGTCGCCACGTACGCGCTCATCCTCGCCGAGTTCGCGGATCTGTCCGAAGCGGAGCAGCGGATGGTGGAGCGCGTGGCCCTTTTTCACGACGTCGGCAAGATCCACGAGGCGCTGTTCGACATCATCCACGAGGATCGCAAGCTGACCCCGGCGGAACGGCGCTCCATCGTCACGCATCCACAGCGCGGCGCGGACGTGCTCGCGCCACTGTCCGGCTTCTATCCCGAGCTCCCCGACGGCGTGTTGTCACATCACGAACGGTGGAACGGCACCGGGTACCCGCGCGGGCTCAAGGGCCGGCGCATCCCGCTGGCAGCGCGCATCGTGAGCATCGTCGATACGTTCGACGCGATCACCCACCATCGGCGCTACAGCGATGGACAGTCCTCTGAATTCGCGCTCGATGTCATTCTCGCCGGCCGAGGAGCCCAGTTCGACCCGGAGCTCGTCGACCTCTTCGCGTGTCCCGGCGTGTTCGAGCACATTCTCGCCGCCCAGCGAAAGGTCATGCGCTGGCGCACTCCGATTCAAAACCGCCGCACCGGGGAAGAGGAAACACACGTCCCCGACGTCACCTTCCGCTGGCGTCCAGGACGGAGCGGAGGGCGCGGGCACGCGGCGTCGGATCGTCCGCGCCGAAAACAGCGCTGATCACGGCGACCCCGCTCGCGCCGGCCGCCATCAGCAGGCCTGCATTCTCAGCGGTGATGCCGCCAATTCCCACGGCAGGTACACCACACCGTGCTGCGAGCGCACGGAATCCCGCAGGTCCCAAGGCGCCACCCTCATCGAGCGCGCCGCCCGTGGAATACACTGGGCCGATTCCCACATAGTCCGCGCCTGTCGCGCGACCGACCTCCGAGTCGGTACCCACTGACGCGCCAATGATGAAATGGGGCGGTACGATGCGCCGGAGCGCCGACGGTGAGAAGTCGTCGACACCCACGTGCACGCCCTGCGCGCCACCCGCGAGCGCGACATCCGCGCGACAATTCACAATGAGGGGCACCTCGTGCGCTGCCACCCGCAGGGCGCGCGCGACTTCGACGAGCGTGCGCGCCGATTCGTCGGTGAGCCGAAGCTGCAGCATCGTCGCGCCGCCACTCACGGCGGCGGCCGCGCGTGCCGACAGGCCTGGAATACCATCGCGCAGGGAATCGGTGATCGCGATCAGCCGGAGCCACGCGGGATCCAGTCGCGCGGCCGCGGCCATTAGCGTTTCGGGCGGGCCTGCGGCGGTCTCGCCGGGGTTGCCGGCAACGCCGCGGGAGAGGACGCGGCGCCCGGCAGTACGTTCGCCGGTGCTGCACGCGTCGAGTCGCGTCGCGCGACGGCCACCGAATCCCACTCGCGGCGGGCACGCTGAACAGCGAGCGAATGCGCGGCGAAGTCGGTTGTGAACTCGTGATGGCCGTCCGGATGCGCGACGAAATAGGTGTATGGCACCTTGGCCGGATTCAGTGCCGCAACGATGGACGGCTTGCCCGGTGACGCAATAGGACCCGGTGGAAGTCCTTTGTACTTGTACGTGTTGTACGGCGAGTCGATCTCCAAATCCTTGTAGAACAAGCGAGACACATGCCGTCCATGTGCGTACTGCACGGTGGGATCGGCTTGGAGCAGCATCCCTATTCTGAGCCGATTGAGATAGACCGCCGCGATGACGGGACGCTCTTCAGGCAGCCGAGCTTCCTTTTCTACGATTGCGGCGAGCGCCATCACATCGTTCCGCGTGAGCGCGCGCTGCTGGAGTGTGGAATCCCACGCGGGCTGCCACACTTGCAGGAAGCGATCGACCATCAGCCGCACCGCGACCCGCGGCGTGGTGCCGTCCGGCAGCACGTACGTATCTGGAAAGAGGTAGCCCTCGAGCGTCGGCGTGGGAATGTCGAGCTTGTGCAACAGTGCCGTGTCGCGCACCGCCGCCTGCACGGATTCCGGCGACACTTTCAACACACGCGCGAGCTGCGGCACGATTTGCTGAAGCGACCAGCCTTCGGGAATAGTGATGCTGACCTCCACTCCTTTCCCGCCATGCAAAGCGTCGAGCACCTCGCCCCACGACATCCGCGGCGCGAGCATGTAGGTACCGGCGCGGATCGACCGGTCGCGTCCGCGGAACATCGCATAGAACCGAAACAAGGTCGCGTTGCGAATCACGTGTGACTTCTGCAGCGATTCGGCCGCGACACGCAGGTTCGCGCCGCGCGGCACGACGACGCGCACGTTCTTCGTGCCACTGGTGCGACAGGCCGCGGTCACGAGCACGAGACCGAGCACGAGCACGGACAGCACGCGGTTAGCTTGGCGTCGCATCGGACTCCGGCGGTGCGGTTGGATCGAGCGTGGGAAGGTCGGACATTCGCAGTGCCTGCTGCAAGAGTACCGTCGCAGCGAGTGCATCGACATCGCCCTTTCGCTCACGCGTCCGGCCGCCCATTTCGTGCACGGCACGGAGCGCAATCGCCGTCGTGAAGCGTTCGTCGAGCAGTGCCACCGGAAGCATCGTCCGTCGCGCGAGCTCCGCGGCAACTCGACGGCACTCCAACGTTCGGGGTGTGTCGTCTCCCTCGCCATCGAGGGGAAGCCCCATCACGACACCGCGCGCCTCGAGCGCTTCTGCTCGTCGCACGAGCTCGGCGATCGGTGCGCGTTTGCCAGGACGACGCACGATGGATCCCGCCGGTGAGGCAATCGTACCTGTCGGGTCGCTGATCGCGAGTCCAATGCGCCGCTCGCCCCAGTCGATCGCCATCCATCGGCCGCGCCTGCCCGCGCCGTCCGGCGACGTCATGGCATCATGACTCACCCTTCGCGCATTTGCACGAAGAATTCCTTGTTGTTTCTGGAACGCGACATCTGCTTGAGCAGGAACTCGATTGCTTCCGGCTCCGGCATCTCAGCGAGAAACGTCCGCAGCAGCGTGACGCGGTTGATCTCCTCGGGGGTAAACAGCAACTCTTCCTTGCGGGTGCCGGAGCGGTTGATGTCGATGGCGGGATAGATGCGTCGCTCGGCGATCTCGCGCGCGAGCACGAGTTCCATGTTGCCGGTGCCCTTGAACTCCTCAAAGATCATCTCGTCGGCGCGCGAGCCGGTTTCCACGAGCGCGGTGGCGATGATCGTCAACGATCCACCGTCGGCGACATTGCGCGCCGCGCCGAAAAATTTCTTCGGCTTTTCCATTGCTTTGGCGTCGAGCCCACCTGACATGATCTTGCCGCCACTCGGGATCACGGCGTTGTGCGCGCGGGCCAAGCGCGTGATGGAGTCCAACAGGATGACGACATCCTTTCCGGACTCCACGAGCCGCTTCGCCTTTTCGATCACCATGTCGGCGACCTGCACGTGGCGGGTGGCTTCTTCGTCGAAGGTGGAGCTGATCACTTCGCCGCGCACCTCGCGCTGCATGTCCGTAACCTCTTCCGGCCGCTCGTCGATGAGCAGCACGATCAGCGTGACGTCGGGATAGTTCTCGGCGATCGCGTTGGCGAGTTTCTGGAGGAGGATCGTCTTGCCCGCGCGCGGGGGAGCGACGATGAGACCTCGCTGTCCCTTCCCAATTGGTGCGATGAGATCCATCACGCGCATCGAGAGATCACCCGATTCTGTCTCGAGACGAAGCCGTCCATCCGGGTAGCGCGGGCGAAGATTGTCGAAGGTGATGCGCGTCTTCGCCGCTTCCGGCTCGCCGCCGTTCACCGACTCGACCTTCAGCAGCGCGAGGTATCGCTCCCACTCTTTGGGCGGGCGCACCTGTCCGGACACGGTGTCGCCCGTGCGCAGCTCGAACCGTTTGATCTGCGATGGCGAGACGTAGATGTCGTCGGGACCATAGAGATAGTTCCAGTCCTGACTTCGCAGGAATCCGTAGCCCTCGGGAAGGACTTCGAGGACCCCTTCGCCGACGAGCGTGTGCGCCTGGTCGAGCAGCTTCTGTTCGATTTTGAAGATGAGGTGTTGACGATCGAGCGCCTCGTGCGGGGGAAGCGCGAGGTCGTCGGCCATGTCGTGCAGCTCGGGCATCGATTTCCGCTTGAGCTCAGCGATGTTCACAATGCGATCGTGCTCGGGCGCGGAGGGAAAGCGGGCGGGGGAGGCGCTGTGCGGCGATCGACGCGCACGCGGAACGCGGACGACAGCGGGACGATCGGCGCGTGGCGGTGCGAGCCGCGGCGCACGGCGGGCAGGAAGGGAATCAATCCCGTGCGGCATGGGAAGGTAGAAGCGACCAATTGGGGGGTCAAGGTGCGTCGATGGGTCAGAACGAGAGGTAGCGGAAGGGGTGCTTCTTGATGTCGGCGAAAAGGAGGCCCATCTGTCGCTGCGCTTCGATCACCGCATTACCGATCGCGCTGTCATGCAGCATGCGACCCGCGGTGCCGCGCGACTCGTCCAATTCGGCGCGAATGGTCGCGAGGTCGGCGCGGATGTCTGCGACGTGGTTGATCAGCGTGCTGTCGCGGCGGAAGCGTCCGAAGGACGTGTTGGGAGAGGCGAGCAGCTGACGCACCGAATCGGCCCTCGCCATTATCCCGGACGCACGCGTGGACAAGTTGCCCTTCATGAATCGTCCGACTGTG